>NZ_CP017184.1:1899365-2215926 GCF_001729805.1 Enterobacter roggenkampii | reverse complement strand
ACGGCAAATCACATTGCTGGAGGAAATCCTCGACCGTAATGATATTTCTCGTTCGGTCTTAAAAGACTCGATGAGCAAATGGCGGCGCTGGGACAATCCATCGGCGGCATGTTCCCTTCTGACGAAATCGTGAAGGGCTCGATCAGCGGCTATGTGTTCGAACAGTTTGAAATCGCCTGCTATACCTCCCTGCTGGCGGCGGCCAAAAAAGCGGGTGACACCGCCTCGATACCCGCTATCGAGACGATCCTCGCCGAAGAGCGCGAAATGGCCGACTGGCTGATTCGTCATATCCCGCAAACGACGGAACAGTTCCTGCTGCGTTCAGACGCGTCGGGTGTCGAAGCGAAAAAATAACCCACAGGAGAGTGAGCATGTTTCGACACGTCAAACAGCTGCAATACACGGTTCGCGTCGCCGAACCGAATCCCGGCCTGGCGAACCTTTTACTGGAACAATTTGGCGGACCGCAGGGTGAACTGGCCGCCGCCTGCCGCTACTTTACGCAAGGGTTGAGCGATGACGATCCGGGCCGTAAAGACATGCTGATGGATATCGCGACCGAGGAGTTAAGCCACCTCGAAATCATCGGTACCCTGGTTGGTATGCTGAATAAAGGTGCCAAGGGCGCGCTGGCGGAAGGGGTGGAAAATGAGGCCGAGCTGTATCGCTCCATGACCGAAAACGGCAATGACAGCCACATCACCTCCCTGCTCTACGGCGGCGGAACCCCGCTAACCAACTCAGCGGGCGTACCCTGGACGGCGGCCTACGTCGACACCATTGGCGAGCCGACGGCGGATCTGCGTTCGAACGTGGCGGCCGAGGCCAGAGCCAAAATCATCTATGAACGGCTGATCAACGTGACTGACGATCCCGGCGTTAAAGATGCCCTGGCGTTTCTGATGACGCGTGAGGCGGCGCATCAGCTCTCCTTTGAGAAGGCGCTGCAGTCCATCCGTAATAATTTCCCGCCGGGAAAACTGCCGCCAATCGAGGAATTCACCAACAAGTACTACAATATGTCTGAAGGTGGAGAGGTTCGCGGAAGCTGGAACAGCGATAAACATTTCGATTACGTTGAGTCCCCCCAGCCTGCGGTGGATGGCGGCGATGGCAGTGCCAGCGTCACGCTCACAACCGAGCAGGCAACCCTGGTTAAGGCGATGTCTGCCCGCACGAAGTCCGATCCACATTCTGACCCGCTGACCGGTGCCGAGCTGGGTGCCGGTAAGACTAAACCGTAATCGGTTTGCCGGGCAGGCCTGACCTGCCCGGCAATTCGCGTGCCCCATCGTCTCAGAGGTACGGACCATGTTCGAACTCGATGCGTTTCATCTGGCCAGAATTCAGTTCGCTTTTACCGTCTCGTTCCACATCCTGTTTCCTGCGATCACCATCGGTCTCGCCAGCTACCTGGTGGTGCTGGAGGGCATGTGGCTGCGCACCAAAAACGACGTCTGGCGATCGTTGTACCACTTCTGGCTAAAGATATTTGCCGTTAACTTCGGCATGGGCGTCGTTTCCGGGCTGGTGATGGCGTACCAGTTTGGCACCAACTGGAGCGGGTTCTCCCAGTTCGCGGGCAGCATTACCGGCCCGCTTCTGACTTATGAGGTGTTAACCGCTTTCTTCCTGGAGGCCGGATTCCTCGGCGTTATGATGTTCGGCTGGAACAAGGTCGGCCCGGGGCTGCACTTCTTTTCGACCTGCATGGTGGCGCTCGGCACGCTGATGTCGACCTTCTGGATCCTCGCCTCTAACAGCTGGATGCATACGCCGCAGGGTTTCACTATCGAAAACGGGCAGGTTATCCCGCAGGACTGGCTGGCAATCGTCTTTAACCCCTCCTTCCCGTACCGTCTTATTCATATGGCTATCGCCGCGTTCCTGAGCAGCGCGCTGTTTGTCGGCGCGTCGGCCGCCTGGCATCTGCTGCGCGGTAACGATACGCCCGCCGTTCGCACCATGTTTTCGATGGCGATGTGGATGGCGCTGCTGGTCGCCCCTATCCAGGCGGTGGTGGGCGATATGCACGGCCTGAACACGCTTGAGCATCAGCCAGCCAAAATCGCCGCTATTGAGGGTCACTGGGAAAATCCGCCCGGCGAGGCCACCCCGCTGCTGCTGTTTGGCCTGCCGGATATGGAGGAAGAGCGCACCAAATACGGCCTGGAGATCCCCGCGCTCGGCAGCCTGATTCTGACGCACAGCCTGGATAAACAGGTCCCGGCCCTGAAAGACTTCCCGAAAGAGGATCGCCCCAACTCGACCATCGTTTTCTGGTCGTTCCGCATTATGGTGGGGATGGGTCTGCTGATGATTACCCTCGGTCTGCTCAGCCTCTGGCTACGCTATCGCCATCGACTTTACCACTCGCGTCCGTTCCAGTGGTTTGCCCTCTGCATGGGGCCTGCGGGGCTGGTCGCGCTGCTTGCCGGCTGGGTGACCACCGAAGTAGGCCGTCAGCCGTGGGTTGTCTATGGCTACCTGCGCACCATCGACGCGGTATCGCTGCACAGCACCCTGCAGATGAGCATTAGCCTGCTGGCGTTCTTCGTCGTCTACTCATCCGTATTTGGCGTGGGCTATGTTTATCTCATCCGGCTGATTAAGAAAGGTCCTCAGCCCGTTGATACGCTGACGTCAAACACCTCGGGCACGCCTGCCCGTCCGCTGTCAGCCGCGGAGTCTGTTCCGGAAGAGGAGAGAATCTGATGGGCGTCGATATCTCAGTGATTTGGTTTGCCATCATCGTGTTTGCCACGCTGATGTATATCATTATGGACGGCTTCGATCTGGGGATTGGCCTGCTGTTTAACTTCGTGGGCGATGCCAAAGAGCGCGATGTGATGGTCAACAGCGTGGCGCCCGTCTGGGACGGAAACGAGACCTGGCTGGTGCTCGGCGGCGCGGGGCTGTTCGGCGCGTTTCCGCTGGCCTATGCGGTGATCATTGATGCGCTGACCATCCCTCTCACCGCGATGCTGATCGGCCTCATCTTTCGCGGCGTTGCCTTTGAGTTCCGCTTCAAAGCCACCCCTTCACACCGCAAATTCTGGGACTACTCCTTTGCCGGCGGCTCCCTGCTCGCCACCTTCAGCCAGGGCGTGGTGGTGGGCGCCGTGATCAACGGCTTTGACGTGGAGGGCCGACGTTTTGTCGGCTCTTCGCTGGACTGGCTCACGCCTTTCAACCTCTTCTGCGGCATCGGTCTGGTCGTCGCCTACACGCTGCTGGGCACCACCTGGCTCATCATGAAAAGCGAAGGCGCGCTGCAACAACGCATGCGCGAACTGACCCGCCACGTGCTGCTGGCGCTGATGGTGGTTATCGCGGTGGTCAGCGTCTGGACGCCGCTCGGCTGGCAGTACGTCGCCGACCGCTGGTTTACCCTGCCCAACTTCTTCTGGTTTCTGCCGGTTCCGCTGCTGGTCGGGATCTTCAGCGTGCTGATCTGGCGCCTGACCCGCAATCCGGACAGCCACGCGCGCCCTTTCCTGCTGACGCTGGGGCTGATCTTCCTCGGGTTCAGCGGTCTGGGTATCAGCCTCTGGCCGAACATTATTCCGCCGCGTATCACTCTGTGGGAGGCCGCGGCCCCGCCTGCCAGCCAGCTGTTTATGCTGGTTGGGACGTTACTGATTATTCCGGTGATCCTGGTGTACACCGCCTGGAGCTACTACGTGTTCCGGGGCAAGGTTTCGGATACTGAAGGCTATCACTGAGGCACGCTATGACGGACTGGCATACACGGGCCATTATTTACCAGATTGATACCGCACTCTTTTATGATTTGAACGGCGATGGTTGCGGGGACATCGCCGGGATAGCGGCCAAGCTGCGGTACATTCGCCGCATGGGGGCGACGGTTATCTGGATCACCCCGTTTTACCTCACGCCCTTTCTCGATGAAGGCTATGACGTCAGCGACCATCTCCAGGTGGATCCCCGCTTCGGAAAGCTGGCCGATATCATCGCCTTTATCGAACAGGCCCGCGAGCTGGGCATGCAGGTCATTATTGAACTGCTGATCCAGCACACCTCTGACGCGCATCCCTGGTTCCAGCAGGCCCGCCGTAACCCGGCGTCACCCTACCGGGATTACTACCTCTGGTCAGATAGTGACGACGACGATACGCCTCCCATGTTTCCCGGCGTGGAGGAGAGCATCTGGACCTGGGACGACGAAGCGGGACAATACTACCGGCACATGTTCTATCGCCACGAACCGGACCTGAACCTGACCTCACCCGCGGTGCTGAAAGAGATTGAGAACATCATCCTCTTCTGGCTCAAGCTGGGCGTGTCGGGGTTCCGCCTGGATGCCGCCTCCCACCTGACCACGCAGGCGGGAAACGGTGATGAAAAAAAGGGCCTGTGGATCCTCGAACACATGCGCCGTCTGATTGAGGAACATAATCCGGACGCGATCCTGCTGGGTGAAGTGGACGTCGAGGTGGAGGCCTATCAGGACTACTTTGGCAATAATGACCGCCTGAATCTGGTGCTCAATTTCTGGCTCAACAAATATTTTTACGTTAGCCTGGCCCGCAAAAGCGCCCGTCCGCTGCGCAACGCGGTGAAGAAAATGATCGTCCCGCCCGATTCATGCTGTTTTGCCAACTGGCTGCGCAATCACGACGAGCTGGATCTGGAGGGCATCAGCCAGAAAGACAAACAGTTTGTCCTCGATACCTTCGCCCCTGACGACGAGATGAACGTCTACCAGCGCGGGATCCGCCGCCGCCTGGCGCCGATGTTGAACGGCGATCTGAAGCGGCTGGCGTTCTGCCACGCGGTACTCTTTTCCCTGCCCGGCGTTCCGGTGATGCGCTATGGCGATGAGATCGGCATGGGGGATGACCTCGATCTGGAGGAGCGCTACGCTGTGCGCACCCCCATGCAGTGGGCAGGATCGAAAGGCGGCGGTTTTTCGGCAGCCGACCCGGAAAAATTTATCGCGCCGATTATTGACCGCGGTCCTTACCGCTATCAAAAAATCAACGTCGCTGATTCGCTGCTCCACCGCAACTCGCTCCTGCACCGCATCATTGATATCGCCAATACCCGCTCGGAGTTCCCCGAAATTGCCGTTGCGCCCTTTCGGCTCCTCACGATCGATAGTGACGCGGTGCTGGGGATCTATTACGAGACCGAAGAACGCAGCATCCTGACCTTTGTTAACTTCAGTGACCAGCCGGTGCAGTTCACCGTGAAGGGGATCCGCAACACGACCTGGACCGCCTGTCTCGCGGACAAACGCTACGATGACGCGCTGGTTTGCGGTAAAACCGTCGAGCTCAGCCTTGGCGGCTACGGCTATCGCTGGTTCTGGACGCACCGCAGCGCGCTGCGCTGATTACGGTTTCCGGCGGGTTATCAAACGCGTCAACACAATACCCGCCACCGCAAGGGCCCCTAACGCCACTTTGCCCGGCATACCGGAGGTCACGGACGACGCGCGGGTT
Organism: Enterobacter roggenkampii; assembly: GCF_001729805.1. Lineage (NCBI taxonomy): Bacteria > Pseudomonadati > Pseudomonadota > Gammaproteobacteria > Enterobacterales > Enterobacteriaceae > Enterobacter > Enterobacter roggenkampii. The sequence continues at coordinate 2,210,455 of NZ_CP017184.1, read as the reverse complement.
TTCGCTTCGTCAGTGAAACGGCCATGGATTTTGTGCAGGTCGTTAACCGGCTGGTCGAGATAATCCCGGCGGTCCGGCGCGTTCAGATCGTCGGTCATCTGACCTTCCCAGGCTTTCTTCACCATCAGCCTGTCCAGAAAACCCGGGAAGAGGAACTGCCCGACAATCGACTGAATGGTGCTGCTGCCAACCCACAGCTCGCGCACCGGCTTTTGCGCCACCCTGAAGATGGCGCTGGCGGCGACTTCAGGCTCGAACACCGGCGGTACCGGCCGCATTGCCCACGCGAACTTGTTCCTTGCCCATTCGAACTGCGGCGTATTGAGCCCCGGCATCTGCACCATCGAAAGCTGAACCCGGCTGTTCTCATGCATCAGCTCGGTGCGCACCGCATCGGTAAACCCGCGGATCGCCGCTTTGGCCCCGCAGTAGGCGGACTGCAGGGGAATGGAACGGTAGGCCAGCGCGGACCCTACCTGAATAATCACGCCCCTGTCGCGTGGAACCATAAGCTCAAGCGCCGCGCGGGTGCCGTTCACGTAGCCGAGGTATGTCACCTCGGTCACGCGCCGAAACTCGTCCGGCGTAAGGGTACGAAACGGTGCAAGCACGGCCCCCATGGCGTTGTTGACCCAGACATCAATCGCACCGAGGCGATACTCAATCTCGTTAGCCGCATCCACCACCGCCTGACTGTCGGCGACGTCCGCCTGCACGGCGTGCGCATTTACGCCGAAGCGGCGCAGCTCTTCCTGGGTGGAGTGCAGGCTGGCTTCATCACGGGCGATGAGGCCCACATCGTAACCTGCTTTTGCGAAGCGCAGCGCCGTGGCTTTTCCCACGCCCGCCGTCCCACCGGTAATCACTATGACAGCCATAGAACCTCCACGTGAACTCAACCGTTATTTCCGTCCGACAATGCTGTTACCAGCTCTGCCAGCGAAAAATGCACCGCTTTTTCCACCACCTCCTGACAGTCTCCGGAGAAAAGCACGGTACGGGTTTTCGTCTCGCCACGTATGTTCCACGCAAAACAGACCGTCCCCGCCGCCGTGCCGTCGTCGCCCCCTTCCGGGCCAGCGTATCCGCTGATGGCGATGCTGATATCCGCCTGGGCAATGTCGCGGATGCTGGCGGCCATCTCGGTCACCGTCTGTTCGCTGACGGCGGTATAGCGCGCCAGCGTTTCAGGACGCACGCCGAGGATCCGCGCTTTCGCGGCATCGCTGAACACTACCAGCCCGACATCATAAAAATCGGCCGTGTTCTCTTCAGCGCAGAGCGCCACCGAGAGCTTTCCCCCGGTGCAGGATTCCGCCGTGGTTAAGCGCAGACCGGCATCGGTTAACTTGCTCGCCAGTTTTTTTGTCAGCTCACCGACGGTGTAATGGTTATCGTGCAAAAGATTGCTCATCTTGCCGCCTCTTATTTCTCGAAAGGAATGATTGAAATATGTCCATTGCGCTCAAGTATGGCATATTTAATTTGGCTTATTTCGGTAATGCCATTATTCTGACGCGCGGAAACCAGAATATCATCGCAAGAGACATCGACCTTTTTGAGTTTATCCGCCAGGGGAACGCCGTTTTCCACCAGAATCACGGGCGTGCCGTCCAGAATATTCTCTACCGGGGAAAAATACTTTTTCATAAGGCCAAAAATAATATCCACTACCACCAGGGTGGTAATCGTAATCATCGCGCCGGTGACGGAAAAATCCTGCCCCAGAAGCGCCTGCTGCGTGGCTTCACTAATTATCAGGAGAAGAATGAGATCAAAGCTGGTCATCTGCAGCAGCGCGCGTCGCCCGGCCACTTTAAATACCACCACGAGGAACAAATAAATAGCCAGCGCACGAAAGACCATATCCATATCAGCCTCCTACGGGTAAATAAATTGCCAGAGGGTGATCTCCGGCTCGTTGTTTACGCGGATGACCGAGTTCCATTTACCGGCCCGGGACGGTGTGGTAAAGAGTAATACCGAAAAGTTGTCCGTCTTTTTCAGGTTGTGATAAACAAAATAGAGGCTGTTTCCGTGGCTGAACATGGCGTCCGGCTGGGGCCAGACGCTGCCTGGATCATACGCATCGCTACTCTCGCTGGTGACGCTGAGGGTATAGGCCCCCTCCGTTTTCACCGGAAACGCAAGCTGCATCCGTGTCTCCGTCTCCCGCCGCCCGAAGCGCTCATAGTTTATGGTCAGCGACTTGGCGGAATTTGTTTTTACCGTATCGCTGACTATTCCGCTTGAAAACAGACCGGCAATGGCGGCAACGATAATACCTAACAGAACGATAAACCCCACCTGACGAAACGCGTATTCAAACGTCAGCAAGCGATATCTTTCCTCAATCCCGGGTAACTTTTCATTTTCACGCTTCATGGCCATCGTCACCGTTTCGCTTATTATCCGATAATTTTGATTTCTAACGCGAATGTTTTTAGGACTTATCACATTTGCCACATAAAGGAATAGCAACAATACTTAATAAGTCAAGACACCCAAAATGAAGGATATCCGATGAAATTATCGCTTATTTCCGCTTTTTTGATATTTCTGGTTCCGGCCGCATGGGCAGATAATAACGGCGGGTTACAAAAAGGTGAAGCCCCGCCGCCGCCCCACGCGCTGGATAGCGGATATCGCGGAACCGATGACGCGCGTATTATGACCATCGATCAGGCAAAACAACTGCACGACGGTGCGACCATTTCATTACGCGGTAATCTTATTGACGGTAGCGGCGATAAGTTTGTATTTCAGGATAAAACCGGAAAAATCGACGTTATTATTCCCCAGGCAGTCTTCGATGGCAGAACGGTAAAACCCGACCAGATGATCAGCATCAACGGTTCGCTTGATAAAAAATCATCTCCTGCCGTCGTCCGTGTCGATCGTTTGCAGAAATAATTCAGCGAAGCGTTAACGCTGCAGTTATCCATCAAATCTCACCCCTTGGCTTAAGGAGTCAGCTATGAGTGATACCCAACAACGTACGAACGCTTACCCGCAACCCCCGTTCCCGGAACAGCCACAGACGCCACCGGGACTGGCATCCGAAATGCAACCTGTACCCGACCACGGGGAAACTAGCTACAAAGGGCATGGCCGCCTGGCCGGTAAAAAAGCGCTGATCACCGGCGGTGACTCGGGTATCGGTCGCGCAGTGGCCATCGCCTATGCCCGCGAAGGCGCAGACGTGGCCATTAACTACCTGCCTGAAGAGGAAAAAGACGCCGCGGAGGTCATCGACCTGATCAAAGCCGAAGGCCGGAACGCCGTCGCGCTGCCGGGGGACGTTCGGGACGAAACCTTCTGCCAGAATCTGGTCGAAGAAGCCGTCTCGAAGCTGGGCGGGCTGGATATTCTGGTCAATAACGCCGGTCGTCAGCAGTTCCGTGAATCCCTTGAAGAGCTGACCACCGAAGATTTTGACGCGACGTTTAAAACCAACGTCTATGCCCCCTTCTGGATCACGAAGGCGGCGCTGCGCCACCTGAAAGCCTCGTCCGTTATCATTAATACCTCCTCCGTTCAGGCCGTGAAGCCGAGCCCGGTGCTGCTGGACTACGCCCAGACCAAAGCCTGCCTGGCGGTATTTACCAAATCCTTAGCCAAGCAGCTGGGTCCGAAAGGCATTCGCGTCAACGCGGTCGCCCCTGGCCCTTACTGGACGGTGCTGCAATCCAGCGGTGGCCAGCCGATGGAAAAAGTGAAGGAGTTTGGCGGCGATACCCCGCTGGGACGTCCGGGTCAGCCCGTCGAGATTGCCCCGCTGTACGTCACGCTGGCCTCGGATGAATGTTCATTTACCTCCGGCCAGGTATGGTGTTCTGACGGCGGTGACGGCGTGATCTGACCCCTTAACCCTCCCTCTCTGCAATGAGCAATAAATGAACAAGGACGTTCACATTTCTTCCCCTGCCGAAAAACATGTTGTAACTCAAACAGATCAAATGTTAAAAATATTTTGCTATCAAGTTATCAAAATTAAACAACTTAGCTTGTCACCCGCATCGCTCTGTTTTTAACATCGCCTATGGAAAAAAATGGTCTGTTCAGTCAGCGCATACGCTTGCGCCATTTGCATACATTTGTGGCCGTCGCTCAACAGGGAACGCTGGGGCGTGCGGCTGAAACTCTTAACCTGAGCCAGCCTGCGCTCTCGAAAACCCTCAACGAGCTTGAACAGCTGACCGGCGCCCGTCTTTTTGACCGGGGTCGGCTGGGGGCGCAGCTTACCATCGTGGGCGAACAGTTCCTTACGCACGCCGTCAAAGTGCTGGATGCGCTCAATACCGCAGGCCAGTCGCTGCATCGAAAAGAAGAACACACCAGCGAGGTCGTCCGCGTCGGGGCCCTGCCCACCGCCGCGCTGGGCATTCTTCCGCCGGTGATTGGCCAGTTCCACAAGCAGCAACGGCATACCACGATCCAGGTTGCCACCATGAATAACACCATGCTGCTCGCGGGGCTGAAATCGGGCGAGCTGGATATCGGGATTGGCCGCATGTCCGACCCTGAACTGATGGGCGGTCTCAATTACGAGCTGCTGTTCCTGGAGTCCCTGAAGCTGGTGGTTCGTCCCGATCATCCGCTGCTGCAGGACACGGTGACGTTAAGCCGCGTCATGGAGTGGCCGGTGGTGGTGTGCCCGAAAGGGACCGTCCCACGTCAGACCGCCGAAACCTTGCTGCAAATGCAGGGGTGTACGCTGCCCTCAGGGTGTATCGAAACGCTGTCAGCCTCGCTTTCACGCCAGCTCACCCTCGACTATGACTACGTCTGGTTCGTTCCCTCCGGCGCGGTAAAAGATGATTTGCGCCAGGGCACGCTGACCGCTCTCCCGGTAACGGCCCCCGGCGCCGGTGAACCTATCGGCATTTTGACCCGGGTAGATACCCCGCTTTCCACGGGCGCGCAGACGCTGCTGAGCGCCATTCGTAAATCGATGCCGGTTTAATACCCCTCACCCTAACCCTCTCCCCTAAAGGGGCGAGGGAACAGACCTGCGCGTTAATCAAATAATGCGAAATCATTCATTAACAATTGCGTAAAACAATTTAACAGTTTTATCATAGCCGTGAATTCACCAAATGGTTCACAAACGGTTTGATAAAAACGAATTCACCCGTACTAATCATCAATCCCACCGCATTTATTACCCAACTGGTACATACCCGACACGGCGGCGGGATCTAAAGGAGAGAGAAATGGCATTTGGCAGCGCGCCACGTGGAATACCGCGTATTCTGCAGTGGCTTCTTGCCGGACTGATGATGCTCATCGGTCTGGCGGTCGGCGGGTTGGGCTTTAAGCTCGCCACCGTAGGCGGGAGTAGTTACTTCCTGATAATGGGCGTGGCAATGGTGATTGCCGCGATCCTGATTTTCCTCAACCGCACCAGCGGGATCCTGCTTTACGGCATCGCGTTTATTGCCTCGCTGTTCTGGGCGGTAAGCGATGCGGGCTGGGATTTCTGGCCGCTCTTCTCCCGCCTGTTTACCTTTGCCGTGCTGGCGTTCCTGTGCGCCATCGTCTGGCCCTTCCTGCGCGCGGCAAACCACACTGCACCAAACAAAGCCCCCGCTTTTGGCGTCGCGGCGCTGCTCGCGGTGGCCATGCTGGTCAGCCTCGGCTGGATGTTTAAGCCGCAAACCCTTGTGGCAGCGAACGAGCCCGTGCCGGTGAAACCCGTCGCACCCGGCGAGCAGCAAAAGAACTGGGAGCACTGGGGCAACACCACCCACGGCGACCGCTTCGCCGCGCTGGACCAGATTAACAAGCAAAACGTCAGCTCGCTGAAAGTCGCGTGGGTTGCGCACACCGGCGATATTCCGCAGAGCAACGGCTCGGGTGCGGAAGATCAGAACACGCCGCTGCAGGTTGGCGACACGCTGTATGTCTGTACGCCGTACAGTAAAGTGCTGGCGCTGGACGTGGATTCCGGTAAAGAAAAATGGCGTTATGATTCGAAAGCCACCGCGCCGAACTGGCAGCGCTGCCGCGGTCTGGGCTACTTTGAAGATCATGCAAACGTGACAGCGTCACAGACCGGAACATCGCCAGCGGCATGCCCTCGCCGCCTGTTCCTGCCCACCACCGACGCCCGTCTGATTGCCATTAACGCGGATAACGGCAAGGTCTGCGACGACTTTGGCGACCACGGCACCGTGGATCTGAGCGTCGGTATGGGTGAGATCAAGCCAGGATATTATCAGCAAACCTCGACGCCGCTGGTGGCCGGGAACGTCGTTGTCGTCGGCGGTCGCGTCGCGGATAACTACTCAACCGGCGAGCCGCCGGGCGTGGTCCGCGCCTACGACGTTCACACCGGTAAGCTGGCCTGGGCGTGGGATCCGGGTAATCCGAACCTGACCGGCGTGCCGCCGGAAGGCCAGACCTACACCCGCGGCACGCCGAACGTCTGGTCTGCGATGTCTTACGACGCCAAACTGAACCTGATCTACCTGCCAACCGGCAACGCCACGCCAGACTTCTGGGCGGGCGAGCGAACCGCGCTGGACGATAAGTACAGTTCCTCCATCGTCGCCGTCGACGCGGCCACCGGCCAGGTCCGCTGGCATTTCCAGACCACCCACCACGACCTGTGGGACTTTGACCTGCCTTCCCAGCCTCTGCTGTACGACCTGCCTGACGGCAAGGGCGGCACCACGCCTGTGCTGGTGCAGACCAGCAAGCAGGGCATGATCTTCATGCTTAACCGCGAAACCGGCAAGCCGGTGGCGAAGGTCGAGGAACGCCCTGTCCCGGCGGGCAACGTTGAAGGTGAACGCTACTCCCCAACCCAGCCGTACTCTGTTGGCATGCCGATGATTGGCAACCAGACGCTGACCGAGTCCGACATGTGGGGCGCGACGCCAGTCGACCTGCTGCTGTGCCGCATTCAGTTTAAAGAGATGCGTCATCAGGGCGTCTTCACTCCACCGGGTCTCGACCGTTCCCTGCAGTTCCCCGGCTCACTCGGCGGGATGAACTGGGGCAGCGTCTCCGTTGACCCGAACAACAGCCTGATGTTCGTCAACGATATGCGCCTGGGTCTGGCGAACTATATGGTGCCGCGCGCGAACGTGGCGAAAGATGCCAGCGGCATCGAGATGGGGATTGTCCCGATGGACGGCACGCCGTTCGGTGCGATGCGCGAGCGCTTCCTGTCGCCGCTGGGCATTCCGTGCCAGAAGCCGCCGTTTGGCACCATGTCGGCGGTTGACCTGAAAACCGGCAAGCTGGTGTGGCAGGTTCCTGTTGGCACGGTGGAAGATACCGGCCCGCTGGGCATTCGCATGCACATGCCAATCCCAATCGGCATGCCGACGCTTGGAGCATCGCTCTCGACCCAGTCTGGCCTGCTGTTCTTTGCCGGCACCCAGGATTTCTACCTGCGCACATTTGATACCGCCACCGGGAAAGAGATCTGGAAAGACCGCCTGCCTGTCGGCAGCCAGTCCGGCCCGATGACCTACGTGTCGCCGAAAACCGGTAAGCAGTACATCATCATTAACGCCGGTGGCGCCCGCCAGTCGCCGGATCGCGGTGATTACGTTATCGCGTACGCGTTACCTGATAAGAAATAACCGATGAAAAAAGGGACCTTTTGGTCCCTTTTTTTTGCCCGGTGGCGCTTCGCTTACGCGGGCCTACAAATACAAGTAGGTCGGGTAAGGCGAAGCCGCCACCCGACAAAACACGCGACTCAGAACGTCTCCCAGTTATCCCCGGAAACTGTCGCCGCCGGACGCAACGGTACGTTCTGCGCCACCGGTGCAGCCGTCACCGCGCGGCCCTGCTTTGCGCTGCTCAACCGAAACGCCCCAACCGCCTCGGTCAGACGCGCGCCCTGTTCTTCCAGAGACGCCGCCGCCGCGGAGGCTTCTTCCACCAGCGAGGCGTTCTGCTGGGTCACTTTATCCATCTCCGAAATCGCCTGGCTCACCTGGACGATACCGCGACTCTGCTCATCGGACGCCGCGGCAATCTCCAGCATGATGTCGGTGACGCGCTTCACCGCGTCGACGATCTCATTCATGGTGTTACCGGCGGCAACAACTTCACCGGACCCCTGATCGATCAGCGAAACCGATTCGTTGATCAGGCTTTCGATCTCTTTTGCGGCATTCGCACTGCGGCTTGCCAGGGTGCGCACTTCACTGGCCACCACGGCAAATCCGCGCCCCTGTTCACCCGCCCGCGCCGCTTCTACCGCCGCGTTAAGCGCCAGGATATTGGTCTGGAAGGCAATGCTGTTAATCACGGCGGTGATTTCAGAGATTTTCTTCGAGCTGCTGGAGATATTGCCCATGGTTTTCACCACGCCGGAGACCATCTGGCCGCCGCGGGTGGCTTTACCGGAAGCATCTTCCGCCAGCTTGCTGGCATGATGGGCGTTATCGGCGTTCTGTTTCACCGTCGCAGTCAGCTGTTCCATGCTGGCGGCGGTCTGCTCGATGGCGGCAGCCTGCTGCTCGGTGCGGGAAGAGAGATCGGTGTTACCGGCAGAGATCTCGCTGGTGCCGCGGTAAATCTCCTCCGCCCCCTGACGCACGGTGCCGACCGTTTTTTCAAGCGAGTGCTGCATGGTTTGCAGATCCCGCGTCAGGCGGCCAATTTCGCTGCGCCCGGCCACGTCGTCCGGCATCGTCAGGTCGCCCTTAGCGATATTCTCGATACGTTTCGCTGCCCGCTGCAGCGGATTGATTACCGTGCGGCGCAGCACGACAAAGGTCATCGCCGTCAGCACCAGCGCCAGCGCAAACGCGCCCACCATAAACATCAGACCCAGCTGCGTGCGGCTGTGCGCCTGCGCCGTTAGCGCATTGGCACGGTCGGTACGGATCTTAATCGCCTTCAGCAGTACGGCGTTGTACGCGTCATCCAGCGGACGCGCCGTTTCGTTTTCGTGATTGATGATCGCCTCGAACATGCCGTTTTTGGCGAATTTCACCATCGGCTGCATGCCCGCGATATAGGCGTCATACCGGGTCTTAAGCTCCGCATCCAGCGCTGCGCCCTCGGCGGTACGCACGGCGCGATTCATGTAGGCGGTAAAGCTCTCCTGGGACTGCTTAATGCGCGTTTCCGCCTCGCTGATGTTCTGCTTCATCGCATCCATCTCTGCGATACGGCTTGCCGCACCGGCGTGGATCAGATTGATACGCGCGGTTCGCAGATGGTTTGAGCTGTTCGACAGCCCCATACGCACCTGAATTTCGGATGTGACATCCTGCTGATCGTTATCGGCCTGCAGCAGGAAATACCCTGCCAGACCCGAGCTCAAGGCAAACAGAAGAATAATGCCACCGAGAATGGAGGAAAACAGCGGAACCAGCCTGATGTGATGCAAGAAGCCCAGCTTGCGCTGCGCCAGCATCGAAGTAGTGTTGTCCATGACCGTCGACTCTCTTGTAGGTAAGATGCGTAAAAACACGCCTGTTAAATAGTCATCGGCACGGCAGAGATTTAGATTACGGCTAAAAACGCCGCACTGGTCACACTTTAGAGAAGATTATTAAAGAAATGCCAGCGGCGAAAAACCGCTGGCAGAAGAGTTACTTGTCGCCGAAATGGATAACGGTACGGATGGATTTTCCTTCGTGCATCAGATCAAACGCCTCGTTGATCTGCTCCAGCGGTAAGCGGTGGGTAATGAACGGATCGAGCTGAATCTTGCCGACCATCGCATCTTCAACCATCCCCGGAAGCTGGGTACGGCCCTTCACGCCGCCAAACGCGGAACCGCGCCATACGCGCCCGGTGACCAGCTGGAATGGACGGGTTTTAATCTCCTGACCCGCACCGGCCACGCCAATGATGATGCTCTCGCCCCAGCCTTTGTGGCAGCACTCCAGCGCGGAACGCATCACGTTGACGTTGCCGATACACTCGAAGCTGAAGTCCACGCCGCCGTCGGTCATCTCAACGATGACGTCCTGAATCGGCTTCTCGTGATCTTTCGGGTTCACGAAATCGGTCGCGCCCATTTCACCCGCCAGCCTGAATTTCTCCGGGTTGGTATCGACCGCGATGATACGGCCGGCCTTCGCCTGCACCGCGCCCTGGATCACCGCCAGACCAATGCCGCCGAGACCGAACACCGCCACGGTATCGCCCTCTTTGACTTTTGCGGTGTTATGCACCGCGCCAATACCGGTGGTCACGCCGCAGCCCAGCAGGCAGACTTTATCCAGCGGCGCCTGCGGGTTCACCTTCGCCAGCGAGATCTCCGCGCAAACGGTGTATTCGCTGAAGGTGCTGGTGCCCATGTAGTGATAAACCGGCTCGCCGTTGTAGGAGAAACGGGTCGTCCCGTCGGGCATCAGCCCTTTCCCCTGGGTGGCGCGAACGGCCTGGCAGAGGTTAGTTTTGCCGGATTTACAGAACTTACACTCGCCACATTCCGCAGTGTACAGCGGGATCACGTGATCGCCCGGCTTCAGGCTGGTCACGCCCTCGCCCACTTCTACTACAATCCCGCCGCCTTCATGGCCGAGCACCGCCGGGAAGACGCCTTCCGGGTCGTCGCCCGAGAGCGTAAACGCATCGGTATGACATACGCCGGTATGGGTGATTTTGATCAGCACTTCGCCTTTCTTCGGCGGTGCCACGTCAATTTCAACGATTTTGAGCGGCTGGCCGGGGCCAAATGCAACTGCAGCGCGAGATTTCATATGTCTTCCCTTCTTGTCAGGTATGTGGATTTATTTTAGATAAGAGCGCAGTAAATGGCCGACTTCCGCCATGCGAACGGCACGCTGATCCGGCGTGGTTTCCCCCGCTACCAGCTCATCATTGAGGTGAATTTCAACCATTTCGCCCATCAGGCCATTGGCAGCCCCGCGCACGGCGGCAATTTGCTGCAGGATGGCCAGACAGGGGTCGCCCGACTCCAGCGCGCGTTCCAGGGCATCAACCTGGCCCCGAATGCGGCGGACGCGGGTAAGAATACGTTTTTTATCTTCGGGTGAATGTGGCATACGCCCTCCTGATACTATAGGGGGGTATGGTACCTATTTTGTTACCGCTGTGTAAACCTAAAGATGAGAGGGTTGAGGTTTTGTACAAAACTCGGGGGAGGCATTGAATACGCCAGATAACGAAGCAAAATAAAAAAGCGTAAAGTCTCATCCTGATAAGCCGATAAAAACAGGGTCTTTTTTTAATATAGGGATATTACATGCGTAAACTCATCTCCTCCATTGGGCTCATAGCAGGTATGGCTGTAGCCACACCCGCGGTGCACGCCAGCACGTTGACACAAACGTTGACCCGCTGCGACTCAACCTTTTTCAACGAGATTTATCATCAGCGAGCCAAACTCAGCCGCGTAGCCCCCTTAACGCTCAACAAGCATTCGCAGGCCTGGTTCAAAGCCCCTGAAGATGGCAATCGCACCATCTGGTTTGCTCAACCGCTGCATGAATTAGATCTGACGGTATCGGGATATTACCTGCAAACCAGCAATCTCGATGAAATCAATTACGGTAAGTACTATTACTGGGGACTCATTTTCAAAGAGTCACAAGAAGAAGTGATGTCCAGACTTGATCATTTGTCCTGGAAAAAGGCGGGAGATGATTATGTTTCTCAGACGATGATTAAAATCAACCCAACGAGTGAGTGGGAAGACAACGCGCAGGCGGTGACAGGTATTGCTCCGGCAAAAGAAAGTACCGAAAAGCTGTTAATGCTCAGCAAAAGCAAAGACGGGACATTATTGCTCTGTACCGTTCAGGGAAATGTAACGCCTGACATGCTGATGACATTACGACCTGATTTATCCGCAGGGGATGCGAAATGAAAAAGCTAACATGGCTGGTATTACTTATGCTGACAGGTTGTACCGGGACAAGTAAACCCCAGCCCCAGCCTACCCCCAAACCACCGGCAGGCGTCATAAAAATCCTTGAAGATAAAAGAATTGCTTCGTATATCGATTTTCGGGTGATTTCAACTTATCAGGGTAACGATCACTTACGCCGCTTTTATTTCATCAATAACTACGCCGAGCAGACACTCATTATAAAAAATCCTCCCGTCTACATAGCGAGCTCACGGGCAATCGACGTGATTAACTGCGACAAAAACCAGCGTGCCGTTATGGCGCGAACCTATTTTTCGAAACCGTTCGCGGAAGGCGATGTCGTACATGTGACACAGGATGTGGGACAATGGGAAAGTTATCCGAAAGACTCTCTTTTTGGGATAATAGCGGAAAGCATGTGCAGTATTCCCGTTGAAAAACTCAAGCCAGAGCCAGCGAAAGATAATAGAAAACCATTATTAGATTAATACAGGCAAGGCAGAGACGCAGAGCATACGCTCTGCATCTCTATGTTACGGTTCACAATACAGTATTAAATTGCTGGACCAATTTCAGTTCCCGACTGTACCAGTCACGCCAACCGTAACCCATATACACAGAAGGTTTACTGGTACCTTTGGTCAGCATCTGGGTATCCGCGCCGGTCGAAAGGGTTTGGGAAAAGCGGACAAAAAAAGCATCATCAGGCGTCGAAAACGGCGTGGCAGCCCCTACAGCAGCATAGCTAATGAATTTCTTGTCAAAGCCATAAAATAGCTCCTTTTTCATGGATGCGCTTACCCCTGCGCAATGCATATACATTGCGCCTGAGGAATTATTGTAAATTATGAGTTAGCTATTATTCCGGTCTAAACCCGGGTTTACCATTTGCTGCTCGCCATTCTTTGATTTCTTTTACAACCCCCTCAGGGGTATCTTCACGAGTTTTTGAAGGGTAAAAAATAAGGTCAGAACCCTCTGGATATTCTGTTATCTCCTCAAAATAAAGCACATTCTCAACGTCTTTACTTTCAGAAGAATTTGCTGGATTAAAAATTCCGCGAACAAACTCTAAAAACTCAGTTTCAGAATAATCAGTGATTCTTTTTTTATGGTCCATACCTGGTACCTCACTCCTTTTTATGAATTTCAACATGGCGCTTAGGTGTTAACACCCTTAAATTATCAATATCATATACCTCGCCACCATCTTGTATTGATTTTTTATGGTGAAGTTCATGTTTTAACCTCTTGCCCCTCGCTCGTCTTTTTTCACAAAAGCTGTTTTCCCTAATTTTGTCTGACCAAGATTAGCATTATTTAATTGCTTCGCTAATTCAACTTTGTTCACGAGGTGCCGGAACATGCGCTGCAAACCGATATCTACCTGCCGTTAAATTGACGATCCGGTACTGACCGTCCTTTCTGCCGGGCGGCACTGCGCTTACCCGGCCTACCGTCCCCTGGCAGCCTGCGCCAGCGTTTGCAGTTCCTCCTTCAGCCAGCGCGTTGCGCCCCGCTGGGCGCTGCGTTTATGCGAGTAAATTTTCACTTCAAACGTGCGTATCGAGAACGGTAAAGGAAAAATCCTCAGGCCTGCTGCCGTAACCAGCTTCTCAGCGGCGTAACGAGGAATGGCCATCAGCAGGTCACTTTCCGCTACGATAAACGGTGCGCTGAGCATCGACGGCGTTTTGATCGCGATTTGTCGGGTATAGCCCAGCTGCTCAAGCCGTACGTCCAGAACGCCCTGCTTCTCATTCCATGGCGTCACCACCAGGTGTCGGGCCGCGAGATACTCCTCCAGCGTGAGACGCGTCCGGCGCGCGTTGCTGATGACCACATACTCATCTTCAAACCAGTCGATCTCTTCCAGTTCCGGGTGCCGGATATCATCCTGAGTGCTGAAGCCCAGCGCCAGATCCACCTCGCCCGCCAGCAGTTCCGTCAGCGCCGGGCTGTGCGGCAGATAGCGCAATTCAAAGCGTAAACCCGGGGCAGTAAGCTGCAGCCTGTGCATCAGCGCCGGGAAAATGCACAGCGCGGTAAAGTCCGTTATCGCAATTTGTAAGCACTCCGAACTGCTGGCTGCATCAAACTCCGGCTGCGGGGTCAGCTCATGATTCAGGAACGACAGTGCGGAAGCAATGGAAGGCGCGAGCTGAGAGGCATACACGCTGGGGGACATGCGGTGCCCTTCGCGGAAAAACAGCGGGTCATTCAGGGTGGCACGCAGGCGCGACAGCGCATGGCTGAGCGCGGATGTGCTCATCGCCAGCTCGTCAGCGGCCAGCCGAACGGAGCGGTGGCGGTAAATCGCGTCGAAAACGGGCAGCAGGTTTAAATCAAGACGTCTCAGGGCCGGATGCATAATATTCATCATTTGTTGATTTCATTGCACTTAATTCTTCAGACAATACGCCGTATGCTTAACGCCATCAATCAAGACGCACGCTAAAAAGCAGGAAAAACAATGAGCATCACCCTTCGTCAGGCACGCCCCGAAGATGCGGCAGCCATTTACGCCATGATTTATGAGCTGGCGGTGTATGAAAAAGCCCCGGAAGAAGTGGTTACCACGCCGGAGGAGATCCGGGAAACGCTCTTTGGCGCAGGCACAAAAACCGAAGCGCTGATCGCGGAGTGTGAAGGCAAAATCGCCGGCTATGCCGTGTTCTTCACTAGCTATTCAACCTGGCTTGGCCGCAACGGGATTTATATGGAAGATCTGTATGTTTCCCCAGCTTATCGCGGCCTGGGGGCGGGAAAAGCACTGCTGAAACATATCGCCCAGCTCGCCGTACAACGGCAGTGCGGTCGCCTTGAATGGAGCGTGCTGGACTGGAACCAGCCCGCCATCGATTTTTATCTGAGCATTGGCGCGCTGCCGCAGTCCGAATGGGTGCGCTACCGTCTTGACGGAGAAGCGTTGCTCAAATTTGCCGAATAGCGGCACGTCATACCCGAGAAGATCCCGCCCCGCGGGATCGCGCTTTCCTGCGTCGATCCCGTCTCAACAGATTATGAATTTATGCTACCCTTCCATAAATTTCATAAACATAGTGCAGAACGCCATGACGACAGCCCCTTTTATCCGCCCTCAACTCACCCTGCCAAACGGCGCTGACAAACTGCTGCTGCACTCCTGCTGCGCCCCCTGCTCCGGTGAAGTGATGGAGGCTATCCAGGCGTCGGGCATTGAGTACACCATTTTCTTCTATAACCCCAATATCCATCCGCAAAAGGAATACCTCATTCGTAAGGAGGAGAATATTCGCTTTGCGGAAAAGCACGGCGTGCCGTTTGTTGATGCCGATTACGACACCGATAACTGGTTTGAGCGCGCAAAAGGTATGGAATGGGAACCCGAGCGCGGCGTCCGCTGCACCATGTGCTTCGATATGCGTTTCGAGCGTACGGCGCTCTATGCGGCAGAAAATGGATTCAGCGTCATCAGCAGCTCGCTGGGGATCTCCCGCTGGAAGAACATGCAGCAGATAAATGACTGCGGCCAGCGTGCGGCGGCGCGCTATCCGGGTATGGTGTACTGGGACTATAACTGGCGCAAACAGGGCGGATCCTCACGCATGATTGAGATCAGCAAGCGGGAACAGTTTTACCAGCAGGAATACTGCGGCTGCGTTTATTCGCTCAGGGACAGTAACCTGCACCGTAAGTCACAGGGCCGCCCGCTGATCCGCATTGGGAAACTGTTTTACGGTCAGGATGACAATGAGAAATAACGGGTTCCGGGTATAGAGATATATCCGAAAACCGCCCTTTCAGGTGCCGAATTTAGCCTTTCGCCTGCCGTATCCACAAAGAGCGGCTATCCTTTAATTATCAACAAAAGGAGGCAAAAATGTCTGATTTCGGTACTGATAAAAACACCCAGTTTGCTGAAGATAAAGCAAAAAATAAATTTGATGAACTTGCAGGTTCAGCGCAGCAGCAGTTTGGTGAATTCGTTGATTCACCAAAACATCAGGTTAAAGGTGCTGCTAAAAAATATGCCGCTCAGGCCAGCGATGCCGTTTCCGATGTCACTGAAGCCGTCAGAAATAATCCGCTCACCGGCCTCGTTGCCGCGGGTGCAATCGGTATAGTTCTCGGCTTGTTGCTGGGCCGGAAATAACCCAGGGCCCTTCGGGGCTTTATTTTTTCTTAACTAAACAACCTGACCATGCGGTCTAACTCCTCCTCTTTCACGGCGCGCGATAAATAATATCCCTGAAAGTTCTTGATGCCCAGCTCGACTAATTTCTCAAACTTTTCTTCACTATCAACCCCCTCTGCAATACAGTCCGTTCCGGTCATGTCGCTGTAAACCTGTATCGCTTTAATCAAATTATAGTCATTGTCGTTTGCCACAAAATGCTCAACGATGTCCCGATCCAGCTTAAGCCCATCGAAATGCACCTGGCGCACCGGGAACATGGTTTGATGGTTAGAGAAGCAGTCATCCAGGAACAATCGACACCCCGTATTGCGTAAATGCCGCATGGTTTCAGGGATCCTTTTGTCCTTCGTCACGTCAATATCTTCTGCAAATTCAAAAACCAGCTTTTCGGCCCACTGCGGTTTGAGCAGCATGCCGATGGCTTTCCGTGCCATATCAGGCAAAGCATTCCCGGACGCCAGACGAGGCGGAATATTCACTGAAAAATAGTATTTCCCGTTATACTTATTAATACCTGAAACGGCGGCATGGATGACCAACGCCGTAATTTTCAGCCAGATTTCATGATTGGAAACATCCGTTAAAAAACTGGCAGGCTTGACAATTTTACCGTTTTTATTCCAGCGAATCAGGATTTCAAACCCAACCCCTTTTTTATCTCGATCGGTAATAATCTGATATGCCGGAAATATTTCCCGATTACGTAACGCATTAAAAATTTCGGCTTCTTTTTCCGTGAACCCCACTTTTTGACGCGGGTGTTTATCAGGTTTATCTGCTTTAAAATTGTGCGGATCGTGTAACCAGCGCTTAATTAAACGTAATTTAAGCACGCCTTCCTTTCGGTGGGTATAAACCGTTTTATTCGACAACCCCATTCTATCGCACATTTCCTTTACGGACATACCACGATAGAAATTTAATAAAACGTCAATCTCTCTTCTTGTTAACCACTTTAGATTTTCTTCCGAGCCAATATCCATGTAGCGTTCGCGTAATACACGGGAACGATCCTTAAAGCTTTTGTAATGGGTATTAAAACAGCCTACTACATCCGAAACACTGGCAACGCGAATCAATGATAATTGATAACTGTTATTTAAAAGACTGCCCAGCGTGCGGTACAGCCAGCCGTCAGGAATATCACCATACAGGGTGACATGCCGAATAACGGGGAGTGCATTGAGTACCGAGGCCAGTCGCTTCAGGCTTTCCAGGAGATTGACGACACCTTTCCCGAGGAACACCACGATATGGGCATCCTGATTTTTAAGGATATTTTCAACATCCTGTTGGGATGCCTCATCTCCGTTAAAGTGAATTTGGGAAGCGTGGATCCCGTACTTATTGAGGATCGAACAATACCCCTGAAATGTGAAGCCGCAGGCTGAGATGACAAATTTATGTTCATCGCAAACCCCATTTTTGAGAGACATTTTTTGGGTCATAACCTGCTCCTGGGCACCAAAGCGCCATTTCTGTTTGAGTATGCGTAAAATCTATTGCATCTGTTGCGTAGTATAATTTTACAGTAGCACCCAAGGTTAAGAAACTGTTATCAGTCTAATTCACCGGAACATCTTTGCGTTAATCACAAACGTTTAACTATACTTTTCTTTTCAAATAACCACGGCAAATGTTTTATTCTCAGGGTATAATGAAAATTCCGAAAAAGAAGACTGGACACTTCATCTATCGGCTCATTCAAATACGAGAAAAATGCTATGGATAATCATATCTCATCCAGGGCCTTGCTACATCGAAGGGATGTCATAAAGAGCAATCCACGATTCGGTGAGGCAATATTAGAGCACTACACAATTAATGACACCATCTACAAAAAACAACCTTTGTTCTACAAGACAATGCTACAGGAATCACGGTTCAACATTATCCTCTCCATGTGTTGTTTTATTTTTGGCAATCAGGCCGAGTCAGTTTCTGAAATTAAAGAGTTATGTTCTCGCTATAAGATAGCCAGCCCCAACAGCGTTATTGCGATCATTACGATACTCAGAACCACCGGGCGCATCAGGACCTGGCGCTGTACAGAAGACAGACGAAAGACGAGAATCGCGCCAACCGAAAAAGGCCTGAATGAACTAAAGCGTTATATGTCCGGCGCTTTTTTGCCCGTCAGCATTCTTTATCCGACATTTAATATTAATGTAAACCTGCTGGACAATGACATTTTGAGAAGTAACTTCTTCCGCCGCGCGGCAGAATATCTTTTTCGGGGATTAACGTTCAGAAAGGTTTTGCCTGAAGTAGGATTATTTATTGATAAAGATGGTGGCCGTATGATTATGCTTTATATTTACCTGCAGGCTATGAAAAACAAATCCGCCCATGGCGCCGTTATTGACTATTCAGCCAGCACGCTCGCAAAAGAATTTTTTGTATCGCGCATCCACGTCAACCGGATTATCAAATCAGCTCAGGAGGCGGGCTATCTTAAAG
This sequence comes from Enterobacter roggenkampii, assembly GCF_001729805.1. Lineage (NCBI taxonomy): Bacteria > Pseudomonadati > Pseudomonadota > Gammaproteobacteria > Enterobacterales > Enterobacteriaceae > Enterobacter > Enterobacter roggenkampii. The sequence continues at coordinate 2,191,994 of NZ_CP017184.1, read as the reverse complement.
ATCGGGGTGATGGTCGGCTATCGGTCTATCCGGCATTTATCGAACTCGTCGAAAATTATGCCGGATTATATTTTGCGTATGTCACGCATTACATCAACGTGGTTCCTAAAGAGCGACGCCACGCTCACAACGTGACGTCAACCGTATAATCCACCAGGCGTTCGGTGTTCCGAACGCCCTTCACCTATCTTTCCCGCAGCGCCTCTTTTGCCTTGTTCAGCGGTTTCAACAGATAATCCAGAATGGTTTTGCTGCCGGTTTTAATATCAACAGTGGCAATCATGCCCGGAAAGACCGGGAATTCCTGACCCTGCTTATTGGTCAGATGGTTACTGTCGGTACGAATATAGACGCGATAGTAATAAACATCTCTTTTCACCTCATCCTGCAGGGTGTCCGGCGAAATCATGGTTACTTCCCCTTCCAGCCCGCCGTAAATGGAGTAGTCATAGGCCGTCACTTTCACCAGCGCCTTCTGGCCAGGATGGATAAACGCCACATCGCGCGGCGAAATTTTCGCCTCAATCACCATCTGATCGTCAAGCGGAACCAGACTCATCAGCTTGCCGTTCGGCGGGATGACGCCGCCCACGGTCGTGACGTCAATATCCTTTACGATCCCGCGAACCGGCGCATTGAAGGTCAGTCGGGTCAGAGAGTCTTCCCGACCCTTCATCACCGAACGCTGGGCTTCAATCTCCGCATTGGCTTTCGCCAGCTCTTCACGGGCGCGGACGTAATACTGGTTTTTCATCTCGGTGATTTTATTCTCAAGCTCATTTTTTTGACGCTCAAGACGCAGCACCTCCACCTTGCTGGCCGCCCCCTGGGTCACCAGCGGACGGGTCAACGACAGCTCGCGTTGCACCAGCTCGGCACCCTGACGTAAACCAGCCAGCCCTTTTTCAAGGCTCTCGCGACGGGACTGATAGAGCGCCGTTTCCTGCTTAACCAGCTCAACGTCGTCATCCAGCTCCTCGGGAAACGTCAGCTCCGTGTCGTTAACTTCGGCTTTCAGGCGTGCCGCCGTGGCCAGCGCCGCATTCAGACGCGACTCGCTCTCCAGCACGCTCGACTCGGTTTTTGTCCGATCAAGCTGCGCGAGCTGCTGGCCGCGCTCGACGATGTCGCCTTCGCGCACCATCAGGCTGTGGATAATACCGCCTTCCAGGGACTGGATGACCTGCTCATGAGAAGACGGTATCACCTTACCGCTGCCGGTCGTCACCTCATCAAGATGGAACAGGCTCGCCCAGGCGATAAACGCCGCCAGCAGGGCGAACAGCGACCATGCCACCAGCGTGGCGCGCGGAAGGCGCGGCTCTTTCAGTCGGCTATTAAAACGGGAGAAATCATTCATGCTGCGCCCTCCTCTGCAACCGTCGCCGGTTTCATGGTCACGGTGCGCTGTGTTGTCTTTTGCGGCGCCATGCCGTGCTGGTGCAGGATGGCGTCGCGCGGGCCGTCCATCACGACCTTGCCGTTTTCCAGCACGATGATGCGGTCGACCAGGTCCAGAATCGGCAGGCGATGCGTCGCCACCACCAGCGTCCGGCGCTTACCCAGCCATGTGTGAAGATGCTGAATAAACTGCTTCTCGCTCATTTCGTCCAGCCAGGCGGTAGGCTCGTCCAGCAGCAGAATAGTCGGCGAGGTGATCAGGGCGCGCGCCAGCAGCAGCGCCTGACGCTGTCCGCCTGAGAGTCCCGTTCCGCCCTCGTTGATGATAGTGTTCAGCCCCATTTTCTGTTTGCGCACAAACTCCAGCGCGCCGCTGTTGACCAGCGCCTGGTGAATCTCATCGTCGGTCGCCAGCGGGTTACCCATCAGGATGTTGTCCCGCACGGAGCCAAAGAACAGACGGGCCTGCTGGCTCAGCAGCTGCATGTCGCGACGCACGTCGGCCGGGTCGAGGTGATTGAGGGCAATATCGTCCAGCAGAATGCTGCCCTGCTGCGGCTCCTGCATGCCCGCCAGAAGCTGTAACAGCGTGCTTTTGCCGGAGCCATTGCGCCCGAGCACCGCCACGCGTTCTCCGGCGCGGATCTGCAGCTTGCTGATGTTGAGCACGGTGAGTTTCTCTTCCTCGTCGTAGTAAAACCCCACGTCCTCAAGCGCATAATCGCCGCGCAGGTGGGCTTTGTGCACCTTCTTGCCGTGCTGCGGATCGTCAATCGGCCGCTGCATCAGGTCGTCCAGCCCCTTGCGGGCCACTTTTGCCGACTGCCAGCGCGAGAGCACGCCTGAGATCTGCGACAGCGGCGCAATGGTCCGCGACGCCAGAATCGAGGTGCCTACCAGCGCACCGGTGGTCATGTCACCGCTGATGACCAGGTAACAGCCGACCAGCAGCACCACCGCGTAAACAATGGACTGCACCTCCTGCGTCCAGGTGAGCAGCAGGCCCGTCAGCCAGCGCTGCTTCATGCCGACGCTGGCGGCGACGTCGTTGGTGTTATTCCACTGGTTCTGGAAACGCTGCTCGGCGCGCATCAGCTTGATGTCTTCAATGCCCTGCACCGCTTCCACCAGCGTGGCGTTACGAATGGCGGATTCACGCATCCCTTCGCTGGAGAGTTTCCCCAGCGGGCGCTGCACCAGCAGGCCAGGAATAAGCAACAGCGGCACGGCGAGCAGGACCACCAGCACCAGCGGACCGCCAATCATCCACAGAATGAAGACGAACAGCAGGAAGAACGGCAGATCGGAGAGGGCCGCAATGGTCGTCGAGGTGATCAGCTCGCGCACCGACTCCAGCTCGCGGATCTGCGCGATAAACGATCCGGTTGATTTCGAGCGTGCGCCGTTTTTAATCCGCAGCGCGTGGGCAAAGACGCGTTCAGAGATGCGCAGATCGGCGCGCTTCCCCACCACGTCGGAAATGTGCACGCGCAGCATGCGCATGATGAATTCGAACACGATGGCAATCATCACGCCGCCAAACAGCACCCACAGCGTGGCTTCTGACTGCGACGGTACCACCCTGTCGTAGACCTGCATGGAGAAGACCATGCCGGAAAGCGCCAGCACGTTGGCGACCAGCGCCACCAGCATAATGTCGCCGTAGCGTCGCCAGTCCTTCAGCGCCAGCTGCCAGAACCAGTTTTTTTCATACGGTTTGATGTAGTCATCCACGCGGGCATCCGGCGTGGACTCGAGCGGGCGCAGCACCATCAGGCCCTTTAATCGCGACCCGAGCGCCTCGCGCGTCAGCGTCGTCTCCAGGCCGCCGTCGCCGCTGAACTGCAGGCTGACGTTGCCTTCGTTGTCCATGCGGTTGATCACCGCAATCTGCCCGCCGGTGAATTCTGCCAGCAGCGGCAGGCGCCACGGATCGAGGGATGCCGCTTCTGCCGCCACCACGCGCATCCCCAGCCCAAGCTGGCGCGCCATCTCCTCCAGCACCAGCTGGCGCGGCGACTGGCTTTCATGGTTAATCGTGACCCGAACGTGCTCCACCGAAAAGTCCAGCCGGTAGTGCTTCGCGATGATGAGCATGCCCTGCAGCCAGGGTTCGTACTGTGGATGTGTCTTCATAATCTCCGGGGTAACGCAATTCGTCTAAAGAAACGCCAAAAGGCCGCGGGGATCGCTCCCCGCGGCGTTGTTTTACGCAATTAACAGTTGATGGTTCGCCAGCAGCGTCGCCAGATCCGTCTGCACGCCGTTCAGCGTCACCAGGGTGGTTGGGGAGAACTGACCGCCGGTACCGTCCAGGTCAACCTGAATCTCGGTATTGCTGCCGTTCTGCACCACGCGGATGTAATCGCTGATATTGCCCGCGCTGCTGTCCAGCGTGGCCACGCCGTTCACGTAGCTCGCCGAGCCCGTGCCGGTATAGCCGCTGCCGGAAAGCAGATCGCGCAGGTCAATACGATCCGTGTCCGCCGTCCCTTCCCAGGTGCCGACCGTAAAGCCGTTCACCACGTCGTGACCGTTACCGCCCGTGGCATCCGAGGCGTTGATCAGCTTGTAGAGCAGCGTATCGTGACCGCCGCTGCCGATGTTGAAGGTGTCGTTTCCGCCGCGGCCTTCGAACCGGTTATCACCGCTGTTGCCGGTGATGACGTCGTCGTAATCCGAGCCGTTAATCCCTTCAATGTTCAGCAGACGCGTGGTGCCGAAGCCGGTGTCCTGCGCGGTTGAGAGGCGCAGGTCAACGGTCACGCCAGAGGTCGCATTGCGGTAATCCACCACGTCCATCCCACCGGTGTTGCTCCAGGTGTCATGGTCGGAATGGGTAGTCCAGCCGCCGGAACCGTTGTAGGTATACGTGCCATTTTCGGCGATAAAGGTGTCGTTATACCCGGTTCCGGTAATGGTTCCGCTGTGGCCGCCGGTGGCCGCTTCGGCCGTCAGGACGTAGCCCTCTTTGCCGTTGCCCGCCTCCAGACCGCTCCAGGTGACGTTATCCGACACGCCGTTGGTGATCTTCAGGATCTCGGCCGAATAGGTTTCATTCGGATCCAGCCCGTAGAAACTCACCAGCGCCGACGTATCGTTCGACCCGATACCGGACTGGGCGTTGATGATCTGCGAGGCCACCAGCACGCCCGCGGCGTTGTAGAGGTTGACCGTATTGCCGTAGTAGGCGTTGATGCCCTCGCTGTCGACAATGTGCAGATGCATCGCGGTGCCGTCAGCAATGGTTTTGCTGTTTTGTACCAGCACCACCTTGCCGTTCTGCTGAGAGACCAGCAGGTCCTGCGCGCCGTCCCAGTTGTAGTCCACTGCCGCCACGCCGGTGGCGTAAGCAATGCCGGACGCCAGCTGGCTGGCGGTCCAGGTGGATCCGTAGCCGTTGTTGGTGAACAGCGTCGCCGTCTGCGAGCCGCCGTAGGTGCTGAGCTTGACGATGTCCATCTGCCCGTCACCGTTCCAGTCCACCGCCACCGACAGATAGCCCGCCGCTGCGTTAGAGGCCTCGACCGCGCTCTTGGTGGCCGAGAGCTTCCCGGTACCGTCGTTGTAGTAGATCACTCCGCCGTTGTTGTTGTAGCTGCTGCCCAGGTACAGATCCATGTAGCCATCGCCGTTGAAGTCCGCCCACGTCATGGACGCCGCCGTGGTGGTATTCGAGGCGTTGGCCACAAACACGTTCGTCAGGTTCTGACCGATGGAGAGCGTGCCGTTGCCGTTGTTGTTGATCACGGTTAACGAGTACGCGCCGCTGCGGTTGGTGTGCTGAACCACATCCACGGTGCCGTCATTGTTAATATCGACGCCGGAGATTTCACGCATGGTGGTGAACTGTCCCCAGAATCCCGCGCCGCCGTAGGTGCCGTCAGGCGAGAGTACCCCGTTGTTGTTGATCAGATAGGTAATGGAGTCCGCGCCGGAGTCACCGTACGCCAGATCCAGATACCCATCCCCGGTTTTATCGTAGGCAATCACGCCGCCGAACCAGATGGTGGTGCCCATTGCCAGCTGGCTGGCGTTATAGGTGCTGCCATCGTAGGTCCACATCACCTGCGTTGACCCGGCGTAGGTATTTTCCGTCGCGAAAATGTCCTGCGTGCCGTTACGGTCAAAGTCGGCGGCGGTCTGGCTCACCACGTAGTAGTTACGGGTGTTAGTCAGCGTATTGCCGGCATAGGTCGAGCTATCGCTGCTGGAGTAAGACTGGCCGTTAGCGATGATATTCCACAGACCGCTGCTGTTCATGCCGAGGGTCATGGTGGAGTTGTTGCTGTTCCCCGCCGCGGTTGCCCAGTCGGTGTTCACCGAGGTGGTATCAATCACCAGGCTGCCGGTCGCCGTACCGGTGGTGTTGCCGTTACCCGCGCTGCTCTTCACCTGCGCGGTCACGCTGTAGCTCGCCACGCTCAGCGCATCGCCGTCCGGGATCTGCAGATACCAGGTGTTGTGAGCCGGGTCGACCACCACCGCACCGCCCGTCTGGGAGGTGTAGGTTTTGCCGTTCACCGTCACCACCAGGTATTCACCGTTCACCAGGTCAGCGGAGACGGTACCGCTGACAATCGGGGTGGTATCCGACGTGGTCTGCGCGGTAATCGCCGCCGTGGTGGTCGGGATGCTGGTATCGACGTTCAGCACAAAGCCGTCCGATTCCGTGAAGTTTCCGGCCCTGTCGGTGACGCGCACGATGTAGGTGTGATTCCCGTCGCTCAGGCCGTTGTCCTGGAAGGACCAGCTTGCGCTGCCGTTCATGGTCACCTGGCCGAGCAGAACCCCGTCACGGTAAAGCTGCACGATCTCGCCGTCGTCCGGGGCGCGGTTCAGCGTCCCGTTGATCAGCGGCGAGTTATCGTCCGTGGCCACCGCGCTGCCAAAGGTGCCCTGGCGCTCGCCTTCGCCGTCGGTATAGCTCACGACCGTACCGACCGTGGTCGGCGGCGTGGTGTCTACCGTGACGACCTGAGACGCGGTGGAACCCACGTTGCCCGCCTGGTCGATAATCCGCACCTGGTAGGTGTAGTCCCCGTCAGGCAGATCGCGAGTATCGGTGTAGCTCCAGCGCTGGTTGGTGACCGTGGTATCAAGCCAGGTATTCCCGCCGTCCAGGCTGATCTGCACGCGCTCGTCGCTTGCCAGCGCGCTGCCCAGCGAACCGTTGATCGTCAGCGTGGTGTCCATGGTGATGAAATCACTCCCGGACTGGCCGGTATCGTCGCTGATGCTGTCGATGGTAACGCCGTACTGCGGCGCCTGGGTATCCACCGTCACCGCCTGCGAGGTGGTGGCCCCGACGTTCCCCGCCTGGTCGACAACCCGCACCTGATAGTTATGGCTGCCGTCGGTCAGGGCACGCGTATCGCTGTAGCTCCACTGGGTGCCGCTGACGGTGGCGTACACCCAGGTCGTGCCGCCGTCCATGCTCACCTGCACGTACTCGCCCGCGCCGAGTTCAGCGCCGAGCGTTCCGTGCAGGGTGTACGAGGTCGAACTGGTCAGGAAGTCGTTATTGTCGAAGCCGGTATCCACGGTGATGTTATCCACCGACACCGTGATCGCCGAATCCGGAGCAATCGTATCGACGGTCACCTGCTGATGGGCGCTGGCTCCCACGTTACCGGCGGCATCCACCACGCGGACGTAATAGTCATAGGTCTGGTTACCCAGCGTGCGGCTATCGACGTAGTACCAGCTGCTGCCGGTGACGATCACGTTCTGCCAGGTGACGCCGCCGTCGAGGCTGATCTGGGCGTATTCGCCGTCGGCCAGCGTCGCGCCGAGCGAGCCGTGCAGCGTCAGGGACGTGTCGCGAGTGATAAAGTCGCTGCTGCTCAGGCCGGTATCGTCGCTGATGCTGTCGATGGCGATCGTTTTGCTGGCGTCCGGTGCAACCGTATCAATGGTCACCACCTGAGAGGCGGTGGCGCTGATGTTGCCCGCATCGTCAATCACGCGCAGCTGGTAGTTGTAATCCCCGTCGGCCAGCGTGCGCCCATCGACGTACGTCCAGCTCAGGCCGCTGACGCTGACGTCGATCCAGGTGACGCCGCCGTCAAGGCTGATCTGCGCGTGGTCGCCGCTGCCCAGCGCCGCACCGAGCGTCCCTTTCAGGCTGATCTGGTTGTCGCTGGTGATAAAGTCGCTGCCGGACAGGCCGGTATCCTGCGTAATGGAATCCACGGTAATGGTGGTTGCCGCAGGCTTCGTCAGGTCAATCACCACGTCCTGGCTGTCCGTGGCCCCCACGTTGCCCGCGTTATCAATCACGCGGACCTGGTACTGATACGTCCCGTCCGTCAGGGTGCGGCCATCGGCGTAGCGCCAGGTGGTGCCGGTCACGGTCAGGTCGATCCAGGTGACGCCGCCGTCGAGGCTGATCTGCGCCTTCTCGTTATTGCCGAGCTGCGCGGTCAGCGAGCCGTTGACGACGACCTGGCTGTCGTTAGTGATGAAATCCGTTGCGCTCAGGCCGGTATCGTTTTGCAGCGAATCAATGCTGATCCCCATCGACGGCGCGGTGAGATCCACCGTGACGGTATGGTTATCGCTGGCGCTGTTGCCGATGGTGTTGCTCACCTGGGCGTTAATCACGTAAGAACCGCCGTCTGCCAGCGCGGCCACGTCAGCGCTGCTGACCGTGTAGCTCCAGGTGCCGTCATTCTGGACGGTAGCCGCATAGGTTTTACCGTTCAGCGTGAGGGTCACCGTCTGGCCCGCCGGGGCGTCGGTAGTACCGCTGACGACCAGCGGCGTGCCGTGCTCGGCGGCGTTGACGATGTCGTCCTGCGCAAAGGTGTTAATGGTGATGGTTGGGACATCGCCGTTCAGCGTCACGTCGTGCGTTGCGCTGCCCGGGTTGCCCGCCCTGTCGCTTACCGACGCGGTGATGGTGTACTCCCCGTCGCTCAGGCCGAGGAAATCACGGCCCGGTACGAAGACCGACCACGATCCGTCCGCCCCGACGGTCGCCTGATAGCTGTGCCCGTTGAAGGAGACGGTCACCGTCTGGCCCTGTTCCGCCGTGGTGGTGCCGCGGATGGTCTGGCCCGCCAGCTGCTCCGCGTTGTTGACGATATCGTCATCGGCCACGGTGCTGATGGTCACGGTTGGCGCGACGGTATCCACCGTTAAGGTGTGCGTGGTCTGGCCGCTGTTACCGGCTTTGTCGTTGACCGAGGCGGTGACCGTCAGCGCGCCCTGGCTCAGGGCGGCCAGGTCGGCTGCCGGCACGTCAAGCGTCCAGGTGCCGTCGCTGCCGACAAGCGCAGTGTAGGTTTTTCCTCCCAGCGTCACGGTAACGGTCTGCCCCGCCTCCGCGCTGGAAGATCCGTGCACGGTCAGCGGCTGCTGCGCTTCCGCGGCGTTCAGCATATCGTCAACCGACAGCGTCCCGATGCTCACCACCGGCGCAGTGGTATCCACGCTGATGCCGTGCGTTGCCGACGCGCTGTTGCCCGCGCTGTCCTGTGCCGACACCGATACCTGATAGCGTGCGCCATCGGCCAGAGCACCCACGTCGGCGGCCGGTACGGTGGTCGTCCAGGTGCCGTCGCTCTGGATCGTAGCCGTATAGGTCTTGCCGTTCAGGGTCACGGTGACCTGGGTCCCGCTGGCGAACTGCGCGCTGGAACCGTTAATCACCAGTGACGAACCGGCTTCAGCCGCGTTGATGACGTCGTCACCGCTAACGGTGTTCACCGTCAGCGCCACGGAGGCGGTGTTGACCACCACGTCATGGGTCTGGGTGCTGCTGTTACCCGCGCTGTCGGTAATGGTCGCGCTGAGGGTCACGGTGCCGTCGGTCAGCGCGGAAATCACGCTGGCCGGAACGCCCACGCTCCAGTTGCCGCTGGCGTCAACGGTGGTGGTGTACTGGTGCGAACCGAGGGTGATAACCACTTTATCACCGACGTTCGCGCCGGTTGCCGACCCGCTGACGATCTGCGCCTGGCCGTGCTCCACGCTGTTAATGACGTCATCGCCCGCCACCACGTTAAAGCTGACGGTCGGCGGCGTGGTATCAAGCGTAATCGTCTTACCCGCGCTGCCCGGGTTCCCCGCGGCGTCGCTCACGCTCACCTGCACGGTGTAGCCGCTATCCGCCAGTGCGGTCAGATCGCTGCCCGGCACGTTCACGCTCCAGACGCCGCCCTGCTGCACCTGGGCGGTATAGCTCTTCCCGCCCAGCGTCACGGTGACCGTCTGCCCGGCTTCCGCCGTGGTGGTGCCGGAGATAGCCACGCCCGCAGCCGCTTCGCTGCCGTTAATCACGTTATCGCCTGCGACCGTATCAATGGTCACGGCTGGCGCAGTCGCGTCCACGCTGTATTCGCGGCCCGCCGAGGCGCTGTTGCCGTGCGCGTTGGTGACGCTCACCTGCACGCTGGCGTCACCGTCCTTCAGGCCCGCGAGATCGGCGGAAGGCACGGTGGCCGTCCAGTGACCGTCAGCATCCACCTTCGCGGTGTACGTCTTGCCGCCGAAGGTAACGGTAACGGTCTGGTTTTCCTCCACGTTCGACGTGCTGCCGGAGAGCACCAGATCCACGCCCTTCTCCGCCGCGTTAATCACGTCGTCGGTGGCAATCGCATCGATGCTGATAGCCACCGCCGCCAGATCGACGGTCACGTCATGGCTGATGGTCACCGGGTTGCCCGCCGCGCTCTGGCCTGCAACGGTCACGGTGACCGTACCTGCTGCGAAGGCCGCGACGTCTGCCGCCGGGATCGCCGCGCTCCAGGAGCCGTCTGCCAGCACGGAGGCCGCATAGGTTTTGCCATTGACGGTCACGGTGAGCGTTGTGCCTGCCGCCAGCCCGTCGCTGGTGCCGGAGACGATCAGGTTTTGAGTATGTTCGATGCTGTTGATCGCATCGTCGCCCGCTACCGTATCGACGCGCAGGCCCGGCAGGCTGGCGTCTATAACGACTTCGCGCTCGCCCGTTCCCGTGTTGCCGTGGCCGTTGGTCACAGTCGCAGACACCGTCAGGTCGCCGTTGCCCAGCGCCGTCAGGACGGTTTCCGGCACGTTCACGGACCAGGTCAGATCGCTCTGCACTGTTGCGGTGTAGGTGTTGCCGCCAATGGTCACAGTGACGGTATTACCCGCCTCCGCGTTCGCGACCTTGCCGCTGAGGGTCTGGCCCGCGGCCACTTCCGCCGCGTTGATGACGTTATCGCCCGCCACGGTGTTGATGGTGACGGTTGGCAGCGCGGTATCCACCAGCAGGTTCGCGGTGTTGCTCACGCTGTTGCCCACGCCGTTGGTGGCGCTCGCGCTCAGGGTGTAATTCGCTTCGCCCAGACCCGCCAGATCCGCTGCCGGAACGGTCAGGCTCCAGGTACCGTCTGCCGCCGTCGTGGCCGTGTAGTTTTTGCCGTTGAGGGTCACGGCCACCACGGTGCCTTCTGCCAGATTGGCGCTGGTGCCGCTGACGCGCAGATCCTGACCCTTCTCTACCGCGTTCAGCACGTTGTCATCGCTGATGGCGTTGAAGCTGACCGAAGGCAGACCGGTATCGACGGTCACGTTATGCGTGCCGGTGCCGGTATTGCCCGCCGCGTCGGTAACCGATGCCGTGACGGTCACGCTGCCGTCGCTGAGGCCGGAAATCACGCTTGCCGGTACGCCCACGCTCCAGTTCCCCGCCGCGTCCAGCACGGTGGTGTACGTCTGACCGCCGATGGTGACGGTCACCTTATCGCCCGCTGCCGCGCCGGTGGCGGTGCCGCTGATGATGTGCGCCTGGCTGTGTTCTGCGAGGTTAATGACATCGTCGCCCGCCACGGTGTTGATGGTCACCGCCGGAACGGTGGCGTCCACCGTCAGGTTGTGATCAACGGACGCCGGGTTGCCCGCCTTGTCGCTGACCGATGCGGTAACGGTCACGCTGCCGTCCGTCAGGGCCGCAACATCGGACGCCGGAACGTTCAGCGTCCAGCTGCCGTCCGCGCTGACGGTGGTGGTGTAGTCTTTGCCGTTCAGCGACACGGTGACCGTCTGGCCCGCTTCGGCAGAGCTGCTGCCGGACACGGTCAGATCGCTCTTCGCTTCGGCGGCATTCAGAATGTCGTCCGTCGCCAGGGTGTTGATCGTGACGGTCGGCGCGGTGGCATCCACGCTGTACTCACGTCCCGCCGAAGCGCTGTTGCCGTTCACGTTGGTGACGCTCACCTGCACGCTGGCATCGCCGTCCTTCAGGCCAGCCAGATCCGCAGACGGTACGGTCCAGGTCCAGTTGCCGCTGTCGTCCACTGTCGCACTATAGATTTTGCCGTTCAGGCTGATGGTCACGGTCTGCCCGGCTTCCACGTTGATGGTCGCACCGGACAGTACCAGATCCGCGCCCTTCTCCGCCGCGTTGATCACGTCGTCGGTCGCAATCGGATTGATGCTGATGGCAACGGTCGCCAGATCTACCGTCACATCGTGGCTGATAGTAATCGGGTTACCCGCTGAACTGTCGCCGGTAACGCTGATTTTGACGGTGCCTTCCGGCCACGTGCTCACGTCCGCTGATGGAACAGCCGCGCTCCAGCTGCCGTCCGCCAGCACCGTGGCCGCATAGTCTTTGCCGTTGATGGTGACGGTCAGCGCCGTGCCCGGTGCCAGCCCGTCGCTGGAGCCGGTGACAATGAGGTTCTGCGCATGCTCAATGCTGTTGACCACGTTGTCGCCCGCCACGGTATCGACGCGCAGGCCCGGCAGGTTAGCGTCGATCGCGATCTCGCGCTCGCCGGTCCCGGTGTTACCGTGGCCGTTGGTAACGGTCGCCGTCACGCTCAGGCTGCCGTTACCCAGCGCCGTCAGCACGTCAGACGGCACGTTGACAGACCAGGTCAGATCGTTCTGCACCGTTGCGGTGTAGCTGTTGCCGCCAATGGTCACGGTCACGGTATTGCCCGCCTCCGCGTTCGCGACCTTGCCGCTGAGGCTCTGGCCTGCGGCCACTTCCGCCGCATTAATGACGTTATCGCCCGCCACGGTGTTAATGGTGACCGTTGGCAGCGCGGTGTCTACCAGCAGGTTCGCGGTGTTGCTCACGCTGTTGCCCACGCCGTTGGTGGCGGTCGCGTTCAGGGTGTAGTTGGCCTGACCCAGACCGGCCAGATCCGCCGCCGGAACCGTCAGGCTCCAGGTGCCGTCTGCCGCGGTCGTCGCCGTGTAGTTTTTGCCGTTCAGGGTCACGGTCACCACGGTGCCTTCCGCCAGGTTGGCGCTGGTGCCGCTCACGCGCAGATCCTGACCTTTTTCCACCGCGTTCAGCACGTTGTCACCGCTGATGGCGTTGAAGCTGACCGATGGCAGACCGGTATCGACGGTCACGTTATGGCTGCCGGTGCCGGTGTTGCCCGCCGCGTCGGTGACGGACGCAGTCACGGTCACTGTGCCGTCGCTGAGGCCGGAAATGACGCTGGCCGGTACGCCCACGCTCCAGTTCCCCGCCGCGTCCAGCACGGTGGTGTAGGTCTGGCCGCCGATGGTGACGGTCACCTTATCGCCCGCGGCCGCGCCGGTGGCGGTGCCGCTGATAACGTGTGCCTGACTGTGTTCAGCCACGTTAATCACATCGTCACCCGCGATGGTGTTGATAGTGACCGCAGGAACGGTCACATCCACCGTCAGGTTGTGGTCCACGGACGCCGGGTTACCCGCCTTGTCGCTGACCGATGCGGTCACGGTGACGCTGCCGTCGGTTAATCCTGCCAGATCGGCCGCCGGAACGTTCAGCGTCCAGCTGCCGTCTGCGCTGACGGTGGTGGTGTAGTCTTTGCCGTTCAGCGATACGGTGACCGTCTGGCCCGCTTCGGCGGTGCTGGTACCGGACACGGTCAGATCGCTCTTCGCTTCGGCGGCGTTCAGAATATCATCCGTCGCCAGGGTGTTAATCGTGACGGTCGGCGCGGTGGCATCCACGCTGTACTCACGTCCCGCCGAGGCGCTGTTGCCGTTCACGTTGGTGACGCTCACCTGCACGCTGGCGTCGCCGTCTTTCAGACCCGCCAGGTCGGCGGCTGGCACCGTGGCCGTCCATTTGCCGTCGGCGCCGACGGTCGCGGTGTAGCTCTTGCCGCCGAAGGTGATGGTAACGGTCTGGTTTTCCTCAACGTTCGAGGTCGCCCCGGAGAGCACCAGATCCGCGCCCTTCTCGGCGGCGTTAATCACGTCGTCTGAAGCAATCGCATCGATGCTGATGGCAACGGTCGCCAGATCTACCGTCACATCGTGGCTGATGGAAACCGGGTTACCGGCGCTGCTCTGGCCTGCAACGGTCACGGTGACCGTACCTGCTGCCAGGGCACCCACATCCGCAGCCGGGATGGCCGCACGCCAGGTGCCGTCGGCCAGCACGGTGGCCGGGTAGGTTTTGCCGTTTACGGTGACGGTCAAGGTGGTACCTGCGGCCAGGCCATCGCTGGATCCGGTCACAATCAGATTCTGCCCGTGCTCGATGCTGTTGATCACGTCGTCGCCCGCCACGGTATCCACGCGCAGGCCCGGCAGGTTAGCGTCGATCGTGATATCGCGCTCAGCGGATCCGCTGTTGCCGACACCGTTGGTCACGCTGGCGGTCACCGTCAAATCGCCGTTGCCCAGCGCGGTCAGAACGGATTCCGGCACGTTAACGGACCAGGTCAGATCGCTCTGCACCGTTGCGGTGTAGCGGTTGCCGCCAATGGTCACGGTCACGGTGTTGCCCGCCTCGGCATTCACCACCTTACCGCTGATGGTCTGGCCGGCAGCCAGCTCGGCGGCGTTAATCACGTCGTCACCCGCAATGGTGTTGATAATCACGCCCGGCAGAACGGACTCCACGTTTACCGTGTGCGACGCGCTGGTGCTGTTGCCGACGCTGTCCGTGGCTGACGCGGTGACGGTATAAAGTGCCTCGCCCAGCTGACCGACTTCGCTCGCCGGAACGGTGGTGGTCCATTTTCCGTTATCGTCCACCTGCGCACTGTACGCTTTGCCGTTCAGCATCACGGTCACTACCGCGCCTGCCGCCAGGCCGGACGCCGTACCGGAGATCGTCAGATCCTGGGTTTTCTCGGTGCTGTTGATCACATCGTCACCGGAAACGGTGTCAATGGTCAGCCCCGGCGCGGTCAGGTTCACCGCCACACCGTGCGTGGCGCTGTTGCTGTTGCCCGCTTTATCGGTCAGCGCCGCGGTAATAGTGTAATCCCCGGCGGCCAGCGCGGTAACGTCTGCCGCAGGCACGCCCACGCTCCAGTTGCCGGAGGCATCCAGGGTGGCGGTGTACGATTTGCCGTTGAGGGTGACGGTGACCACGTCGCCCGCCGCCGCGCCGGTCACGGAGCCCGTGACAATCAATGCCTGCACGTGCTCGGCGCTGTTGATCACGTCGTCGTCGGACACGGTGTGAATGGTCAGCTGCGGGACGGTGGTATCGACCAGCACGTCGCGATCCGCGGAGGCGGGGTTGCCCGCCTTGTCCGATACGGCGGCGCTGACGGTGTAGTTCCCGTCGGAAATACCGCTCAGATCCGCGGACGGCACGGTCACGCTCCAGCTGCCGTTTGCCTGCACGGTGGTGGTGTAGTCCACGCCGTTCAGGGTCACGGTGACGGTCTGGCCCGCTTCGGCGTTGGTTACACCATTAACGACCAGATCCTGCTGCGCCTCGGCCGCATTGATGATGTTATTGTCGCTGACGATCTCGATAGACACCGTCGGCGCGGTCGCGTCCACGCTGTACTCGCGGCCCGCCGACGCGCTGTTGCCGTTCACGTTGGTCACGCTCACCTGCACGCTGGCGTCGCCGTCCTTCAGGCTGCTGAGGTCGGCAGACGGCACGGTGGCCGTCCAGTTGCCGTCGGCATCCACCGTCGCGGTGTACGATTTGCCGCCGAAGGTGATGGTAACGGTCTGGTTTTCTTCCACGTTGGTGGTGGAGCCGGACAGCACCAGGTCCGCGCCTTTCTCCGCCGCGTTAATCACGTCGTCAGAGGCAATCGGGTTAATGCTGATGGCGACTGTCGCCAGATCCACCTTCACGTCATGGCTGATGGAAACCGGGTTGCCCGCCGCGCTATGACCTTCAACCTTCACGGTAACCGTGCCCGCGCCGAGCGCGCTGACGTCGGCCGCCGGAATGGCCGCCGTCCAGGTGCCGTCCGCCAGTACGGTGGCCGCGTAGGTTTTGCCGTTGACGGTGACGGTCAGCGCCGCGCCCGTTGCCAGACCGTCGCTGGAACCGGTGATAATCAGATTTTGAGCGTGTTCGATGCTATTGATCACATCGTCGCCCGCCACGGTATCGACGCGCAGGCCCGGCAGGTTGGCATCAATGGTGATGTCGCGCTCGCCGGTGCCGGTGTTGCCGTGGCCGTTAGTGACGCTGGCTGACACCGTCAGATCGCCGTTACCGATGGCGGTTAAGACCGAGGACGGCACGTTGACCGACCAGCTCAGATCGTCCTGAACCGTCGCGGTATACGTATTGCCGCCGAGGGTAATAGTGACAGCGTCACCGCTCGCCGCACCGCTCACTTTCCCGCTCAGGGTCTGTCCGGCAGCCACTTCCGCCGCGTTAATCACGTCGTCCGTCGCGACCGGATTGATGGTGACCTGCGGCAGCGCGCTGTCAACCAGCACGCTGTGGCCGGTGCTCGCGCTGTTGCCCGCGGCGTCAGTTACGCTCGCCGTCACGTTGTAGCTCGCTTCGCCCAGCGCCGAGACGTGTGCCGCCGGAACGGTCACGCTCCAGTTCCCGCTCGCGTCGGTGGTGGCCGTATAGTTAATCCCGTTCAGGGACACCGTAATGGCGGTTCCTTCCGGCTGGTTGCTGGTGCCGGACACCTGCAGATCCTGGCCTTTCTCGGCCGCATTGATCACGTCGTCAGCCGCCAGGGTATTGATGGCGACCACCGGCGCGGTCAGGGAGACGTCAAATTCGTGCGTCGCAGTGGTGCTGTTACCGGCTTTGTCGGTGAGGGTCGCGGAGATCGTCTGGTCGCCGTTGACCAGCGCGCCCACGTCCGCCGCCGGAACGCCCACGCTCCAGCTGCCGGACGCGTCCAGCATGGCGGTGTAATCTTTACCGTTCAGGGTCACGGTAATCACGTCGCCCGCCTGCGCGCCCGTCACCTTACCGGAGACGATCAGCGCCTGGCCGTGCTCGGCAATATTCACGATGTCGTCGCCCGCGACGACGTTGAAGCTAATCTGCGGTACGGTGGTGTCCACCAGCACCGAGGAGCCCGCGCTGGCCGGGTTACCTGCTTTATCGGACACGGTCGCCGTGACCGCGACGCCGCCGTCGGTGATACCCGCGAGATCGGCCGCAGGCACGTCGAGCGTCCAGCTGCCGTCCGCCTGCACCTGCGCAGTGTACTGATTGCCGTTGAAGGTCACGGTGACCGTCTGGCCCGCTTCGGCAGTAGAGGTCCCGCTCAGGGTCAGATCCTGCGCCGCCTCTGCCGCATTCAGCATGTTATCGCCGCTGATGGTGTTGATGGTCACCGTCGGCGCGGTGGTGTCGACGCTGAATGCCTGCGCCGAAGACGCGGCGTTGCCGTTCACGTTGGTGACGCTGACCTGCACGCTGGCGTCGCCGTCTTTCAGGCCGCTCAGATCGGCAGCCGGAACGGTCCAGGTCCAGTCGCCGTTGGCATCCACCGTCGTGGTGTACGTTTTTCCTGCGAAGATAATGGTGACGGTCTGGCCCGCTTCAACGTTAGATGACGTGCCGGACAGCACCAGATCCTGGCCTTTTTCCGCCGCGTTAAGGACGTTGTCGTCGGTCACGCTGCTGATGGTGATGGCAACCGGCGCGAGATCGACGTCCACGACGGTCCCGATAGCCACCGGGTTGCCGGAGGCATCCTGCGCGCTTGCCTTGATATCCAGCGAGCCATCTGCCCACTGGGACACGTCAGCCGCCGGTACCGCGGCCTGCCAGGAGCCGTCCGCCAGCACCGTTGCGGAATACGCTTTTCCGTTGATGGTCACGGTGACGGCGCTGCCCGCCGCCAGATCGGTGCTGGTGCCGGACACAATCAGGTTCTGAGCGTGCTCAATCACGTTGATCACGTCGTCGCCTGCGACCGTATCAATACGCAGCCCCGGAAGCTGGGCGTCGATGGTGAAGTCGAGCGAAGAAGAACCGGTATTGCCGTGCGCGTTGGTGACGCTGGCCGATACGGTGAGATCGCCGTTGCCCAGCGCGGTCAACTGGCTCTGGGTTAACGGCAGGCTCCAGGTGAGATCGTCCTGCACGGTGGCAGTAAAGGTCTGGCCGCCCAGGGAAATCGTGACAGTGTCACCTGGCGCCGCATTTGTCACCTTACCGGTCAGGGGTTGCCCTGCCGCCACTTCCGCCGCGTTAACGATATTGTCGCCCGCCAGCGTGTCGATCGTTACCACCGGCAGCGAGCTGTCCACCAGCACATCGTGCGAGGTTGAGGCGCTGTTGCCGACGCTATCGGTGACGTTCGCCGTCACGGTGTAATTCGCTTCGCCCAGCGCCGAGACGTTTGCCGCCGGAACGGTTACGCTCCAGTTTCCGCTGGCGTCAGCGGTAGCCGTGTAGTGAATGCCGTTCAGGGTCACCGTAATGGTCGTGCCTTCCGGCTGGTTGCTGGTGCCGGAAATCTGCAGATCTTCGCCTTTCTCTGCCGCGTTGATCACGTCGTCCGCCGCCAGCGTGTTGATACCGATGACAGGCGTCACGGTATTCACCACCACATCCAGTGAACTGCTTCCGGTATTGCCGGATCGGTCGGTCACGGAGACGTCGATGGTCCAGGTACCGTCCGCCAGCCCCTGTACGACAGACGCCGGCAGGCCAAGGCTCCAGTTGCCCGCCGCATCCACCACGGTGGTGTAATCGACGCTGTTAATAGTGATAGTCACCCGATCGCCCGCTGCCGCCCCGGTGACGGAGCCGCTCAGGATCTGCGCCTGTGCATGGGCGAGCTGGTTAACGGTATTGGTGTCGGTGACAAAGTCGTTAATGGTCACCTGCGGCACGGTGGCGTCCACCAGCCCAACGCGGTCGGCGCTGCTGCTGTTACCCGCCACGTCGCTTACGGTGGCCGTCACGGTCACGATGCCATCGTTGAGGGCACCGACGTCAGCCGCCGGTACGATCAGCTGCCAGGTTCCGTCCGCCTGAACCGTGGTCTGATACGTTTTGCCGTTCAGCGTCACGGTGACCGTCTGGCCCGGTTCCGCAGTACTGGTGCCGCTTAAGGCTAAATCCTGCTGCGCCTCAGCCGCATTGATGATGTTATCGCTGGTGAGGTTATCGAGGGTAATCGCCGGCGGCAGCGTATCCACCGTGACCACGCGCGACGCGTCGGCACTGTTACCGTTGACGTTCGTGACGCTGACGCTCACCTGCGCCCGCCCGTCGATCAGGGTTTCCATGGCGCTGGCGGGCACGGTCAGGCTCCAGGAGCCATCCTGCTGCACCTGGGCGGTAAAGGTCTGGTCGGCGAATTTCACCACCACGGTCTGCCCCGCCTCCACGCCCTGCGTCTGGCCGGAGAGAGTTAAATCGGCACCTTTTTCTGCCGCATTCAGCAGGTCATCGCCGGAGACGGTATCAATGGTGACCGCCACGGCGTTGAGATCGAGTTCAATCGGGTGTTCAGCCGCAACGGTATTGCCCCAGGCATCTTTTGCGCTGACGCTAACCGTCACCTCTCCCGCGGTCCAGGCCTGCAGGTCCGCAGCAGGAACGCCAATGCTCCAGCCGCCGCTGGCGGTAACCACGGCGTTATATTCGACGTTGTTAATGGTGACGACGATCGGCGTGCCCGCGGCCAGGTGGGTGCTGGCGCCGGTGACGGTCAGATCCTGCTGCTGTTCGATGGCGTTGATCACGTCATCGCCGGAAATGGTGTTCACGCGCAGGCCCGGCAGCTGTGCGTTGATGTTGATATCGCGCTCGCCGGTGCCGGTATTGCCGTGCGAATTGGTCACCGACGCGGTGAAGGTTAAATCGCCGTCGCCGAACGCCTTAAGATCCGCTGACGGGATTTTCACGCTCCAGGTCAGATCGCTGCCCACCGTGGCGGTGTAGCTCTTGCCGCCCACGGTGACAGAAACGGTATCGCCCGCCGCCGCGCCGGTAACGCGACCGCTGAGGGTTTGATCGACACCCGCTTCGGCGTTATTGACCAGGTTGTCGCCCGCAAAGGTGTTGATGATCACCTGCGGCAGCACGGTATCCACCAGCAGCGTCGCCCCGGCAGAGCCGCTGTTACCCACGCTGTCAGTGCCGCTGACGCTGACGGTGTAGAGGGTGTTCGCCAGATTCAGCACGTCGGAAACCGGCACCTGGACCGCCCAGATGCCGTTTTCAACGGTGGCCTGATAGCTGACGTTGTTCAGCGTCACGGTAATAGCGCTGCCGTCAGGCAGGTTGCTGGTACCGGTCAGGCTCAGCGGCTGCATCGCCTCCTGGGCATTCAGCACGTTGTCCTGGCTAATGGCGTCAATCGTAAATTCTGGCGGATTGCCGCTCAGCGTAATGCCGTGCGTGGCGCTGCCGGTGTTGCCTGCCGCGTCGGTCACGGATACTGAAATCGTGTGGTTGCCTTCACCCAGCGCGCCCAGCACGGATGCCGGAACGCCGACGCTCCAGCTGCCGTCCGCCAGCACCACGCCGGTGAAGGACTGGCCGCCAACGGTCACGGTGACCACATCGCCTGCCGACGCGCCGCTCGTCTGCCCGGAAATAATCTGCGCCTGGCCCTGTTCGCTGGTGTTCAGTATGTCGTCGCCCGCCACGGTATTGATGGTGACCACCGGCGCGCTGGTATCCACCGTGAAATCTGCGGTGACAGACGAACCGTTGCCCGCTTTGTCGCTGACGTTCACCGTCAGGGGGTGATTACCCTCGTTGAGCGCCTGCACGTCGTCCGCAGCAAGCGTGACGGACCAGGTACCGTCGCTGCCCACCGTGGCGTTGTAGTTTTTACCGTTCAGCGTGACCGTGACGATCTGACCGGCTTCCGCAGTCGTTTTGCCGGTCAGCGTCAGCGGCTGGCTGTGCTCGGCGGCATTAATGATGTTGTCCTGCGCGAGGGTATCGACAGAGAGGGTTGGCGCGACGCTATCCACGCCGATTGTCTGGCTGCCGCTCACGGTGTTACCCGCCGCGTCTTTGCCGCTGACGTTGACCGTCCAGGTGCCATCGCCCAACGCCTGCGCGTCGGCCGCGGGCACGTTAACACTCCACGTCCCGTCAGCCCCCACTTCCGTCGTATAGGTTTTACCGTTCAGCGTCACGATGAGTGCGGTACCCTGCGCCAGATTCTTGCTGGCACCGGAGAGCGTAAAGCCCGCGGATTGCTCGCTGGCGTTAAGCACGTTGTCGCCCGCCGTGGTAGCCAGCGTAATGGCAGCCTCGGCGGTCGAGACCGTTACGGTAATGTTGCCCGCATCGGTGGTTTTACTGCCGTCGATCTGCACCACCGACCAGGTGTGTTCCCCGTCCGTCTGGGTCGGTAATTTTACCGTCCAGGTGCCCTCTTTACCGACCATGGCGCTGGCGATGGTGCTGCCGCTGCTGTCTTTAATCTGGATGGTCGCGCCCGGCTGACCGGTACCGCTAAAGGTTGGCGTGTTGTCGTCCGTGATCGCGTTTGCTGTCAGCACGCCCTGCTTGTCGCCCGCTTTATCCGACAGCAGGAAGGTTGGCGTGGCGCTTTCCACCTCTTTCGTATTATCAATAACTTTTGTTTTAGTCTCGCCGTCGCCGCCGTTTGCCAGCAGCGCCCCGATGGCACCGCCGCCTAATGCAGCTCCCGCAATCCAGCCCCACGGGGCGTCGCTTAAGACGCTTCCCTGCTCGAGGAAAGGTTGAATGCTGCTAATCGGTGTGGCCTGCGCGGTTAGCTCGGTCACCGCAACGCCTGACGCTTCCCCGGTATCGGCAAAAGAAATATGCGTCAGTTCCTGACGATCGTTGAACACCAGCTCTGACTGGTTGTGCGTCTCAGGATCTTCAACAAAATAGTTATTGCAGCGAATCACGCTGCCATCTTTCATATAAATGAGGAGATCTTTACCCTGGCGGACATATCGCACCACATCCTGAGCAGAACCCTGGATTTCAATCACGCTCGGGGAGGAAATAGAGACCGACAAATTTCCTTCGCCGGTTAATTTCGTTTTCTCCGCCGTTTTGCGAATGATGACATCAACAACCTTTATGTTACTCATATTTCTCTCCTTGCAGGTGTGCGGATTCCTGTGGATATGTCCACCAGACGGATGTAGCTATCCCTGGGAAAAAACACCCATTATTTTCAGACTTATTTTGCGCGACAATGCGCGTCTTTTTTTAACTCAAATCGGGTAGTTTTGCGGCAGCGTTTTTCTCTATTCCAATAAGCGGCATTAAATTATCAACCGCGGAAGCATAATTAATTGCTGAACTCCAGCCATCATACTCAGCGATTATTTTCGCCGAGGTGGCCTGCCAGACATCCTGCTCAACGCTGAGCAGATCGTTAATGCTCCGCTTGCTCAGGGTGTACTCATTTTTATAAACATCACGGGCGCGCAGCGCATTTTCCAGCTGCTGTTTCCCGGCCTCCATTCTTCCCCGCGCGCCGGTCCAGTCCGCCTGCGCGACGGAGGCTTTTTGCAGGACGTCGAAACGCGCCTGATCGACCTGAGAGGAGGCCATCGCCCGCGCGCCTTCAGCCTGCCGCACGCGTGCAGAGACCGCGCCGCCCTGATAAAGCGGTGCGTCAATGTTGAGTTGGATCTGGTCGTCCCAGTACGAACGGTTGTCCGACTCGTAACGGGTACGTCCGCCCTTCAGGCTGAGGGTCGGCCAGTGCTGGGACTTCGCCGTCTCCACGCCATACTGGGCAGAGCGCTCCATGTTTTGCGCGGCCATGACCGCCGGTATCAGCGAATAATCAATGCGGTTGAGCGAATCAGGTTCAACCGCGAGGTTTGCGGGTACAGGCGAATAGTTTTCTGCCTGCATGCCGGTTAATACCGCAAGCCTTGCGCGGGCGCTGTTTAAGGCGGCCTGATACTGCGCGACCGTTGCCTGCATACCGGCAATACGCGTGCGGGTCTGGAGCTCATCGGAGGTCGAACTCACGCCCGCGTCGGCGCGCAGCTTTGCCAGCTGCTCAACATTTTTCAGCGCCTGAACGTTCTCCTTTGCTGCCTGCAGCAGATCGGCATAGCGTTTGACCTCGACATAGCTCAGCGCCGTTTTTTCCGCTACGTCAGAGAGCGTGCTCATCAGCTGGTAGCGATAGCTATCGCGCTGGGCGGAAGACTGGCTGATGCTGTTATTGGTCTTGCCAAAATCATAGATCAGCTGCGTCAGGCTCAGTCCCCAGGCGGCTGAATTCTTCAGCGACCCGCTGGAATCGGTGGTCTGGCTATGGCCCGTGCTCCCGTTCAGCGATATTTGCGGCATCCAGCCGCTGCGCGCTTCATCTATTTGTGCCTGACCAATACCGAGCTGCGCGGCCTGCTGACTAATAGACGGATCGCGATCGATAGCAAAAAGAATACTTTCTTTTAAGGTGGTCCTGGCAACCGGGGCAATACCCACCTGATTACTATTGGCGTACGCCGTATTTATGGCTAATGAAATGAATGCCAGCGCTGCTGTAAATCGGCGTAACATTGGCTTTCGTAATATCGTCATTTTATCTCCCTGACTCTGAGTGACACTGAAGCAATTACCCAAAAAGAGGTATAGATAATTAGACAAATATCTTTTTTAGCATCCTTGCCGAATTTTAGGTAAAACTCCCCATACCCATTTCCCCCTGGAGATGAGATCTGCCTGCGTCTTATTTAATTAAGAATTTACTTATTTCCTAAAGTGGTTAGCAGCATAACAAAATGTGTTATAGGCCACTACACCCACAATGTTAATGTGGTGTTACAATTAAGAAAAAAGATGGGGTTTCTGGACAAAACTCTTAAAATGACCTTTCAGATGAAACATATAAACCGTCTGTTATTTAAGGAAAATTCTTAATTTGCTCCCTGCACATTTTTGCGTTAATTTCCGCGCGGGTCAGACACAAAGATTTTCAAAGAAGTGTCAATTTAAGTAGCCAAACAGGATGAATTGGGATTTATCGCTATTAAAAAACTAATTAAAGAAATTAATAGCTATGAATATCTATTTTGTCGAAACTTAACTCCAGACAATGGTGTTGTACTGGTTACATAATCCAAACCGTTAAATAAAACATAACAATAACATTATGATTAACATTCAAAACGGCTTGCTTATACCTGTTTAATAAAATTTTAATAATCACGCATCTGAATCATCACCTCACTCCGCGACATCAAAACCACGTTGCCCTTCTCTCTGCGTTAAAATGCTGTATTATGCAAACTATTGCGATATTTTGCAGGAATGTAACCGATGCACAAAACTGCACGACAGCGCCACGTTCTGGATATCCTGAGCGAGCAAGGCCAGGCCAGCATCACCGAACTGGCAGAAAAGCTGCAGGTTTCAGCCGATACCATCCGTCGGGATCTGACCGACCTGGAGAACCAGGGCCTGGCGCAGAAGAACCACGGCGGAGCCATCGCGCTGAATCTTTCCGCCATGAACCGTCAGGGCCGCAATACGCTGCTGCCGGAAACCAAACAGCGCCTCGGAAAACAGGTCGCCCAGCAGGTCCCTGCGGGTTCTACCCTGTTTCTGGATGCGGGCAGCACGGTAATGGCTGTCGCCTCCTTTCTTCGCGGGCCGCTCACCGTCATAACCACGTCGCTGGATATCACCCAGCATTTTAGCGACCGGGAAGACGTTGAACTGATCCTGCTCGGGGGAAATGGGACCACCAGCAGCGCCTGTTTGCCGGAAGCGCCACGTTGTCGTTGCTGTCCCGTTATCGGGCAGATATCGCCATCCTCGGGGCGTGCGCCATTCATGCCGAACTCGGTTTGAGCGCCGGTAAAGAAGCGGATGCCGAGGTTAAGCGCGCGATGCTTGACGCGAGCCATGCGCACTGGATTGTTGCCGACCACCTGAAGGTCAACCGCTGCGAGCCGTATCTGGTTTCCGGGTTATCCAACATTCAACAACTCTTTTTAGATCGTCCCTGGCCTGAGCTTGGGGACCCTGGCGCATTGCAGGTCACGGTGTGCGCGAATTAACGTGGAGAAGTTCATGAGTACAGTTCGAACAATTAACATTGCGCTGATCGGGTATGGATTTGTGGGCAAAACCTTCCATGCCCCGTTAATCCAGTCTGTGGACGGGCTTAAGCTGGCCGTGGTCTCTTCTCGTGATGAAGAGAAGGTTAAACGCGATCTGCCGGACGTAGAGGTGGTCGCCACCCCTGAAGAGGCTATTCAGCATCCTGATGTTGACCTGGTGGTGATTGCCTCCCCCAACGCCACGCACGCCGCGCTGGCGACGCTGGCTCTGAACGCCGGCAAGCATGTCGTGGTGGATAAGCCTTTCACCCTCGACATGCAGGAAGCCCGCGACCTGATTGCGCTGGCGGAGGAAAAGCAGCGTCTGCTCTCCGTCTTCCACAACCGCCGCTGGGACAGCGATTTCCTCGGCATTAAGCAGATTATTGAGCAGGGCACGCTTGGCAAGGTCAAACACCTGGAGTCGCATATCGACCGCTTCCGCCCGGAAGTGCGCGTGCGCTGGCGCGAGCAGAACGTCCCCGGAAGTGGCTTATGGTTTGACCTGGGTCCTCATCTTATCGACCAGACGCTGCAGCTCTTTGGCCTGCCGCAGTCGGTTCAGGGGAATATCGCGACGCTGCGCGACGGTGCAGAAATTAACGACTGGGCGCACGTGGTCTTAAACTACCCGGAGCATAAGGTGATTCTGCACGCCAGCATGCTGGTGGCGGGCGGTACGGCGCGCTTTGCCGTCCACGGGGACAAGGGCAGCGTGGTGAAGGCCAGAATCGATCAGCAGGAAGCGCAGCTGCTCTCCGGGGTGATCCCCGGCAGTGAGGCCTGGGGCGAAGACAGCGACAGCATGGTGTTCTTTGGCGCTGACGGCGCATCGCAGACGATCCCAACCCCGAAAGGCGATCAGCGTCAGTACTACATCAACGTGCGTAATGCGCTACGCGGGGAAATCGCCAATCCTGTCCACCCTGTTGAGGCATTGGCGGTGATGGCCGTGCTGGAAGCGGCGGTGACGTCGTCGGAAACGGGGTCAACGCAGACGCTGGCGTTAACGGCTGAAGAGCGTGCTCTGTTGGGTTAAAAAACAAGCCGGGTGACGCGTAGCGCTCCCGGCCTACGATTCTGGAATTGCATCGTAGGCCGGGTAAGGCATAGCCGCCACCCGGCAAGCGTTAAAGACTACGAACGCTTTTTCGGCATCATGCGCAGCAGGGTATTATCTTTCCAGAAATAGTGGTGCATCAGCGCCGCCGCGGCGTGCAGGCCAATCACAAAATAGCCCAGATTTGCCAGCGTCTCGTGCCACTCTTTCAGCATATCTACCAGGTCAAAATTGGACTCCGCCGCATGCGGCATCGCCAGGCCAAAAGCAAACCAGTCGCTACCCCGGTTATACATCATCACAATGCCAATCAGCGGCAGCGCAATAAACAGCAGATACACCACCAGATGCCCCAGATGAGACATCCCCGTCACCATCGCTTTTGGCTTCGGTTGAATCGGTGGTGCACGGAATTTCAGGCGAACCAGCAGACGCGTCACCATCAGCACCAGGATACTGATCCCGCATGAGACGTGGATCATGTTGATCGTCGGGCGCGCGGTGCGCGGGAAGAAACCTCTGAACTCCATGGCGCAGTAGGCGACGATGATTAACAGAAACACCAGCCAGTGGATGCCGATTTGCAGGCTTGTATATTTAGTGCGCATGTGATTTCTCGATTAAAAACAGTTACCGCGCCAACATAATCTCCTTTCCTTAAAAATTCATTAACTTTTCTGTATGGTTTTTCAAATACATCCTCCCGCATGAAGCATCTTCAATTGCCGCCCTGCCCGTGATGGTCTAAGCCTGGATGAGTTCAAACTGTCACATCGACACGTTTACAGGAGAACACCATGAGTAAAATTGGCATTAACGGATTTGGACGCATCGGACGTCTTGTTCTGCGCCGCCTTCTTGAAACCCAGGACAGTAATACCGTCGTCGCCATCAACGACCTCACCTCTCCCAAAGTGCTGGCCTACCTGCTCAGGCACGATTCCAACTACGGTGGCTTCCCGTGGAGCGTGGATTTCACCGAGGATGCGCTGATCGTTGACGGTAAAACCATCGCGGTCTATGCCGAAAAAGAGGCAAAGCACATTCCGTGGAAAACCGCAGGTGTGGATATCGTTGTGGAGTGCACCGGCTTTTATACGTCTGAAGAGAAATCACGGGCGCACCTGGACGCGGGCGCGAAGAAGGTGCTGATCTCTGCGCCCGCGGGAGACATGAAAACCATCGTCTACAGCGTGAACGACGAGACCATTGACGCCAGTGATACCATTATTTCCGTCGCCTCCTGCACCACCAACTGCCTCGCCCCGCTGGCAAAAGCCCTGAACGACGCGTTTGAAATTAAGGTGGGCACCATGACCACCATTCATGCCTATACCGGTACCCAGGCGCTGGTGGATGGCCCGCGCGGGAAAGATCTTCGCGCCTCCCGGGCGGCGGCAGAGAATATCATTCCGCACACCACCGGCGCCGCCAAAGCCATCGGTCTGGTGATCCCTGCGCTCAGCGGCAAACTGAAAGGCCACGCCCAGCGCGTGCCGGTTAAAACGGGCTCCGTGACCGAACTGGTGGCCATTCTGGGCAAGAAAGTGACCGTTGAGGAGATTAACGCCGCGCTGAAAAAGGCCACTCAGGGCAATAAATCCTTCGGGTATACCGATGAAGAGATCGTGTCGTCAGATGTGATTGGCTCGCATTATGGTTCGGTGTTTGACGCCACGCAGACGGAGGTGTCAGAAGCGGGAGACCTTCAGCTGGTGAAAGCCGTTGCCTGGTATGACAACGAGTATGGGTTTGTGACGCAGCTGGTGCGGACGCTGGATAAGTTTGCGGCGCTGTGATTTTTCCCCCTCACCCTCTCCCCAATGGGGCGAGGGGATTGTTCCGTGTCTAAATTATTTTACGTGCGCCCTTCAGAACAGGATCCTGCTGTAGCTGTTTCCACGCGGCGGTGACGGCCTCGGGGAATTCAACGTGAGCAATATAATCCCGCCCGGCCGGGCCATAGCCGTTGGCGTCATCATACAGGCGCGGCAGCTCCCCCATAACCAGTGAAAGGTAACGGTCAACGGGCCACAGCCCGGTGCGGCCCTCGCTGAATTCCACGCCCTCGTTACCGTTTTGCAGCGTCGGCGTAAACCCGGGATGGCTTATCCACTGCGGTGAAACGGGCTCATCACGACACACGCGGGCAAACGTCGCCATCGTGCGGCGCTGCATCGTCGGATCCTGCACCACCAGCACCCGCCCGGTCGTTCGATGACGCTGTTTCAGCATGTTCCAGCTAAAGCGCGCGTTTTCACCGCAGTTGGTGGAGCGATCCTCAACCCACAGACGCGCCTCGGGGATCTGCCAGAACGCCCGCGCAATGTCGGCAAGAATGCTCGCTTCGGCCCGCCCCGTGACCGGTACGGTGTGGTAACGCGGATGATTGCCGATGGCGGTATATAAAAAGGGGGTCGAATGGCCGATGCCGCCGCTGATCAGAAGCGGTACATCTCTCTGGGCGGCAATACGGCAGGCCGCGTCAATGGTGGGGATCACCGCGTTTCCGGCCAGAATCACCGCATCGACTTCCGGGAGCGGACTCGTCGCGCTCAGGTCGTCCTGCGCCAGCCATTCACCGACAGTATTGAAGGCCGCCAGCGTGGCATCCGCCAGAACGGGAAAATGGGGCTGAACCATGGTGAACTCCTCACGTTGTTGAAGCGCCGAATTTATCATTTTTCTGAAATAACCAGAAACATCCAAAAATCATCGGGTTGCACCTGCCTATTATGCTTTTGATTTCCAGCTCTACAAAACATTGTATTGTGCAGG
This sequence comes from Enterobacter roggenkampii, assembly GCF_001729805.1. Taxonomy (NCBI): domain Bacteria; kingdom Pseudomonadati; phylum Pseudomonadota; class Gammaproteobacteria; order Enterobacterales; family Enterobacteriaceae; genus Enterobacter; species Enterobacter roggenkampii. The sequence goes on along the minus strand of NZ_CP017184.1, from coordinate 2,163,559 downwards.
CGTCATGAAAAAGCACCCAACGCTGCTTATTTCGCCGTGATCTGACCAGTTTTATCCCCCCTGCGCTTGCCAAAGACAACATCCAACCCTAAGTTGCTTAACAATTTCACAACCTTTTTTATCATCACAGGTTGCACCTGAAGCGCGCCAGGTGACACCTCTCTCATCATCAACGTGGCGGGGTTTCAGGTCATGACAGAACATGAAAGTAAGACGACGGTGTTACGTAAAAATAAAAAGGTGTTAATCGCCAGCCTTACCGGGAGCGCCATTGAATGGTTTGACTATTTTCTCTACGGTACGGCGGCCGCGCTGGTCTTCAATAAGATCTTTTTCCCGATGGTCGATCCGGTGATCGGACTCATCCTCTCTTATCTCTCTTTCTCATTAACCTTCTTTATTCGCCCCATTGGTGGGGTACTTTTCGCCCACATCGGCGACCGCATCGGACGTAAAAAAACCCTCGTGCTGACCCTCTCTTTGATGGGAGGTGCAACCGTTATGATTGGCCTGCTGCCCACGTATGAGATGATTGGCCTCTGGGCGCCTGCGCTGCTGATCCTGATGCGCATCATTCAGGGGATGGGCATCGGCGGTGAATGGGGCGGCGCGCTGTTGCTGGCCTATGAATACGCGCCAGAAAAACGTAAAGGCTTCTTCGGCAGTATTCCGCAGGCGGGCGTCACCATCGGCATGCTGATGGCAACCTTTATCGTGTCGCTGATGACCCTGTTCAGCGAGGCGGATTTTCTCTCCTGGGGCTGGCGCATCCCGTTCCTGCTGAGCTCGGTGCTGGTGTTGCTCGGCCTGTGGATCCGCAAAGATATTGATGAAACGCCCGATTTTCAGCGAGTCAAAGCGTCCGGCCAGGTAGCGAAGGCTCCCCTGCGCGATACGCTGAAACATCACTGGCGTGAAGTGTTGATTGCCGCCGGTTTGAAGGTGGTTGAAACCGCGCCGTTCTATATTTTCTCGACCTTCGTGGTGAGCTATGCCACCAGCACGCTGACGTATCAGAAATCGCAGGCGCTGGAAGCCGTGACGCTGGGAGCCCTGGTGGCGACCCTTATGATCCCGCTAATGGGGCTGCTCTCCGATAAGGTAGGCCGTCAGCGCATGTACGCAATCAGCGTCTTCGTGCTGGGCCTGTTTATCGTACCGTGGTTTATGCTGCTCAATACCGGCACCACGTGGGGTATCGTGCTCGCGACGGTCATCGCCTTTGGCGTGTTGTGGGCCCCTGTCACGGCGGTACTCGGCACGCTGTGCTCTGAAATCTTTAGCGCAAACGTGCGCTACACCGGCATTACGCTCGGCTATCAGCTGGGTGCCGCGCTGGCTGGCGGTACCGCGCCGCTGATTGCCACCGGCCTGCTGGCAAAATACGACGGCGACTGGGTGCCGGTGGCCTGGTATCTTGCCGTCACGGTGACCATTTCTTTAATCGCGATTTTCTGCGCCAGCCGCGTTAAGCGCGCCACTCTCATCCAGGCGCAGCCCGAACGTCTCTGACCCTTCCCGGCCCGTCCTGCGGGCCGCTCTTTTTCCTTAAATTTCCCTTCACCATTTGATTAACATGCGTAAATCATATTCACTTGAATTATCATTTGCGGGAGTCGTAGAATCGCTAGCCCGCTAATTATTCAATCATTTCTAAGGTAAACGACGTTATGCGCCTGCCCGAACGCGACCCTTATGCTCCTCGCGAGTGGCAGCCACATGAGAAACCCGCCCTGCTGGGTTCGCCCTCCACGCCCGAACACAGTACGCCAAAACGCATTGCCTATGGCGTCGTGGGCCTGCTGGTCTGCCTGACGGGCGCGCTGGGGAATGCGGTGGTAACCGCCAACCTGCAAAATTTGCAGGGGACCTTCGGCGCCTGGTCAACCGAAATCGCCTGGCTGCCCGCGGTTTATGTGATGACCAACATCTCCATCAACCTGCTGCTGGTTAAATTCCGCCAGCAGTATGGCCTGCGCGCCTTTACGGAAGGTTTTCTGGTGCTGTACGTGCTGGTCACCTTTTTCCACCTGTTCGTTAACGATCTCAGCTCGGCGCTGATGGTGCGCGCCGCGCACGGCATGGTGGCCGCCGCGCTCAGCTCGCTGGGGATTTACTATCAGATCCAGGCCTGGCCTGCGAAGCACCGGCTGAAGGCGCTGACCATCGGCATCACCGGTTCATCACTCGCCATCCCGCTGGCGCGCCTGTTTTCAACCGAGCTGCTGCAGCTGGACGAGTGGCGCGGGCTTTATTTCTTCGAGCTGGGACTGGCGCTGATCTCCCTGGCCTGCGTCATCGCCTTAAAATTACCGCCGGGCGACCGGCGCAAGGTCTTTGAGAAAAAAGACTTTATCACCTTCTTTTTACTGGCTCCCGGAATGGCCCTGCTCTGTGCCGTCCTCTCTCTGGGCCGCCTTGACTGGTGGTTCGAAGCGCCGTGGATCGGCTGGTCGCTGGCGCTATCGCTGGTGCTGATTGTCGCAGCCATCGTCTTTGAACATAACCGCAGCAACCCGCTGCTGAACACCCGCTGGCTGTCGAGCGGCAGCATCGTCCGCCTGGGGCTGATTATGCTGCTGATCCGTATCGTGCTGGCCGAGCAGAACACCGGCGTCATCGGCTGGCTGCAGTACGTGGGCTTACAGAACGAGCAGATGACGCACCTTGCGTGGTCCATTTTCGCCGGGATCGTCTGCGGGATTGTCACCAGCTGTCTCACCATCAAGCCGACGAAACTGGCGTGGCCAATCATCACGTCTCTGGCGCTGATGATTGTTGCCTCGCTGCTGGACAGCCAGTCCAACAACCTGACCCGTCCGGATCAGCTGATGGTAAGTCAGTTCCTGCTGGGCTTCGGCAGCGCCTTCTTCCTGGCGCCCGCTATGCTGGCCGCCATTGGCGGGGTGATCGCCGACCCGCGTAACCTGGTCAGCTTCTCGGTGATGTTTGGCATGAGCCAGAACCTCGGCGGCCTGCTGGGCTCCGCGATCCTCGGCACCTTCCAGACCTGGCGCGAGAAATACCACTCCAGCCTGCTGGCGGACCAGCTCACCACGCTCAACCCGCTGGTCAACGAGCGAATTCAGCTTTATACCCAAATGTACAAAAGCCTGATTGGCGACAGCGCGCTGCTGGGCACCCAGGCGATAACGCAGCTGCAAACGGTCACCGCGCTGGAGGCGAATATTCTGGCTTATAACGATACTTATCTGCTGACGGCGAGCATCGCTGCCGCCACGCTGGTCTGGATTTTATGGCGCTTGCTGCGCCTGCGCATCACTGCCCGTCTGGCGCTGAAGAACGCCACCGGCAACAAATAATTGAAAGAGTTCTGGAGAGTTTATGAGTCAGCAGGATGCCGCCAAAGAGCAGGCCAACACCCGCAAAAATGTGCGCATTGTTTCCGTTTTCACCGCCGCCGCCATCGGTATTGTCGGCGTGCTGGTGATCCTTTATGCGTGGCAACTGCCGCCGTTCACCCGTCACGCGCAGTTTACCGATAACGCCTACGTGCGCGGCCAGACGACGTTTATCAGCCCGCAGGTGAACGGCTATATCACCGAGGTGAAGGTTCAGGACTTTGTGCAGGTCAAAAAAGGCGATCTGCTGCTGCAGATTGATGACCGTATCTATCGTCAGCGGGTGCATCAGGCAGAGGCGCAGCTGGCGATGAAAATTGCCGCCCTGAATAACAACCTGCAGCAGCGTAAAAGCGCCGAAGCAACGATCGCCAAAAATGACGCCGCGCTGAAAAATGCCCGCGCCCAGAGCCTGAAAAGCCAGGCGGATTTAAAACGGGTGAAAGAGCTGACGGCGGACGGCTCGCTTTCCATTCGCGAGCGCGACGCCGCGCTGGCCAGTGCCGCTCAGGGTAGCGCCGACATCGACCAGGCGAAAGCCGCCCTTGAGATGTCGCGTCAGGATCTGCAGACGGTGATTGTCAATCGCGGTGCGCTGGAAGCGGATGTTGAAAACGCCAAAGCGGCGCTGGAACTGGCGCAGATTGACCTACAAAACACCCGCATCGTGGCGCCGCGTGACGGCCAGCTCGGCCAGATCGCCGTGCGTCTCGGGGCCTACGTGACCGCCGGGACGCACCTCACCACCCTGGTGCCGCCGCAGCACTGGGTCATCGCCAACATTAAAGAGACCCAGCTCGCGGAGCTGCGCGTCGGCCAGCCGGTGAAGTTCACCGTTGATGCCCTGAACAACAAAGCGTATCAGGGCCGCGTGGAGAGCATCTCCCCGGCGACCGGCGTGGAGTTCAGCGCCATCACGCCGGATAACGCCACCGGCAACTTTGTCAAAATAGCCCAGCGTATTCCGGTGCGCATTGAGGTGCTCGGTAAGCCAGAGGAGGCCGCGCTGCTGCGTCCGGGTATGTCGGTACAGGTGACCATTGATACGCGGGAGGCGAAGCAATGATCCTTCGCCCGATAGCCGCGCTGGTGGCGGCGGTCATGCTGGCCGGATGCCAGTCCGTTGACGTCAAACCGGCGCAGCCGACGCTGCACATCCCCACCCAGTGGCGCACCGTCTCCGGCCCTGCCAGCCCGGCGGAGCAGCTCTGGTGGCGTAATTTCCATGACAACCACCTGAACCGCTATGTGGATCAGGCGCTACAGCATAACAGCGACGTGCTGATCGCCCGCGAACGGATAAACGAGTATCAGGCGCGGGTCTATGCGGCCGACGGCAGCCTGTTTCCTTCCCTCGACGCGGGCTTAACCGGGACGCGCGCCCGTTCACAATCCGCGGCGACCGGGCTGCCGGTTTACGGCACATTGTACAAAGGGAGCCTGACGGCAAGCTATGACGTGGATATCTGGGGCGTCAACCGCAGCACCTCGCGCGCTGCCGAAGCCTCGCTGGCGGCGCAAAAAGCCGCCGCCGCGGCCGCGGATTTGACCGTCGCCTCGTCTGTGGCATCCGGGTATGTCACCCTGCTCTCGCTTGACGAGCAGCTGCGTGTGACCGAGTCCACGCTGAAATCGCGCGAAGAGGCGTTTAACCTTGCGAAGCGTCAGTTTGAGACGGGCTACAGCTCGCGCCTGGAGCTGATGCAGTCGGATTCCGAACTTCGCTCAACGCGGGCGCAGGTGCCCGTGCTGCAGCACCAGATTGCACAGCAGGAGAATGCCCTCAGCCTGCTGCTGGGAAGCAACCCGGGCGACGTGGCGCGCAGTGAAAGCTTTGCAGCACTGACGCCGCTGACGCTGCCGTCGCAGCTGCCTTCTACGCTGCTGAACCGCCGCCCGGATATCGTTCAGGCCGAACGCCAGCTGGTGGCGGCGGATGCCTCGCTCGCGGCGTCGCGCGCCAGCCTGCTGCCGTTGATCAACCTGACCGCGACAGGATCGGTTCAGGATCGCACCCTATCCGGCCTGCTGGACAACCCGCTCCAGCTCTGGAGCGTCGGAGGCAGTATCCTTGCCCCGCTGCTGAACCGCCAGGCGCTGAATGCGCAGGTGGATATTTCTCAGTCCCAGCGTAACCAGGCGCTGTACGCCTATGAAAAGACCGTGCGTAACGCGTTTGCCGAAGTGAACAACAGCCTTGATGCGATTACGCGCTATCAGGAACAGCTGACGGAGCTGCTTGCCCAGCAGGATGTGGCCCAGGAGACGCTGCGCATTGCGCAGAATCGCTATCGCAACGGTTATTCCTCCTATCTGGACGTGCTGGACGCGCAGCGCACGCTGTTCTCGGTCCAGACCAGCGTCGTGCAGGTGAAAAATAACCTGCTGCTGGCGCAGATTGATTTGTACAGAGCGCTGGGCGGCGGCTGGGTCAGTGCCTGAAAACCTGCCCGGTGGCGCTTCTGTATGACCGGATACATAGGTGACAGATCAGACCGGGAACATAGGTAACACTTTTAGTCTATCCGCACCACACTCTGGGTTTTTCGGTCGTAGTACGCAAGCGTTATTCCGTTGAAGATGATGGCCTCCAGGCCATCATCCTGTTCTTCCAGCATGATGTACTCATCAGTCAGCGCTTCACTCAGGAACACCGTCCCCTTTTTCCCCATATAGAGTGTCCCCCTCGATTTCACCCTGTAGACCGTTCCTCCTGACGGATAGGCATAGTCAGGAACACGGCCATCCCACTGTCGCTTCGAGGGGTGCCACACCGTTCCGGGCGTTGCACCCGCCAGGGCTTCATGCGGTCTTTCGTAGTTAAATTCTTCCCGGTAGTCACTGAACCACCGCTGTTGTTCTTCCATCGTCATGAAGGTGTTCCCCTGCGCCAGCGCACTTTTCAGGGAACGGTGCATGCGTTCGTGCCGCCCGTTCTCTTCGGGATGGCCCCGCCGGATACGCTCCGGTCTGACGCCCAGCTTTATCAGCCAGACGGCAAGGCGACTTAACCCGGCGATACCCGTCCCTGCGAAGGGCTGACCATTATCGGTTCTCAGAACGTCCGGCAGACCGTACTCCAGGAACGCCTCCGTCAGACAGTGCCTGACGAAGGGCTCGCTCTCACGGTCCGTTCCACGGCAGCTCAGCAGATACCGGCTGTGGTTGTCGGTCAGGGTGAAGGGATGACAGTACTCTCTGCTCAGCAGCCTGAACTTGCCTTTAAAATCAGCGCTCCAGACCTGATTGTTTTCACTGATGCTGGTCAGAGGCCGGCGATTCCCCGGCGTTCTGCGCTTTCTCTTTCTGTCAGGTACCAGGCCTTCACGCTTGAGGATATCGCCGACAGTGCTGGCAGCAGGAACGGTAAAATCGACGTGATGATTGAGGAGCCACATCCGCAGTTTTTTCGGGCCCCAGTCAGGGTGTTTCTGACGCAGGGCAGTCAGGTGTCCGACGACCTCATCAGGAACCGTCCGGGAGTGAGAGCATGGTGCGCGCGACCGGTCAGAGAGAGAGGACAGGTCAGAAGGGTCAAAACGCTGAAGCCATTTGTAGCCGGTTTTGCGGCTGATACCAAAAAGACGGCAAAGAGCGGAGAAGGAGTCCGTACCTGCATGGCAGGCACGGATAAAATCAAGGCGTTGCATAGGTCGGGTCTCAGTCCAGGGCATAGCGAGTCTCCTCTTCTATGCCAGTTATAACTGTTACCCATGTATCCGGTCTAAAGTGTTACCCATGTTTCCGGTTCATACCCTTCGCTTACCGGGCCTACATTTCGCCCCGTAGGCCGGGTAAGCGAAGCGCCACCCGGCGATTCCCCCTCAGGAGACAATCTATGCAACAACAGTGGTCTGCAGTTGATAATTTCATGATTTCGTCACTTATTCCTGACGATGACGTACTGAATCAGGTGCTGGAAAACAACAAACGCGCCGGGCTGCCTGAACATGATGTCGCGGCCAATCAGGGGCAGCTGCTGGCGCTGTTCGTGCGCATGACGCAGGCAAGACGCATTCTTGAGATCGGGACGCTGGGCGCCTACAGCTCAATCTGGATGGCGCGCGCGCTGCCCCCGGACGGTAAGCTGATTACGCTTGAGGCCGATCCCACGCATGCCCGCGTTGCGCGCGAGAATATTCAGCTTGCGGGGTTAAACGAACGCATTGAATTAATTGAAGGCCCGGCGCTGAGCTCACTGGAGAATTTCGGCGAGGTTCCGCCGTTCGACCTGATCTTTATTGATGCCGATAAGCCGAACAATCCCGGCTATCTGGAATGGGCGCTGCACTACTCCCGCCCCGGTACGGTAATTATCGGCGATAACGTGGTCCGTGATGGCGAAGTCATTAACGGCCAAAGCGACGACGCGCGCGTGCTGGGCGTGCGGCGTTTTATTGAGATGATGGGCGATAACCCGCGCTTAACCGCCACCGCGCTGCAAACGGTGGGGATTAAGGGATGGGATGGGTTTACGCTGGCGATTGTAGAACGATAACCAGCCGGGTGGCGGCTTTGCCTTACCCGGCCTACATTTCGCACTCGTAGGCCCGGTAAGCGCAGCGCCACCGGGCAAGGGTTTAACCGGAAATCTGCTCCATCGCCTGCAGAATACGCTTATCCGAAATCGGATACGGCGTACCGAGCTGCTGGGCAAAGAAGCTGACGCGCAGCTCCTCGATCATCCAGCGGATCGCCTGCACGTCTTCATCGTCGCGGCGCGCTGGCGGCAGCTTGTTCAGCCACTGCTGCCACGCCTGCTGCACGCTCTCCACTTTCAGCATCTGCGCGCGATCGCGGTGCGGGTCGATAGCCATTTTCTCCAGCCGTTTTTCAATGGCCTGGAGATAGCGCAGCGTATCGCCGAGACGGTTGAAGCCGTTGCCGGTGACAAAGCCGCGGTAAACCAACCCCGCCATCTGCGCCTTCACGTCCGACAGACCCAGCGCCATGGTCATATCCACGCGCCCTTTCAGACGCTTGTTGATGTTGAACACGGTGGTGAGGATCTGCTCGACCTGTTTGGCAATCTCCACCACGGTGTCGTTCAGCTCCGCGCGCACCTTTTCATGCAGCTGAGCAAAGCCCTCTTCCGTCCAGACCGGGCCGCCCGCCTCGTGGATCAGTTTGTCCACGCCGCAGGAGATGCAGTCGTCAATCAGATCCAGCACCTTGCCGTACGGGTTAAAGTAGAGCCCCAGCTTGGCCTTGTTCGGCAGCTTCTCGTGCAGATACTTGATCGGCGACGGGATGTTGAGCAGCAGCAGGCGACGCAGCCCGCGCCACATCATCTGCTGCTGTTCCTGCGGGTTATCAAACAGCTTGATCGCCACGCTGTCGCGCTCGTCCACCAGCGCAGGCCAGGCTTTCACCTTATAGTTGCCGCGCTTCTGCTCGTAGCTCTCCGGAAGCTGACCAAAGCTCCAGATGTGCAGCCCGCTCTGCTCGATGCCGTCGTCGGCCACCGCAGAGAGCGTCTCCTGGACTTTGCCTTTCAGCGCCTCTTTCAGCTCGCTCAGGGAACGCCCTTCCAGCAGCTTTTTGTTTTTATCGTTCACCACGCGGAAGGTGATTTTCAGGTGATCGGGCACCTGATCCCAGTTCCAGTCGTCGCGGTCGATGGTGGTGCCGGTCATGCGGCGGAACTCGCGCTCCAGCGCGTCCAGCAGCGGCAGCTCCAGCGGTGTGACGCGGCCCAAAAACGCTTCCGCGTAGTTTGGCGCAGGCACAAAGTTGCGGCGAACCGGTTTCGGCAGAGATTTGATCAGCGCAATCACCAGCTCGCGACGCAGGCCGGGGATTTGCCACTCGAACCCGCTCTCATCCACCTGGTTTAACAGCGGCAGCGGAATGTGGACGGTCACGCCGTCCGCGTCTGCCCCCGGCTCAAACTGATAGGTCAGACGCAGCTTGAGGTTGCCCTGATGCCAGAAGTTCGGGTAGTCGAGTTTGCTGACCGACTCCGCGCCCTCTTTAATCAGCATGCTCTTTTCAAAGTTGAGCAGGTCCGGCGTCTCTTTGCTGGCCTTCTTCCACCAGCTGTCGAAATGGCGAGCGGAGATGACGTCGTGGCTGATGCGCTGGTCATAAAACTCGAACAGCGCTTCATCATCCACCAGAATGTCGCGGCGGCGCGATTTATGCTCCAGCTCTTCCACTTCAGCACGCAGCTTCAGGTTTTCACGGAAGAAGGCGTGGCGCGTCTGCCAGTCGCCCTCCACCAGCGCGTGGCGGATAAACAGCTCGCGGCACAGAGCCGGATCGATCTGACTGTAGTTGACCTTACGCGCGGCGACGACCGGCAGGCCGTAAACGGTCACTTTTTCGGTCGCCATCACCGCGCCCTGCGCGCGCTCCCAGTGCGGTTCACTGTACGAGCGCTTAAGCAGATGCTGCGCCACCGGCTCCACCCATTCCGGATCGATACGCGCGGCAATGCGTCCCCACAGGCGGCTGGTTTCCACCAGCTCGGCAACCATGGTCCATTTCGGCGGCTTCTTGAACAGGCCAGAACCCGGGAAGATGGCGAAACGGGCATTGCGCGCGCCGGTATACTCCTGCTTCTCGGCGTCCTTCATCCCAATGTGGGACAGCAGGCCGGTCAGCAGCGCGATATGGATTTCGCGGTACTCCGCCGGTTCGCTGTTCACCGGAATGCCCAGCTCTTTCACCACCTGGCGAAGCTGAGTATAGATATCCTGCCACTCGCGCACGCGCAGGTAGTTGAGGAAATCCACCCGGCACTGGCGGCGGAACTGGTTCGAGGAAAGCGCCTTCTGCTGCTCGCCGAGGTAGTTCCACAGGTTCACGAAGGCAAGGAAATCGGACTCTTTGTCGTGGAAGCGGCGGTGCTTTTCGTCCGAGGCCTGCTGTTTGTCCATCGGACGCTCGCGCGGATCCTGAATGGACAGCGCCGAGGTAATGATCATCGCCTCGCGCACGCAGCCGTGCTTTTGCGCTTCCAGCACCATACGCGCCAGGCGCGGGTCGACCGGGAGCTGGCTGAGCTGGCGGCCCAGCGGCGTCAGCTTATAAACCGTCGCCTGCTCGTCGGTGGTAATCGCCCCGAGCTCTTCCAGCAGACGCACGCCGTCCTGAATGTTGCGTTTATCCGGCGCTTCGACGAACGGGAACGCCGCGATGTCGCCCAGCCCCAGGGCGGTCATCTGCAGGATAACGGACGCCAGGTTGGTGCGCAGAATTTCCGGGTCGGTGAACTCCGGGCGCGACAGGAAATCATCTTCAGAATAGAGACGAATGCAGATCCCTTCCGACACGCGGCCGCAGCGGCCCTTACGCTGGTTAGCAGACGCCTGCGAAACGGGCTCAATCGGCAGCCGCTGGACCTTGGTGCGGTAGCTGTAGCGGCTGATGCGCGCCGTACCCGGGTCGATCACGTATTTGATGCCCGGCACGGTCAGCGAGGTTTCCGCCACGTTGGTCGCCAGGACGATGCGGCGTCCGCTGTGCGGCTGGAAGACGCGGTTCTGTTCGCTGTTGGACAGGCGGGCATACAGCGGCAGGATCTCGGTGTGGCGCAGGTCGCGCTTGCTGAGCGCATCGGCGGTATCGCGGATTTCGCGTTCGCCGCTCATGAAGATCAGGATGTCGCCCGCGCTTTCGTTACCCAGCTCGTCAACGGCATCAAAAATAGCCTGCAGCTGGTCGCGCTCGGTATCATCCGCCTCTTCCACAATCGGGCGATAGCGCACTTCAACCGGATACGTGCGTCCCGACACTTCAATAATCGGCGCATTGTTGAAGTGCTTCGAGAAGCGTTCCGGGTCGATGGTCGCGGAGGTGATGATCACTTTCAGATCCGGGCGACGCGGCAGCAGCTCTTTCAGGTAGCCGAGCAGGAAGTCGATGTTCAGGCTGCGCTCGTGCGCTTCGTCAATGATGATGGTGTCGTACTGCATCAGCAGGCGATCCTGCTGAATTTCCGCCAGCAGAATACCGTCGGTCATCAGCTTGACCATGGTGTTATCGCTCACGTGGTCGCTGAAGCGCACCTTGTAGCCGATGCAGCCGCCCGGCTCCGTCTGCAGCTCTTCGGCAATACGGTTCGCGACGGTACGCGCCGCCAGACGACGCGGCTGGGTGTGGCCAATCAGGCCTTTGATCCCGCGGCCCAGCTCCATACAGATTTTCGGCAGCTGGGTGGTTTTCCCCGAACCGGTTTCACCCGCGACAATCACCACCTGGTGGTCGCGTACGGCCTCAAGAATGTCCTGTTTCTTCTGGCTGACGGGCAGGTTTTCCGGGTAGGTAATCGCCGGGCGCGCAGCTTCGCGCAGCACAACCTTCCCTGCCGCCTGTTCAATCTCTTTCGCCATCTCCTGGTAAATGGCCTGTTGTGCATCAGGATTTTTAACCTTCTTAACGCCGTGCAGACGGCGGGCGAAGCGCTGTTTGTCGCGCAGCGTCAGAGAATCGAGCTGTTGCAGGAGCATCGGGAAGGTGAATTTTTGTTGTTCTGTCATAGCGTTAAAGGGCAGTACACGCCCTGATAAACTCTCTTTTTAATGATTGCTATAGAGTACCACACTGACGCCTTTCGTGCCTTATTCAAAAAATTCGAACATAGGCTTCGATATATTGCGCTATCTCTGTGGCAGGATTGTGAATAGAGTGTCAACAAGCAACGGGGCAACCCCCTTCAATCAAATGCAACAACAGGAATCACCCATGAGCAAAGTATTAGTTTTGAAATCCAGCATTCTGGCAGGGTACTCTCAGTCTGGTCAGCTGTCTGATTACTTCGTTGAACAGTGGCGTGAACAGCATTCTGCTGACGAAATCACCGTGCGTGACCTGGCTGCAAACCCCATTCCTGTGCTTGATGGCGAGCTGGTTGGCGCGCTGCGCCCAAGCGATGCACCGCTGAGCCCGCGTCAGCAGGAAGCGCTGGCCCTGTCCGACGAGCTGATTGCTGAGCTGCAGGCTCATGACGTCATCGTCATCAACGCCCCAATGTACAACTTCAACATCCCAACCCAGCTGAAGAACTACTTCGACCTGGTGGCGCGTGCTGGCGTAACCTTCCGTTACACCGAGAACGGCCCTGAAGGTCTGGTAAAAGGCAAGCGTGCGATCGTGCTGACCAGCCGCGGCGGTATCCACAAAGATACCCCAACCGACCTGGTTGCGCCGTACCTGAGCCTGTTCCTGGGCTTCATCGGCATCACTGACGTGAACTTCGTGTTCGCGGAAGGTATCGCTTACGGTCCGGAAGTGGCGACCAAAGCGCAGACCGACGCGAAAGCCGCCATCGACAGCCTGGTTGCAGCGTAAGACTTCACCCTCTCACCGCCCGGTGGGAGGGTTTTTCTTTTCCCCCGCATTTCGCTATCATCCGCTCCCACTCTCCAGCCGGGCGGCCTGATGTCTGCGATCATTGATTCTTTTATTGCCCCACCGTGTCACGATGACATTCAGATCCTCTGGCAGGATGAACATCTGCTGCTGATCGACAAGCCTTCCGGCCTGCTCAGCCTCTCGGGCAAAAATCCGCAAAACTTTGATTCCGTCCACTATCGTCTGGTTCAGGCGTTCCCGGGCTGCACGCTGGTGCACCGTCTGGATTTTGGCACGTCCGGGCTGATGGTGGTTGCGCGCAATAAGGCCATCAACGCAGCACTGTGCCAGCAGTTTAGCCAGCGCAGCGTGGAGAAAGTTTACAGCGCCCTGCTTTGCGGCCACGTGGAAAATGATGAAGGGGTTATTGATGCACCGATTGCCAAAGACCCGGCGCTGTTTCCGCTGATGTCGATCTGCGCCACCACCGGTAAACCCGCCCGCTCCCGCTACCAGGTCGTGGAACGGTTTTATCAGGGGGCGGGATTACCGTTAACGCGGGTGAAACTGATCCCGGAGACCGGGCGAACCCATCAGCTGCGCATTCACTGCCAGCAGCTGGGGCACCCGATTCTGGGTTGCGATCTGTATGGCGGTCTTGACGTGCCGGGCGCTGAAGACGCGCCCCGGCTGATGCTGCATGCCAGCGAGCTGAATTTTATTCATCCCGCGAGCGGCGAGCCGGTTAGTGCCCGCCACGCCGCCCCGTTCTGAATGTGGTTTACCACATCAAATCGTCAGGGATTTTGAAGTCCGCGTACGGATCGTCTTCGTCCTGCTCTTCCTGGCTGAGCGCGCTGTTTAACACGATGCTGTCGGCATCGCGCTGGGCAATTTTATCGGCCACTACCGCCGGGATAATCGCGTATTCACAGTCGCCGCTGGCGTTGATGACCAAGCGGGCAATCGCCAGACGGCCGTTGATCAGCTGAGCCTGGGTTTGCTTGTCCACCTCGATTTTTTTGATCAGATTACCGTCGGTGAAGTTAAAGGTGATGTTGCCTTTCGCCACGGTGATGCGGTTCATCTCGATCAGCTGCTTCACCTGCGCCTTAAACTCTTTCGCCAGCACGGCCTGCTTCTGCTGCTCGCTCAGCAGCTTGTCACGCTCGATCTGGGCCTTCTTGTTCTCTTCTACCGCTTCCCGAGCCTCACGCGCCTGAACGCGTGATTTCTTTGCCGTGCGCTGCACTTTCGCCGCTTTCTTGCTGCTGACGAGGCCCGCTTTCAGCATCTGCTCTTGTAAGGTGAGTTTTGTCATGATTATTTCTAAACCGGTTGGAAATTTTGGGGATTATAGCGGGAATTGCGGAGCGTGTGCCAGAGAAGCAGGCATGGCGTTTTGTTAGCTGAGTCTGGTTCATTATTCATTCAGCATTTACTAAGGTTAACGAGAAAGCGTGATTAAAAATTGTCAGGTCATTTTCTTAAAAAAAATGAGCCGTTCATAAATATGACGTGGGTTGAATATCTATGGTCACGTCAGGCGTAGGCTGGCTTTCTCTTAATAAAAGGATGCGGAGAAAAGATGGCCTTAAAAGGAACGATGCTGCTAAATGGTGCTGACTATGCGCCTTTTAACCTGTACGGCGTTGGCGTGTTTATGGCGCATTCCGGGCAGGGAATTTACAGAAACAACGGATTTTGTGGTGCAGTTAAAGGGTCGGGTCCAATTCCCCCAGGTAAATACTGGATTGTTGACAGAGGGACTGGAGGTTTCTTTTCAGGTTTAAAAGCGAAGGTTCAGGATCGGTGGAATAAGGTCAGGTCCGGTGCAGAATTTGGCCGCGATGAGTGGTTTGCTTTATACAAGGATGACTGGGGAATCGATGATGGTACCTGGATTGATAACGTCTATCGGGGTTTGTTTCGGCTGCATCCGGGTACGGTATCTGAAGGATGTATCACGATTGCCCATAATTCTGATTACGCACTGATTCGGAATGCTCTCATGAGTACAGAGCTTATTCAGGTTCCCTGTATGCGTTCACTGATGGCACGCGGTTGGGTTGAGGTGAGTGAAAGTGGATATACCAACGCGTGCCCTTAAATGGGGCATCAGGCTGTTCAAAACGGTCTGGTTTCTATGCATCAGCATTTTAGTAGGCCGCACATTGGGACCCGCTGAACGCTATCTTGATCATGACGTGGTCTCATCTCTATGTGATTTTATTTATGGTGATGTGAATGCTGAAACACTATACGACACATATACCAATATCGATATTTTAATCGTACTGACCCTCGCTACGGTTATTTACCGCTTAACAACGCTACTACTCAATAAAATAAGGAAATAAAGAATGCCTATTCCTCCCTATATGTGGCTAAAAGACGACGGTGGAGCACATATTAAAGGTTCTGTAGATGTTCAGGATCGTGAAGGTAGCATTGAGATCATAGGACTGAGTCATGGCCTAAACCTCCCGGTAGACAGCGCTAACGGCAAGATCACCGGCACGCGTCAACACTCATCTATGCGGATTGAAAAGGAAGTTGATAGCGCCACGCCCTACCTTTACAAAGCAGCATCTACCGGTCAGGCACTCAAAAGCGCTGAAATTAAGTTCTATCATATTAATGATGCCGGACAGGAAGTCTGTTATTACACTGTACTAATGGAGAACGTAAAGGTTACGGGTGTTAACTGCAGCGTGCCGAACGTGAAAATCGCTGCCAACGATAAAATGAACCATGTTGAAAGCGTAAGTCTGCAGTACGAAAAAATTACCTGGCGCATCGTCGACGGGAACATAATGCACAGTGACGCCTGGAACGAACGCCCTACAGCATAACACTAAGGGGCGCGATGCCCCTTACTCTCTCACTTTCCTCTCCAGGCTGTGCGCAATCCTGTTCATGAACTTCCCTCATGTTGCATTGAAATTAAGTCACTTCCCCTGCGCCGCGGGCTCAGGCATAAATTATGCATTGGTAACTTCTTAGCAACATGAACTTAGGATGCATAACCACAATGAGCAAAGCTTTCACATATACCCTTAAGCGCAGTTGCTTCGATGAGAATTACAACCCGTCAGAAAATACGCGTACGACCACCAACTTCGCCAACCTGGCCCGCGGGGAAAAGCGTCAGGAAAACCTGCGCAATACGCTGGTGATGATCAACAACCGCTTTAATGCTTTAGCGCGCTGGGATAACCCAAACGCCGATCGCTATGCGGTTGAACTGGAAATCATCTCTGTCGATTTGAATATTGGCGCGGAAAAGCCGTTCCCGGCCATTGAGATACTGCAAACCACCATTGTCGACAAGAAAAACAACCAGCGTATCCCTGGCATCGTCGGGAATAACTTCTCGTCTTACGTGCGGGATTATGATTTCAGCGTGCTGCTGCTGGATCACAACAAGAACCAGCAGCACTTCAGCATTCCGGAAAAATTTGGCGAACTGCACGGCAATATCTTCCGCCATTTTGTGAGTTCACCGGAATACAAAGAGAACTTCACAAAAGGACCGGTGATTTGCCTGAGCGTCTCCAGCAAAGATACCTATCGCCGCACCGGTAACCAGCACCCCGTACTGGGCGTTGAGTACCAGCCGGATGGCGAATCGCTTACGGAGCAGTACTTCGCGAAGATGGGCCTGAGCGTGCGCTACTTCATGCCGGAACACAGCGTGGCGCCGTTCGCGTTCTTCTTTACCGGGGATTTGCTGAGTGATTACACCGACCTCGAACTGATCGCCACCATCAGCACGATGGAGACGTTCCAGAAGATCTATCGCCCGGAAATTTATAACGCCAACTCGGCGGCCGGACTGTGCTACCGACCGGATCTGAACCAGCAGGATCACTCCTTAACCAAAATTGTGTATGACCGGGAAGAGCGAAGCCGTCTGGCGATTGAACAGGGTCGATTTACCGAAGAGTACTTCATTAAGCCTTACAAACACATTCTTGAGCAGTGGTCTGATAACTACACGCTTTAATACATCAAAAAGGTCTTTTATTATGAAAACATTGCTCCCGACTTCAACGGCTGGCAGCCTGCCTAAGCCGACCTGGCTTGCGCAACCTGAGACGCTCTGGTCACCGTGGAAGTTACAGGATCAGGAACTGCTGGCAGGCAAGCAGGATGCGCTGCGCCTGTCTCTGGATGAGCAGATCCGCGCGGGAATCGATATCGTCAGCGACGGGGAACAGACCCGCCAGCACTTCGTCACCACCTTTATTGAACACCTGAGCGGCGTCGATTTTGAGAACCGCCAGACGGTGCGCATTCGTAACCGCTATGACGCGAGCGTGCCGACCGTGGTCTCCGCCGTCGCGCGCCAGAAACCGGTCTTCGTCGACGATGCAAAGTACCTGCGCCAGCTCACGGACAAGCCGATCAAATGGGCCCTGCCGGGGCCGATGACCATGATCGACACCCTGTACGACGCGCACTATAAAAGCCGAGAAAAGCTGGCCTGGGAATTCGCCAAAATCCTCAACCAGGAAGCGCGAGAGCTAGAGGCCGCAGGCGTGGACATTATCCAGTTCGATGAACCGGCGTTTAACGTCTTTTTTGATGAGGTCAACGACTGGGGCATCGCCGCGCTGGAGCGCGCCATTGAAGGGCTGAAGTGCGAAACCGCGGTCCACATCTGCTACGGCTACGGCATCAAGGCCAATACCGACTGGAAAAAGACGCTCGGCTCGGAGTGGCGCCAGTACGAAGAGGCCTTCCCTAAGCTGCAGACCTCTAACATCGACATCATCTCCCTGGAGTGCCACAACTCCCGCGTGCCGATGGATCTGCTGGAGCTGATCCGCGGTAAAAAAGTGATGGTTGGGGCGATCGACGTGGCAACCAACACGGTTGAAACGCCGGAGGAAGTGGCCGATACGCTGCGAAAAGCGCTGCAGTTTGTCGACGCCGACAAGCTGTACCCGTCAACCAACTGCGGCATGGCGCCCCTCTCCCGTCAGGTTGCCAACGGCAAGCTTAGAGCACTCAGCGCTGGCGCAGAAATTATCCGCCAGGAGCTTGGCGCGTAATCCCCTTACGCTGCCAGTACAGCGGCGTACCAAATCGCTCGACGTAATAATCAATCACCGCCCTGACGTTCAGGGGCGGATGTCGGGCATCAGGGTAGATCGCCGCGATAGCCTGTTGTTCCGTAGTGATGGCGCACTCCAGCGCGGGCAGGAGCGGAATCAGCTCACCGCGCTGGAGCGGCTCGCTCACCAGCCAGTCCGGAAACAGCACAATCCCCATCCCTCCCCGCGCCGCAGCCAGCAACGCTTCCGCATTATTCGAGGTCATCAATGGCGTCACGGGATAGTGTGTCCACGCCTCGCCCGCCCTACGCAACAGCCAGCGGTTAGGCCCTGACGATCCGCGATACACCAGGCAATGATGGCGGTTCAGATCGTCCGGCACTTCTGGCGCACCGTGTTTACGCACGTAGTCTGGCGACGCGGCCAGATGGTACACCTGCTGCCCAAACACCCGCGCGCGAAACGACGAGTCCGTCAGCACGCCAATGCGGAAGATAAGGTCTGCCGCATCCCGGTGGGGGTCAATGAAATCATCGGTCAGCGTCAGCTCTACGCTCAGGCGAGGATAGCGTGCCGACAGGCCGGGAAGTCCTGGGGCTATGTGCTTCTGGCCGAAAAACACCGGTCCGTTAATGCGGATCGCACCGGACGGCTCCACCGCACGCGCGTCCAGCTCCCGGCGCGCCTCTTCAAGATTCTCCGCCATCGACCGGGCGTAGCGAATAAACAGATGACCGCTTTCCGTGGGAATGACGGCCCGCGTATTGCGATAGAAAAGCTGCTGCCCGAGCGCATCCTCGAGCTGGTGGATCACGCGCGATATCTGCGAGGCCGATATCCCCTGCCGCCGCGCCACGACGGAGAAGTTCTGCGCTTCATACACGTCGATAAAGATCAGCAGCGCGCGGATGTTGATGTTGCTGGCGTCAACCATTAATGCATATCCTGCAAAGGTGTTTCCACCATTATGGCATTTTTCTCATTGCACAACCCACGTAATCTTCTTCGCCTGAAAACGGAGGAAGAAGAATGCAGTTGGTTTTGATTTTACTGGTGATTGCTGGCGGGATGGGCCTCTCCGTCGAGGCGGGACTGCTGGGCCCCCTGGGGGGAAAAGTCGGGGATTTATGGGCGACGTTCAGCATTTTTGGCGTCGGCGCCGCGCTGACGTTTCTGCTGATGCTGTTTTTCAGCCCGCGCAACAGCCCGTCGTTTTTCGCACAGCCCGGCTGGCAGCTCCTCGGCGGGGTGCTGGGTCCGATCTACGTCGTCATACTGACGCTCGCCACGCCGACTATCGGCATCGCGCTGACGATGATTGGCATTCTGGCAGGTCAGGTTTTTAAAAGCGTCATCATTGACCACTTTGGTCTACTGGGCACGCAGGCCCGCAGGATTGACGCGAAACGGATTATCGCTCTGGGATTCATCATTGCGGCACTGATTCTGGTCGCACAGGGGTAACGCTATGACACTGATAATGATTCTTCTGGCCGTCTGCGGCGGCGCAACGCTGAGCGTACAGGCAGCCATTAACGGCCAGCTCGGCAGCAATGTCGGGGTATTTAAAAGCGCGTTTCTGACCTTTTCCGTCGGCGCGCTGGTGACCGCCCTGCTGATTTTCTTCTTTGAGCCTAAGCAGACCGTCACGCTGCTGGACGTGCCGAAATGGCAGCTTCTCGGCGCAATGTTTGGCGTGCCCTATATCGTGATTATGGTCGTGGCGGTGCAGCGCATCGGCACCGCCGTCGCCACGGTGGCGGTGATATTCGGCCAGCTCGCCATGAGTATGCTGATTGATAACTTTGGCTGGCTGGGCAATCCCGCCATTTCGTTTTCACCGAGCCGTCTGAGCGCGGTGGTATGCCTGGGGATTGCCCTGTACTTCATCTACTCCAGCAGCAAAACCGGCAGCGTCCGCGACTAAGCTGAGGTCTTACGGGTAAAGAACAGCGTTACCGTGGCGACGGTGACGCCCAGTTTCTTCATCTCGGTTTTATTAAACAGATGGTTCTCATCCTGCAGGTACATCCAGTCGTCAAAGTTCAGTAGCCAGGTGCTGCCGTTGGCCTTCACGTTCATGCTGTAATGCCAGTTGAACGCGTTGCCGGCGGCCTGCCCCGTTGCTACCCCTTCAATATCCCCCGCCGTGCCTTCGTAGCGATCGTTCCCCACGCGGCGGATATGCCAGACCCGCTGCTGCTTCTCACCGTCGTCGTAAACGAAGTGCTCGTTCAGCGTCAGCGTATCGCCGATAACGTCCCCGGCAATCTCAACGTGAAAGCGGCGGATCTGCTTGCCGCTGCGATCCTGCACCATCCCCCACGCTTCGGTTTTGCCCTGGAAGTAATGGAAGATATCCAGCCGCGGCTGCTGCTGGCGATACTCGGTCACCTCCGTGCTACAGCCTGCCAGCAGCATCGTCAATGCCAGCGCCATCATCAGGATACGTTTCATTTTTGGCCTCCGATTAACTGCTGACGCAGCTCAGGGTATTGCGTGCGAGGATCGAGCCAGATGGCCAGGAAGCGGGTGCTGAACGCTTCTGACTGACGCGGTCCGAGTGGAATAAAGGCTTTTTGCGCCGCTGACGCGCGATACCAGAACTGCCCCTGCCCGTCGTCGAGCACAAACGCCAGCTGTGCGCCCGGCCGGACATCCGGCCACAGAGAGCGCAGCATCTGTAACCAAGCTTCGCTTCGGGGTTCCCGTTGCAGGATCCCCTGCGCCTGCCACTGGTCGCGGGTCGCCTCGACCAGCTCATCGCGATCGATATCGCGCGCATAGGTAATAATCAGCGCCTGATCCTGGTTCTCCCGACCGTAACGCCCGTCCGGCGTACGCAGCTGGGAGGTATAGACGGTGAATGGCCCCCAGGTGAGCGTGGCATCACCCACCTTCCGCCACGCCAGCCAGTCGGCGGCCTGAGCAACAGGAACAACCAGCGTCAGACAAAGCAACAAAACCGCAGCTCTCATTTTTGTCTCCCCATCAGCAGGTGGAAAAACAGCATCAACACCAGCCAGCCCGGCGCCATCCAGCTGATGACGATAAAGGTCGGCTCCAGAAACGTGATGGCACCCAGCCGCTCGCCAATCAGGTACGCCACCGGCCCTCCCACGGCGGCCAGCAGGGTGAGCAGCCAGCCGGGCAACGTGGTGGTGCGCGTAAGCTGCGTCCAGACGGTGGCGAACATCAGCCATAATGCCACCATCCATAGCGGCATCAGGGCATCACCCGTGAAGGCGATCAGCCCCGTCAGCGCCCAGAGCGTATCCAGCAAACTGCCCGCCGCGGCCAGCCCAATGGCGTAAAAACGGTATACAGACGGCAAGAGCAGGCACGCCAGGATCGCCAGCGCGAGCCAGATAATCAGGCCCTGTTCGCGAAAGAGCACCACCAGCGCCCAGTAGAGATCGAACGCGACGGCCAGCAGGAAGACCTGAAGATATCGTCTCATACGCGCTCTGCGGTCAGCTGCACCACGCTGATGGTGCGGGCGTTAAACCCGGCTTCACAGTAGCCAAAGTAATAAAGCCACATGCGGCGGAACCGGTCATCAAAGCCGAGCTTTTCAATCTCCTGCCAGGCGTGGACAAAGCGCTGCCGCCAGTGCGCCAGCGTGCGGGCGTAGTCCGGCCCCATGTCGAAGAGATTGCGCACCACGAAATCGGTGTGGCGCGTCATCAGCTCGTTCATCGCGGTGATGCTCGGCAGGAAGCCGCCGGGGAAAATGTAGCGCTGAATAAAATCGACGCTTTTGCTGTAGTCGCGATAGCGCTGGTCCTGAATGGTGATGGCCTGAATCGCCATTCGTCCCCCCGGGCGCAGCCGCGCCTGACAGGTCCGGAAGAATGTAGGCAGATAGCGTTGCCCGACGGCTTCAATCATCTCTATTGAGACCAGCTTGTCGTACTGCCCGGTGAGGTCGCGATAGTCGCAGAGCAGCACCTCAACACGATCCTGCAACCCGGCGCGGGCGATCCGCTCGGTTGCCCAGACGTATTGCTCCTGCGACAGCGTGGTGGTAGTCACCCGACAGCCATAATGACGGGCCGCGTATTCCGCCATCGCCCCCCAGCCGGTGCCGATTTCCAGCAGGTGGTCGGCCTCGCTAAGCGCCAGCTGGTCGCACAGGCGCGCCATTTTGGCCTGCTGAGCCGTCGTGAGATCCTGCTCGTCTGCGGTAAAGAGCGCGCTGGAGTAAAGCAGTTCCCTGTCCAGAAAATGGGCATAGAAGGTGTTGCCCAGGTCGTAGTGGGCGGCAATATTTTCACGCGCCTGCGCGCGGGAGTTACGCCGCGTCCAGTGGCGCAAACGCTCCAGCGGTCGGCCAAGCAGCCGGAACCCTTTCTCAAGACGGCCAAGCACCTCGCCGTTGAGGGCCAGGATTTGCAGAAGCGGCGTGAGCTGCGCGGTTTCCCATTCGCCGTCCATCCAGGCTTCAGCGGCGGCAAGGCTCCCGCCCGTTAAGACGCGCCAGTAGACGGCGGGCGTGAGGATCTGCACGTCGGCGTGCAGCGCGGAGGATGTCTCGCCAAAATGGAAGGTCTGCGCCCCTTCACGCAGGGTGAGCGAACCACCGCGGATGCCGCTTAACAGACGAAACAGAAGCCATCGCGCGAGGCGGACGTTGCGCGGGATATCGGGTTCTAACGCAAAGACGGGATCGGTCATGAGCGTTCACTCCTGCTGACGGGATGGTTATACAGCGGCACGCGCTTGAGCCACAGCCTCAGCGCCTGCCAGTAAATGGCGAAAACGGTTTTCAGGGTCATAAGCGGGATGCGCAGCAGCAGCGCGCGCAGTGCCGGACGGGTCAGCGGCTCCCGGCGCAGGGCGAGCGTGGCGTCGAACACCTTCGCTTCCTGATGATTTTCAATGTGCATATGCAGCGTGTTATCCGGATCGTTGAAGCGCCAGTGGTAGATCATGTCCATCGGGTTGAAGGGGGAAACGTGAAACGCTTTTTCCGTGGGCTGGGCATGTTGCCCGTCGACCGCGTAATAATGACGCTCGTTCCACGGCGTGTTGCGAACCTCCGCCAGTACCCAGCGCAGAGTCCCCTTCCCGTCATAGCAGTAGTAAAAGTTGACCGGGTTAAAATGGAACCCGAAATACCGCAACTGCGTCAGAAGCATGACCCGCCCGTCCGGCCGTTCCCCGGTCAGGCTCTCCAGCCTGCTGAGCACGTTCTCTTTGAGCGGCGTGCCGAGCGGATAGTCCGCGTCATGGAACGCGGCGGCGGCAAAGCGATTGCGGCGCACGCCGACGGACGCCAGCAGCGGCAGCTCATCAAGATCCAGCCAGGCCATAAAGACGCTGTAGCGAAATTCATGGGTTTTCGGCTGAAGGCGGCGGTGGCGCAATACGCCGTGATAGAGGCAGCTGTTCATCTCAGTTCCCCTCTCCGGCCGCTATCGCGTTGACCACGTCCAGCGCGCTGCGCACCCCGTCCTCATGAAAACCGTTGTACCAATAGGCTCCGCAGAACCAGCTCCGCCGGTGACCGTTGATCTCGCCGCGCCGCGCCTGCGCCCGCCAGCTTTGCGGGTTAAACAGCGGATGTTCATAAACGAAGCGTTGCAGAACGAAGCGCTCATCCACCGCCGCGTCCGGGTTCAGGGTGACGCAGAACAGCGGACTGCCCGCAGGCAGCCCCTGCAGAATGTTCATGTTGTAGGTCACACAGGCGCTGGCCTGCGCCTGCGCGCTCAGCCGGTAATTCCAGCTCGCCCAGGCGCGCGGCCGCACCGGCAGCCAGCGCGGGTCGCTGTGCAACACCACCTCGTTGCGCTGCCAGCCGATATCGCCCAGCACCTCGCGCTCTGCGGAAGTCGGGTCGTCAAGCATCGCCAGAGCACTGCCGGAGTGGCAGGCAAATATCACCTGGTCGAAGGTATGGCTGCCGTTTTCAAGCTGGAGCGTGACCCCGTCCTCGTGGCGGCTCACCCGCTGAACCGGTGAATTGAGATGCACCGTCAGCCGATCGCCCAGTTTGTCCAGCATCGCGCGGATATACTCTCGCGAGCCGCCCGGCACCACGTACCACTGCGGGCGATGGGTGATATCCAGCAGACCGTGGTTTTGGAAGAAACGTAAAAAAAGCGGCAGCGGGAAACGCTTCATCTCCTGCAGCGAGGATGACCAGATGGCGGCCCCCATCGGCAGAATATAGTGGCGCGCAAAAAACGGCGTAAAGCCGTGCTGGTCCAGAAACGTCTGCAGCGTGGCGTTCGGGTCCACTTCCCCGTCCAGCGCCTGTTTTGCCAGACGATTGAAGCGGACGATTTCACCGAGCAGCCGCCAGAATGTCGGATTGACGAGATTTCGGCGCTGGGCAAACAGCGACGTCAGGGTGTGGCCGTTGTATTCCAGCCCCGTCTCAGGGTTGTGTACTGAAAAGCTCATCTGGGTTTTTTGCCCGCTGATACCCAGCTCGCTGAGCAGGCCCATAAAGCGCGGATAGGTGCGGTCGTTGTAGACGATAAACCCGGTATCGATCGCGTATGTGCCTTGTGGCGTCGTCACGTCAACCGTTGCGGTATGGCCGCCCGGTGTGGATCCCGCTTCAAACAGGGTCACCTGATGGTGCCCGGCCAGTCGCCAGGCGCACGTCAGCCCGGCAATGCCGCTGCCGATAATTGCAATGTTCATGAACGCACCATCCTGCGCAGCAGCGTGCGCTGAAGAAAAGCAGGCAGCCCTGAGAGCAGCCGCAAAATGAAGCCAAATCCGGCAGGAAACGCGATGTGCATTTTCCCGGCCGCCAGCCCGATACGGATCGCCTTCACCGCCTCATCGACGGTCACCCGACCCGGCATGGCAAAATCGTTTTTTCGCGTCAAGGGCGTATCGACGAAGCCCGGAGAGACAACCGTGACGGTAATCCCTTTTGGCTCCCAGTCGAGGCGCAGGCTTTCGGCAAACCAGCTCAGCGCCGCTTTGGACGCACCGTAGGCCTCTGCGCGAGGGAAAGGCAGCCAGTGGGCCATCGAGCTCACCAGCACCACGCGGTTGCCTCGAACCAGCTGCGGCTGCAGCGCCTCAAGGCAGTTCACCGGCCCGAGGAAATTGGTGTTCATGACCCGCTCCACCAGCGCCGCATCCACCACGCCACCGTCGAGGTATTCGCAGGTACCGGCGCAGAGAATAATCAGATCGGCGTAGCTGCCGGTCAGCGCCTGTCGGCAGGCCTCCCGGTCCGTCATATCGAACAGGCGAACGGTGAGATTGGGGCAGGTCTGATGCAGCGCTTCCAGACGCGCCGGATCGCGCCCGCAGGCAATCACATGATAGCCGTCAGCGGAGAAGGATTTCGCCAGCCCGGCGCCAATGCCCGAACTTGCACCGGTAATCAGTACCGTCTTCATGATTTGACCCTCCGCTTCACGCCGCGTACCGCCCAGCCCAGCAGAGGAAGATGTTCGTAGATCATCTCTCCCGCATCGTAGTAGTCGCGCTGGTGGGTGATGAGATCGTTTTCCGTCTCCACCACCGAGCACCCCGGCAGATCGAGCGGTTCGCCTCCGGCAATGCGCGGATGCGACCAGTGCATCACCCAGGTGACAACAAACCGGTTCCCGCTGCAGAGCGGTGGGTCGATAGAAAAACGGCAGTTCTCGACGTTGGCCAGCAGATGGGTGAAATAGCGCTGAAGCGCAAAGATACCGTCGTGCTCGCCGAACGGATCGACAAGCGTGGCATTTGAATGGTAAAGCCCGACCAGCGCGGACGGCGGCTGGCTATCCAGTGCGGCGTAGTACTCAACAAACCGACTCACGACAGAGGGCAAAGTGCTCATGGGTCACATCCTGGCTGTAAACAACGTGGCGTAATCGCATACTTAAAACTTACACAATTAACGTTATTTGTCCAAGTTTGTGCAAGTTTATTTTTTATTACCCATAAATATCAACAAGTTGAGAACTCAATCATTTGACGGTTTTGTAGGCCGGGTAAGGCGTAGCCGCCACCCGGCTTTCACTTTCAGGTTATCCTTAAGGCAAATTCAGCGGTCATCTTCCAGGCTTATCCTTTTTATTCATAAGGATGCCTGACATGAAACGTTTCTTTCTCTCCCTCTTCTCAAGCCCGGAATCCTTACTGCAGGTGATGAGTCAGCAGGAAATTATTGAAGCCGTGGAAGATGGCGACCGCATCATTATCGACCAGGACGGGAACGCCTCGGTGAACTATAAGAGCAACGAGGTGCGGCAGGACTTTCTGCGTCACGTTAACGCGCTGAAGAGGGCCTGATATGGGAACGGCGATATTTATGGTGCTGATGGTCTGCGGGTACTGGTACACCAGCCGCGACCTGTCGACCCGCTTTAAAATCAAGCGTTCCTTTGGCTGGGACGTCTATTTTCTCGTTGCGCTTTACGGCTGTATTTTTGTTCTGCAGGGGGTGATTGCTACGGGGCTGCTCTGGCTGCTGCTGCTCACCCTTTCCGCCGCCAACAACGCCTTCCACTTTGCCTCACCAAAATACACCGACTGGCAAATCGACTTTATGAACTGGAGTTTTTTAGGCATTCAGGCACCGGTGGTGGTGATGCTGGCGTTTGCCATTCTGTTTTGCCTCTACCGCTCTAACTGGGCAGGCAGCGCCAGGCTGGACGGCGAGAGTCGGAAAAAGCTCTACAAACGGCTTGCGCAGGCGAGCGGGATTGAACAACTGCTCTATCAGTGTATGGAGCAAGGCGAGCTGGCGCAGGTCACGCTCCGCTCGAGGCGGATTTACGTGGGTATGATCCACACCGCGACGCTGGAATATGAAAAAACGGCCAATATCGTGCTGATCCCGATGTTGAGCGGGTACCGGGATGCGAAGACGATGAACCTGCGCATCTAGAATAATTACAGCCGGTGGTATGCGGAGCATGACATTACGCTCGACTCGGAACCCCGCAGCGCCATGTCATTCCGCAAGGTGATTTTACTCAATCAGATTGAGAGCATCTCGCTGTTCGATCCCGCCAGCGCCAGCGCGCTGTCGCTGGCACAGCGGGACATGCATGCGCGTTCTAAAGAGACATCCCCATAATTCTCAGTATGCTCTGCTGTGAGGCTGTTTCAAAAAGGACGTTCTTAATGCAGAGCATGCCCTGCTTCTGGTAGAACCGGTACGCTCCTGCGTTCTGCTCAAGCACTTCCAGCCAGAGAGAGTCCTTTCCCCTGCTTCGGGCCATGTCGATAATTTTATTGAACATGTCCTGACCATAGTGCTTGCCGGTCTCGGCAGGATCGAGGTAGAGCTTGTTGAGGAGAACGCCCCTCTTGTCCGTTTCAGGAAGCATGGCGTCCCAGGTCACTTTCATAAATCCCACAGGCCGATCGGTTTCTGCCACAAACCAGGAAACATGGCTCTCGGTCAGGCTCTGCTCAATGACGGAAGGGGCATACTCGGCGTCCAGAAAAGCCGTCATCTCGGCGTCTGATACCCAGAGATGCTGAAAATGCGCGGGATAGATACGATATCCCAACTCGCTTAATAGCGTTGAATCGGCCCCGGTGGCCTGTCGAATTCGAAGCGTCATGGAAGGTATCCCCCGTAATCACCCGCGTTGGGCATGTTGATAGAGATCCCAGCGGTTGCCGTACATATCTTCAAACACCACCACCGTACCGTACTCTTCCTCACGCGGTTCTTCGCAGAAATGAACGCCTTTTGCCTTCATGGCATGGTAATCGCGCCAGAAATCATCCGTCTGAAGGAACAGGAATACTCGGCCACCGCATTGATTACCGATAAAACCTTCCTGCCTCTCGTTAGACGCACGAGCCAGCAAAATATTGCAGTCGCTTTCCGGGTTGGGCGAGACGACCACCCAGCGTTTACCCGGTTGCGGCGTATCCTCTACGAGGGTAAACCCCAGCTTGTCTGTGTAGTACTCAATGGCGCGATCGTAGTCATCAACCACAATAGCCACGCAGCCGAGGCATCGTTTCTGTGTTCTCATTTCCGTTACCTTTACTCTAAATGGTTATGCTCAGCGCTTTTCCACTGAATACGCGCACATAAAAACAGCGATCGCATGCGTAACCCGACGAGCAATTTCTTCATCAGATAAGCTTTTTCTGGCGCCAAGCTTTATCTCAAGGCTTGTCATCCCGAGCCACAACCCGGCCAGGTCGTCAGCCGCTTCGCGCGGGGAGCACGCGATCAGTAAGCCCTTTTCAACGGCTTCACCGATAATTGTCTCCAGCATCTGCTGCGCCCTGCCGGGACCTGCCGCATAAAAACGCGCGGGTAACTCCGGATGACGAATAGCGGCGGAGGCAATTAAGCGGTCCCAGCCCGTCAGCTCGCGCTGGTTGATGAAGCGGACAAAACGGTTGCCAAACGCGGTTAAGACCTCGGTCAACGACAGATGATGCCGCTCGGAAAAATCACTGTCACTGATGGTCAGATCCGATTCCTTACGGAGTACGGCCTCAACAAGCAGGTCTTTATCCGCGAAATTGGCATAAAGCGTGGCTTTTGCCACCCCGGCAACGCGGGCAATTTCTTCCGTCGTGACATCGAGGCCTTTCTCGAGAAACAGGCTTCTTGCGGCCTGCAGTATCGCCTGCTCCTTTGACGGATCTTTTGGGCGGCCTTTCTGCCGAACCTTTTCTCTCATCGTTTACGACCTGACAAAAGCATGCTCATCATGAGCCCCCGATAACGGTTATGTGTTCAAGCGCGATATGAAACTCCTGGGTGCGCTGGGGCTCGCTAAATTTCCAGAATGGATGCCCCACCGGAATGGTGAGTAATGTAAACACAATCAGCATTGCCGATCCAATCCATCCGTAGCCGGCAAAATTCGAAATCACCAGAGCAGAGCCTACAAGCTGACAGAGAATGGTGCCTGTCGCGAATAAGACGGGCCAGGGGAGACCCACATCCACCATTTCCAGCACAATCTCTCCAAAGTTGAACAACCCATAAAAGCCTGCCATCCAGAAGAAAAAGGTCAATAAAATTCTTGAAAGACAGAGTGTTGTGATAGATGACGTGATTTTTGACACTGAATTATCTCTTTGATCATTTAAAAGACTGGCTAGTCTACTTATTAATTAACAGACCGACAAGTCTGATAAGTGCGATCACCGCCCTGACACTCCAAAACGGGTGGGTGAACATCAGTGTGAGAACGCGCTAGTCTGCCTCTGGTGAATGGATGGTGAGCGATGAAGACATATGGAAATTATTTTGATGCGCCACGGCGAACCCGAATACAGGGGCGCCGGAAAGGTGTCGTACAGGGAAATGGTGGGATGGATCGACAGCTATAACCGCTCTTCAACGGGCCGCGACAGACCTTCGGAGATGGCTCAAATCCTCGCGTACCGCGCACTGACGTTTCTCAGCAGCCCTCTCCCGCGAGCCCTTTCATCGTTGAAAACGCTGGGGTGTGAACCGGGCTTAATTGATGAGGTTTTTCGGGAAGCAGAGCTGCCGGTGTTCCGTATTCCGGGGTTCCGGCTATCGCCTTTTTACTGGGCAGCGCTGTTTCGCGTTCTTTGGCTCTGCGGCCTGTCTGGCGAGTCAGAGCGCGTAAGCGCCGCAAAAGAACGTGCCGTTAAGGCGGCAGAAATCCTGGTGAATGTAGCGAAGGACTCTGACGGCCCCGTCTTGCTCATGGGGCACGGGGTCATCAACCGGTTCATTGCAAAAGAACTGATCGCATCAGGCTGGAAAGAACAGACTCGTCCGGGTAAGGGGTACTGGGGAGCGGGGGTTTACAGCATGGTATAGCGGCACATGCTGAGGCCGAGGATTGTTCATCCTCGGCGCACGCCAGCCGACTGTTATTCGCAAATGCTGAATGCACCTGTCAGCCTTCGTCTGGAGGACTAAGGGGATCCTCGCTAGCCCCCGATTAAGTCTGCCAGCGCCCTCTTCAACGACGCGATGACCTCATCCGTCTCCATGCCCATCTGCGCATGAATAATGGCGCCGTCAATGAGCAGCATGATTTCATTGACGACGCGCTCATCCGCGATGGTCGTCAGCGACGCAATAATATTCTTTGTTTCGATTTTATGATCGCGGCATATCGCTTTTATTTCGCTTTCAATATCTTCGGATTTGGCTTCGGCGCTGGCATTAATAAACGCACAGCCGTGGAACTCAGGCGAAATAAACCATTCATAAAGGGTAGCCGATAGAGCGTCCGCAGGCGTCTGGCCTTCAACGAGATGTCGACGAAGCGTGGCCTCAAACCAGTTAATCCATATTTCATGTCGATAGTGTAAATAGGCGAGAATAAGCAAGCTCTTACTCGGAAAATGGCGATAAAACGTCACCTTCGTCACTTTCGCCTCTTTAATCAGCGTATCCACCCCCGTCGCTCTGAAGCCTGTGGAATAAAACAGATCGTGCGCCGTCAGTAATATTTTATCCCTGACGCTTATTTTTTTATCGTTGTTTTCGGATTCTGCTTTCATTTGTCGATGGCCTCAAAACGGATGTTGACAGCGTTATTTTTCAGGCATAGATTAGCGCAAGTAGACAGATCTGTCTACATAATCACATAACGAGGTAATTGCCATGAACACACGTCCTCCCTTGCCGCCCTTCACACGCGAAAGCGCTATTGAAAAAGTCAGGCTGGCAGAAGATGGCTGGAACAGCCGCGATCCGGCGAACGTTGCGCTGGCCTATACGCTGGATACCCAATGGCGCAACCGTGCAGAATTCGCCACCAACAGGGAGGAAGCGCAGGCGTTCCTGGCGCGGAAATGGAAAAAAGAGCTGGATTATCGTCTGATTAAAGAGCTGTGGGCCTTTACGGATAACCGCATCGCGGTCCGCTATGCCTATGAATGGCATGATGATTCAGGAAACTGGTTCCGCTCGTACGGCAACGAAAACTGGGAGTTCGCACCGGACGGCTTGATGAAGCGCCGCTTTGCCTGCGTTAACGATATGCCGATAAAAGAATCCGAGCGACTGTTCCACTGGCCGCTGGGCAGACGCCCGGACGATCACCCCTCGCTGAGCGATCTGGGGTTATAGGCTCAACGCATCACTCCGGCTTCCCGGAGTGATGTGATTTACAGCGCGCCCAGCTGTTTCATCAGCGTCAGGTTGTCCTCAATATGCCAGTTCGCTGCAATTTTACCGTCACGGATTTCATAGATATCCGTGGCGATAAAATCTATTTTCTGCCCCTTTCCTTTCAGCCTTCCAAATGTCCCGGTGAATGTGCCGTAAAAATGTAAATGTGAGACCACGCGGTCGCCTGAAATAATCATCTGCTCAACGTCGCAGCGCAAATCGGGCACGGCCGTGCGAAACGCACGCGAGGCTAAAATAGCGCCTTCCGGCCCCTGCTTACGGCCTTCCGGCGGTGTTTTATCAACAAAGTTTGCCGCCAGGGCATCACGCGCCAGAGTTTCATTACCGGTGTTCCAGAACGTGGCATATTCTCTGGCAACGGCTTCATTCGTCTTTAATTGCATCTGGGGCAGGCTCTTGTCCACAATCAGCTGTTTCGGCTGTACCCTTTCCCCCTGCGCGGAAATAGCATTGCCCGACAGACCAGCAAAAATAAGCGCCGCGATAGCGGGACGAAAGCACGTCGTATATTTCATGATGTCTCTCTACAGAATGTTACGTTACCCGCAGACGATACCCTGCGGATCACATTAATGAGGGGTCAGTTAATTAACGCCCCGCCCTCAATATCAATGACCGACCCGGTGACAAAGGGGTTGTCCATGGCGAAAAGAAACCCTTGTGCGATGTCCTGCGCCCTTCCCCAGGCTTTGGCTGGCAGGGTTTCCGCCGCGCCTGCGAGCATTTTTTCCCGCGCGGCGGCGTCCATCCCCGCATACGCTTCCGTGTCGGTCAGCCCCGGACTCACGACGTTGACGCGCAGCGGGGAAAGCTCTTTCGCCAGCACCTTTGTCGCGGCCTCAATGGCGGCATTCATCGTTGTTTTTACGATGGCGCCCGCCACGGTGCGGCGCGCCACAAACCCGCTGGTGAAGGTCAGCGTACCGCGGGGAGCGATGTTCCCGCTGAGATAGCGGGCGACATTCAGGCTTCCCCAGAATTTTGTATCAAAGGCCTGTCTTGCCGCACGGAGATCCAGTCCGGAAAGCAGCCCGCCCGGCGCCTGTGAACCCGCCGTGACGACAATATTATTGACCTCGCCCAGCGTTTCACTGAGCGCAACAAGCTCTTCCTCACGGCTGATATCGAGCACGAGAGTGCTAACAGACGCGGCATGAGCGCCCAGTCGTTGCCGTGCAGCGTCCAGTTTCGCGCTATCGCGTCCCGCAAGCATAATCTCCTCGCCGCGCCCGGCAAGCAGGGTGCCCACGGCGAAACCAATGCCGGAAGCACCGCCGATAATTAAGGTCTTACGGGTCATAATATTTCCTCCTGCTGGGTGTACGTTGAGTAATCGGTATAGCCCGTGGCGGTGCCGCCAAACAGCGTGGCGGGGTCGCGCACCTGGGCCAGCGGCAAGCGGTGCGCCAGCCGGTGAGGCAAATCCGGGTTGGCAATAAACGGTCGTCCGAAGGCAATCAAATCGGCATAGCCCGCCGCCAGAATTTCTTCGGCTTTGGCAAGGTCATAGTTACCCGCGACGATCAGGGTGCCGCTGAAGGTCTCGCGAAGCGATTGACGGAAATGCTCAGGAATCTGCGGCGCGTCGTCCCAGTCGGCTTCCGCCAGGTGGATAAACGCAATCCCTTTTTGTTCGCACCAGGCCGCAAGCGCGAGTATGGCTTCAGAGACCTGCGGGTCGTTCATCCCGCGCTGGGTAATAAACGGCGAAAGACGGATGCCCGTACGTTCGTGACCAATCGCCCCGGCAATCGCGCTTAACACGTCCTGGGCGAAGCGGATCCGGTTAGCCACCGTACCGCCGTACTCGTCCGTGCGTTTGTTGGAGGTTTGGCGCAGGAACTGGTCGATCAGATAGCCGTTTCCGCCGTGGACCTCCACGCCATCAAACCCGGCCTGAACGGCATTCAAAGCGGCCTGGCGATAGTCCGCGACGATGTTCTGAATGTCCTTGCGTGAGAGCGTTCTCGGCTGCGGGCAGTCAACCATCTGGCCTTCTCCACGCTCATTCACCACCCACACCTGCGCGTCCGGGGCCAGCGCTGACGGGGCGACGGGCTGACCGTCCTGATGAAAACTGGCGTGCGACATTCGCCCAACGTGCCAGAGCTGAGAAAAAATGACCCCGCCCGCCTGATGTACGGCCCCCGTCGTGAGCTGCCATCCTGAAACCTGCTCCGGCGAATGGATGCCGGGCGTCCAGGAGTATCCCTGACCCTGAGGCGAGATTTGCGTGGCTTCGGTGATGATTAACCCCGCGCTGGCCCGCTGCCGGTAATACTCCGCCATCAGCGCGGAGGGAATGTTGCCCGGCTGAAGGGAGCGCGCGCGGGTCATCGGCGCCATGACGATACGATTTTTCAGGTCCAGCGACCCCAGCCTGTAGCGTTCAAAGAGTGAAGCAGGTTTCATGTTTTCATCCCTTATGGTTTGGATGAAATCACTTTACAGTCGGCATCTGATTTTGATAATTACGCTAAAAATAGATGCACTTTTCGGAAAAGATGAATAATGGGTAAACTCGAAGACATGGCCTTACTGGTGGCAGTCGCCGAGGCCGGAAGTCTTTCCGCCGCCGGACGGCGCCTGTCGCTTTCTCCTGCCACGATGACCGCCAGGCTGAAGGCAATTGAGGAGCGTTACCAGACGCGCCTGTTTCATCGCTCAACGCGATCCCTCACCCTGACCCGCGCAGGCGAAGAGTTTTATCACGCCGCGCTGCGCGTGCTGGAAGAGGTGCACCACGCCGAGTCGCTGCTGACGCAAAAAGAGGGCGTGCTCAGCGGCAATATTCGCCTTTCCGCGCCCTCGGACTTTGGCAGACAGTATCTCAGCCCTGCCGTCATTGAATTTTCTCGACACCATCCTGCCGTCAAATTTTACATCTCGCTAAAAGAACACGTTGAGGATCTGGTCGCTAACCGGCTGGATATGAGCGTGCGCTTCGGCAATTTGCCGGACAGCAGCCTTGTCGTCAGAAACATCCGCCCGAACCGTCGGGTGCTGGTTGCCTCCGGGGCGTATCTTAACGACCACGGTATCCCCGCCACGTTTGCCGATCTAGCCCGGCACCGGTGCCTGGCGCTGGAGTCTCAGGGCGTGGTGATGAACGAATGGCGCTTTGAACATGAGGGAGAGGAAAGCGTTGTTCGCGTCGAGCCCGCCATGGTGTGCGACGACGGGGCATTGCTTCGTCAGTGGGCCCTGGGCGGAGCGGGCATCGCCGGGAAATCGTGGTGGGACGTCAAAGACGACGTTGACGCCGGAAGACTCACGGTGCTGTTTGCCGACAGCTTCACCGGCTTTAGCCGCTACGATCGCAAAGATGTCGGGCTGCAGCTTGTTTACCCGCAGCGCAAGCTGCAGCCGCTTCAGGTTACGGCGTTTAGCCAGTTTTTTCTCGACTGGCTTAAAAAACATTAACGTAAAAAACAGTGATACACTTACTCCACCTGGCCGATTGTCCCGTCTTCACGACGTAAGACAGCACAACAGTAACCAAAGTACAAAATGGTCACTCGTTGCCAACCCTGGCTCGTCACGCTAAGCTTACATAATGACTAAAACTATGAACGCCCCATCAATACGTGGTCCACTTGACCATTCTGTCAGAGAGCAAATCGTCGAAGCGGCCTTTGAGCACTTCGGCCATTACGGCTATGAAAAAACCACCGTCGCCGAGCTGGCGAAATCTATCGGTTTTTCAAAATCCTACATTTATAAGTTCTTCGATTCCAAGCAGGCTATCGGCGAAGTGATCTGCGCTAACCGCCTGGAGCTGATTATGGCGGCCGTGCTTTCCGCCATTGAGGATGCGCCGTCAGCCAGCGAAAAACTCCGCCGTCTTTTTAAGTCGCTCACCGAGGCCGGCAGCGAGCTGTTTTTCCACGATCGCAAGCTCTACGACATCGCCGCCGTCGCGTCACGGGAGAAGTGGCCTTCGACGGAAAGGTATACCGAAAGCCTCCTGAAGCTGATTGAGAGCATCATTATCGAAGGCAGACAGGCTGGAGAGTTCGAAAGGAAGACGCCGCTGGACGAGGTCACCTGTGCCGTTTACATGGTGATGTGCCCTTACATTAACCCCGTTCAGCTGCAGTACAACCTTGAAACTGCCCCAACGGCGGCGGTACTTCTCTCCTCACTGATTTTAAGAAGCCTGGCCCCCTGATTAGTGACCATTGACTTTATTGGTCACTAATCACAGAATGCGGAAACTGTCCTGTTACTTCAAAAGGGTTTCCCATGCTCAGGCTCACTTCAGCCCGCCTTGCCATATGTCTTCTGCCGTTTGCCCTCGCGGCATGCGGCGATATTTCCGCGAGTGACGATCCGCGCACCAGGCCACCGCTTGTCAGATCCGCCTCCGTCGAGAGGGCGAATCCAGCCGCTCGCACCTTTACAGGCGTGGTGGTGGCAAGAACGCAAAGCGACCTGGGCTTCAGGGTTCAGGGTAAAATCCTCGAACGCCTGGTGGATACCGGGCAGACCGTCAAACAGGGCCAGCCCTTGCTGCGTCTGGATCCGGTTGACCTGAAATTACAGGCTCAGGCGCAGCAGCGCGCGGTGGATGCTGCCCAGGCGCGGGCGAGAAAAGCCACCAGCGATGAGGCGCGTTATCGCGGTCTGGTGGCGTCCGGCGCGGTGTCGGCCGCGGAGTACGATCAGATTAAAGCGGCGGCCGATACGGCCAGGGCGGATCTCAGCGCCGCCCGGGCGCAGGCCAACGTGGCGCAAAACGCCACGGGCTATGCCGTCCTGCTGGCGGATTCAGACGGCGTGGTGATGGAGACGCTTGCCGAACCCGGTCAGGTGGTCAGCGCCGGACAGGTGGCGATCCGCCTTGCCAGAGCGGGACAGCGCGAAGCGCTCGTGCAGCTTCCGGAGACGCTGCGCCCTGCCGTCGGCAGCGAAGCACGGGCCACGCTTTATGGCCGTGAACAACACCCGGTCACCGCCACGTTGCGCCTGCTGTCTGACTCCGCGGATGCCACAACCCGGACGTATGAAGCACGCTACGTGCTGGCAGGCCAGCTGGCGAACGCGCCGCTGGGGGCAACCGTCACGCTCAGCCTTGAAGACCCGAAAGCGGAAGGTCAGGCCATGCAGGTCCCGCTGGCCTCACTCTACGATGCGGGTAAAGGGCCCGGCGTCTGGCGCATTTCCGCCCAGCCGGCAAAGGTCACATGGACGCCGGTTAAAGTGCTGAGCGTGGGCGAAGATGCGGTCCAGGTCACGGGCGGCGTGAAGCCCGGTGAGAAGATCGTTGCGTTAGGCGCCCATCTTCTGCACGAAGGTGAAGTTGTCAGGCTGGCAGAACAGCGCCATGCCGCTCCGGCGGAGAACGCGCCATGAGCCAAAGCCGCTTCAACCTGTCAGCGCTGGCCGTCCGCGAGCGTTCCGTCACGCTGTTTTTGATCGTTCTGGTGACGATTGCCGGTATTTACGCCTTTTTTGGACTGGGACGCGCGGAAGATCCGCCCTTCACCGTGAAGCAGATGACGGCGATTGCCGTCTGGCCGGGTGCGACCGCGCAGGAGATCCAGGATCAGGTCGCGGAGCCGCTGGAAAAGCGCCTGCAGGAACTCAAATGGTATGATCGTACCGAAACCTATACCCGTCCCGGCATGGCGTATATCACGCTGTCGTTGCAGGACAAGACCCCGCCTTCTGAGGTGCAGGAGGAGTTCTATCAGGCGCGTAAAAAGCTTGGTGATGAATCCCTGCGTCTTCCGGCGGGCGTCATCGGCCCGATGATCAATGACGAATTCTCGGATGTCACCTTTGCCCTGTTTGCTCTGAAAGCAAAAGGCGAACCGCAGCGGCAGCTGGTACGCGATGCCGAAGGCCTGCGACAGCAGCTTCTGCACGTTCCCGGCGTGAAGAAAGTGAACATTATCGGCGAACAGGCCGAGCGGATTTATATCGCCTTCTCCCATGACCGTCTGGCGACGATGGGCCTCTCACCGCAGGATATTTTCAATGCCCTCAATAGCCAGAACGCCCTGGCCGCGGCGGGCGCCATTGAGACCCGGGGCGCGCAGATTTTTATCCGCCTGGACGGCGCGTTCGATGAACTGCAGAAAATCCGCGATACGCCTTTAGTCGCCCAGGGCAAAACGCTCACGCTGTCGGATGTGGCAACGGTTGAACGAGGCTATGAAGATCCCCCGACGATGCTGATACGCAATCAACATGAACCCGCCCTGCTGCTGGGCGTTGTCATGCGTGAGGGCTGGAACGGCCTGGCGCTGGGTAAAGCGCTGGATGCGGAGACGGCGAAAATCAACGATAGCCTGCCGCTTGGCATGACCCTGACCAAAGTCACCGACCAGTCCGTGAATATCCGCTCCTCGGTCGATGAGTTTATGATCAAATTCTTCGTCGCCCTGCTTGTGGTCATGGTGGTCTGTTTTGTCAGCATGGGCTGGCGCGTGGGGGTGGTGGTTGCGGCGGCGGTGCCGCTGACCCTGGCGGTCGTATTCGTGGTGATGGAGGCCGCGGGAATAAACTTTGACCGCGTCACGCTGGGCTCCCTGATCCTCGCCCTCGGCCTGCTGGTTGACGATGCCATTATCGCCATCGAAATGATGGTGGTGAAGATGGAGGAAGGTTACGACAGAATCAAAGCCTCGGCCTACGCCTGGAGCCACACCGCCGCGCCGATGCTGGCCGGAACCCTGGTGACGGCGATTGGCTTTATGCCGAATGGGTTTGCCCAGTCGACCGCCGGGGAATACACCAGCAATATGTTCTGGATTGTCGGCCTCGCCCTGATTGCCTCATGGTTTGTTGCGGTGGGGTTCACGCCGTATCTGGGGGTGAAGATCCTGCCCGCGATCCCAAAAGTGGAAGGCGGCCATGCCGCCATTTATAACACGCCTCGCTATAACCGCTTTCGCCAGCTGCTTGGCCGCGTTATCGCCAGAAAGTGGCGCGTGGCCGGGTCCGTGGTCGCCATTTTCATTCTGGCCGTGCTCGGCATGGGGCTGGTAAAAAAACAGTTCTTCCCGACCTCCGATCGCCCGGAAGTGCTGGTTGAAGTGCAGATGCCCTATGGCGCCTCGATTGCACAAACCAGCGCCGCTACCGCAAAAATAGAAGCGTGGCTGGGCAAGCAGCCGGAAGCCAAAATCGTCACGGCCTATATTGGTCAGGGCTCGCCCCGTTTCTATCTGGCAATGGCCCCCGAGCTGCCCGATCCCTCTTTTGCGAAAATCGTGATCCTGACGGACAGCGAGACGTCACGCGAGGCGCTCAAGTTCAGGCTCAGGGAGGCCGTCGCCAGCGGCCTTGCGCCCGAAGCTCGCGTGCGGGTGACGCAGCTGGTGTTTGGCCCCTACTCGCCTTTCCCGGTTGCCTGGCGCGTGTCGGGGCCGGATGTCAAACAGGTGCAGGACATCGCCGAACGGGTGAAAGCCGTGCTTCAGGCAAGCCCGATGATGCGAACCGTTAACACCGACTGGGGCTCGCGCGTTCCGGTGCTCCATTTCACTCTCGATCAGAACCGCCTGCAGGCGACCGGCTTAACCTCCAGCGCCGTTGCCGGGCAGCTTCAGTTCCTGCTCTCCGGCGTGCCTGTCACCTCCGTGCGGGAAGATATTCGATCGGTAGACGTCGTTGCCCGCGCGGCGGGAGATATCCGCCTTGACCCGGCAAAAATCGAAGGCTTTACCCTGGTCGGCAATGCGGGACAGCGCGTGCCGCTGTCTCAAATTGGCAAGATAGAGGTCGGCATGGAAGACCCGATCCTGCGCCGTCGCGATCGCACCCCCACGATTACCGTACGGGGCGATATCGCCGACAATCTTCAGCCGCCGGACGTGTCGGTCGCCATCATGAAGCAGCTCCAGCCGATCGTTGATTCGCTGCCGGCTGGCTACCGCATTGACATGGCGGGGTCGATTGAGGAATCGGGTAAAGCCACGCAGGCCATGTTACCGCTGTTCCCGATCATGATTGCCCTGACGCTGCTGATCATCATTTTGCAGGTGCGCTCACTCTCCGCGATGGTCATGGTGTTCTTAACCGCGCCGCTGGGGCTGATTGGCGTCGTGCCGACCCTGCTGATATTTAATCAGCCGTTTGGCATCAACGCGCTGGTCGGCCTGATCGCCCTCTCCGGCATTCTGATGCGCAATACGCTGATCCTGATCGGCCAAATCGATCATAACCAGAAGGACGGCCTCGATCCGTTCCAGGCGGTGGTCGAGGCGACGGTCCAGCGCGCACGCCCGGTCTTACTCACCGCCATGGCGGCCGTCCTGGCGTTCATTCCCCTGACGCATTCGGTGTTCTGGGGCACGCTGGCCTGGACGCTGATCGGCGGAACGCTGGGCGGGACGATCATTACCCTCGTCTTCCTGCCCGCGATGTATGCGATCTGGTTCCGGATCCGCCCGGTTGAACAACGCGTGCAGCCTGCCACGGAAAGCGTGTAAACTACCATCAGTAGATAACTGACCTGAGGCAAGCATGGTTGTTAAGCGCTTAAGAAAAGAGGACCGCCGCGTGCAGCTGCTGGAGGTTGCGCGAGGGATCGTACGTCAGCAAGGCACGGAGGCGTTGACCCTTGGCTATCTGGCAGAACGGGCCAACGTGACCAAGCCTATCCCCTACGACCACTTTGGCGATCGTGAAGGGCTATTGATGGCGCTGTACCAGGATTATAGCGATCGGCAGCTGGCAAAATTCCGCGAGACGCTGGCGG
This sequence comes from Enterobacter roggenkampii, assembly GCF_001729805.1. NCBI lineage: Bacteria > Pseudomonadati > Pseudomonadota > Gammaproteobacteria > Enterobacterales > Enterobacteriaceae > Enterobacter > Enterobacter roggenkampii. The sequence goes on along the minus strand of NZ_CP017184.1, from coordinate 2,124,052 downwards.
TGGACAGCAAAACGCTGGAGAAGACGATCCGCTTTTTCAGCGCGGCCTATATCGACTGTGCGATTGCCGCCGGACCTGAAACCGGGCCAATCGCCGCGGCGCTGTCCGGTTCTCGCGCGCTGCAGACGTTTCGGGAAGCGTGCGTGGCCGAATGTGCCGACTGCCTGCGCACCGCGCTTTCTCCTTTTATCGTCTTAAAAGGCGTTCAGGGAGAAGCGGTACTGACGGCCATCATTGGCGCGGCGGAGGCGCTCAGCACCTCGGCGGGCAACGGCGTGCTCGCCCGAAATGTGGCAGAAGATATGCTCTGCGGCGCCATGACCGGGGTGCTGGAGACCTACGCGAATAGCACAAAATGATCGCCGGGGGCGGATTGACACCTAAGTTACCAATAGTAATATAGGCGTCACTTCTCCCCCATCTGGAGGTCGCTATGTCTGCAACACATGCCATTAAAAACGCGCTGATCGTGACGGCACACCCGATCGACAATTCGTTATCCCATACGCTGGCAGCCCGTATTGCCGGGAAATTACGCGAGGAAGGTTCGCAGGTTGAGATCGCCGATCTGCATGCTGAAGGGTTTAATCCGGCGATGACCCGCGCCGATCTCGATTTGTATCACGGCGATCCGAGCGCCCTCCCCGACGATATTCTGCGCGAGCAACAGCGCGTCGAGCGTGCGGATATGCTGGTATTCGTCTTCCCGGTGTACTGGTGGTCGGTTCCCGCGCTGTTGAAAGGCTGGTTCGATCGCGTGTTAACCCTGAACTGGGCGTATAAGGTGGCCGACGACGGCCGGATTGTGGGCAACTTACGGGATGTTCCCGTCCGCCTGATTGCCACTGGCGGTAGCGATCTCACCGGATTTGATAAACACGGCTATTCGACGGCGATTCAGACGCAAATCATCGAAGGGGTATTTGGCTTCTGCGGGTTGAAGAACGTTAAGCTCGATATCCTTTACCAGGCAGACACGGCGACGCCCGAGCAGGTTGACGAATTCCTGAGCGAGATCGGGAACCTTCAATAAAATCGGCTCGCGTAAGTTGAATCGGCGAGATCTTATCTCTTTACCCGGCTCGCCTTTCCGCGCGCCGGGCACATAAGAGAATAATTACAGGGTAAAACCACCGTCACCCACCTGTGCCTGAGCGTACCATTGCATCAGCTTCTCGGTGCCGGGCTCGTTTTCTGCCGGTGACCATGGGGCGGTATCATGCTCGGGCACGGGCTGATACCCCCCGTGTTTTACCTCAAAAATGACGCCGCCTCTATCCAGCGACAGCACGGCATGCCAGGTTCCGGCATCCATCTCCAGGACTTTACACTCTTCGCCTAACACCACGCGCCGGGTCACGTTTCCGCTGTCGTCAAAATTCAGCACCAGAAAGCGGCCGCTCAGCGCCGTCAGCAGTTCAAACGTGTGCGGATGGCGGTGGGGCCGGACATAGGTACCGGGTTCCATTGCAATGGCCAGGCGCTGCACCGGGTCGCTCAGGTCAGGGTGTAAATTACGGTGCGCGCGTAAGCGAGGAGAATGTGCGGCCTGCTCGCTTTGCTGCTGCAGGTCACTGAAAGTAATCTGTTTCATATACACCTTTAGGTATGTGGGCTGTCTGCGGCAACCCGGTTGCCGCAGGACGTTATACCATCCTGAACGGTCGAGGAGCGATGGGATTTGTGAAACAAATCACTGCCGGGCGAGTGGTCGATCCCCCGGCAGGAAGCTCATCAGTAGAACTGACATAAAAACCGCCATTCCCCTTCTGATGACCGGTGAAAGTAACCGATACCGTTATCCGCCCACATCCAGTTTACTTTTTCCTCTGACCCAACCTGAAAAACAAACTCTTCGATTCCCACACCGTGTTGTATCTCAGTCGGAAATCCCCCTACCTTGGTTCCCCTGTAGCGATTGAAATCTTCAAAAAAACTATCACTGGCCTGCTCATCATCATTTACGCAAGAAAGATCAATAATATCCCAGGCATCTTCCCATCCAGGAGCATCGTCAACGACACTCAGCCATTGAACTGGAAACGGCCGATACGGCGTGTCCAATTCAGGCAATGGCTGAAGCCCATCAAGGCTGGCATACTCGCGAATTAACCATCCTTCACCGTGCGGTTTGTCAAAGGGATGTTGTTCCACATTGTGAAACAACACCAGAAGGGCTATGCCCTTCAACTGGTCAGGAATAACAGGAAGCTCGTCGACCCTGATCTGAAGAAGTGGAAACATGGGTTTGCCCTTCCAGGTGGGTAATCCTTCATCTGCGCGAGAAACGCCCTTCAGAAACCATGACGTAATGGGATCTTCCGGCGGCCGGAACCCACCGACCTGCGCGACCGATGCGGGTCTTAGCCTGGTCCGGAGTTCTTCTAAAACTGACGCACTCTCTAATCTCATGTTTGCTCGCCTCTGTAGACGCTTGTCGGACAGATATTCTGCTGTTCATTGTAAGTTAATCATCACATCTGGAGAATCTCATTGAATAATAAAACCTATGTTGAGTAAAACTCACATTGATTCCTACTATTTCTCGTTTTTCAAACGTAATCTCATTGAAATACCATCCCTTCATTCCCGGTCTCTTCCTGACCTGGAACAGAGAGCGAAACTCAAATAATAAATACACCTGCATGTCTATGGAGTACGTATGACACTCGATGTTTTATTTCATCTAATGAAAATGATCTCACCTGAAAAAAACATCGCGGGTGAAAATATACATGCGTTAATAACGTTACTTTCGTCAGAAAACGATAGCGGTGAGGTGCTTTCGCCCTTTATTCATCGACTGCATCTTCTGTCTTTCGCCCAAAGCAATCCGGGTAACGCCGAAGAGTTGCTCTCTGCGCTTTTACCCAAAGACGACGGGCTCCTTCCGCTTCTGGACTTCGCGGCCTGGCCCCGGGTGCGTTACGCCGCTTCAGGCGAAGTTCAGACGCCTGAATCTGAGGAGTACTTCCGTAAAATGACATCGGCTACCAATCTGTTACGTTCTGCGCTGATCGAAGCTGAACGCGTAAAGGGAACGCCAGCGCTATATATACTGGATAAATTACTCAACCTGAACAGCGCCCTGCCGGAAAGATATAAAAAGATGGCAAATATTCCCTACGCATAAATACGTTCACTGTGCGGAATATTTCCCTGTTAATATTCCGCTATTTATTAAATCCGCTTTTCATTGAAATCAAGACAGACAATATCCAAAGAGGGCACCACTGGCGCATTAAGGGTAAGCCAGGCCAGCAACCGTTCAATACTCTGTCCTCTGAGCGAATTTTTGGGCCAGACAAGGTAGTAACCGTCCCCTGTTGCTATCGCCTCCCTGAAGGGCAGCGCGAGAAGGCCGCTTTTCAGCGCGTCGAGCGTGAGCCGGAGATCCGCCATCGCTACGCCGTGTCCGTGCATGGCCGCAAGGCTGCCCTGCTCCAGGGTGTCGAACACGATCCCGCCGCCCATGTCGAGGCCGGGGAATAAGCCCGTCCTTTTCAGCCAGCGCTTCCAGTCCCGTCTGTCCGGTGACGGATGAATAAGATCGCACTCTGGAAGCTGCTGCCGGGCAGGCTCCAGCAAAGACGGCGTACAAACCGGAATAAGCCATTCGCTGAACAGCAGCCGGCTCTCCGTTGACTCGCCAAAATAGCCGTTCCCGAGGAGGATCGCACAATCGTAGGGCTCGCGGCTGAAGTCAACGGTGTCGAAGTCCATCCAGACGCTGGCGATTTCGATTTTCGGCTTCGCGTGGTTCTCGCGAAAGGATTTAAGCACATTGAGGAGCCATCGCATCGTCAGTGTGCTGGGGGCTTTGAGGCGCAGAAGGTGGTTTTCACTTTTGAATGCGCGACAGGCCCACTCAATATTCGAGAAACTTTCGCTAAGCTGCCCTGCCAGAATACGCCCGGCATCGCTGACCTCTACTCTCGGACCCTGCCGCTTAAACAGCTCGCAGTCAAACCACATTTCAAGCGTCCGGACATGCCTGCTGACCGCCCCCGGCGTGATGTTCAGGACTTCAGCCGCTTTGCTAAAGGAGTTCAGCCGTGCGGCAACTTCGAACGCGCGCAGCGCATACAGTGGCGGTAAAGACATACGTTCCCTTTTTGTCAGGTGTAATCATGCAGTTTTTGTATTATCGGCACTCGGTGACGTTTCATCCCATTCCTCAGCCGGAAACGTCAGCAGCAGCACCCTGAGCAGGGACTCAAGCTGCGCGCGTTGCGCCTCAGAGAGGTTTCTCAGCAGCGCATTTTGCGTTTCCGTGTGCACGAGCAGCGCCTGTTCGATACGCTCCTGCCCGTGCGGCGTCAGGCTGACGAGCGAGCTGCGCTTGTCGTCGGGATCGGCAATCCGCCTGATAAAGCCTTGCTGTTCAAGATGGTTGAGCCGATTCGTCATCGCCCCTGAGGTGATCAACAGGGATGTATACAGCTGCGTGGGCGAAAGGCAGTACGGCTCCCCGGCGCGGCGCAGCGTGGCGAGGACGTCAAACTCGCCCTCGCGAAAGCCAAACGGCGCCATGGCCAGCGCGCGTTCTTTTCCCAGGTGCTTCATCAGCCTGAGCATTCGGCCAAAAATTTTCATCGACGAGGCGTCCAGCTCGGGCATGGCGCGGCTCCACTGGCCGACAACGAAGTCTACATGGTCTTTCATCTTCACCCCGTATGGCGTGGGAATTTATCGAGTTGTGCGGTACATCTTACACTAAAACAGATTTTATCTTAACGTTAAGATAAATGCTCGCGGCAATTTGCCCGGGCCATTCACACACGAAAAGGATGCCATGTTGAAACGCACATCACCGTTACTCTTCGCCGTTATCGCTTTTATCGTCGGGCTGAACCTGCGCCCCATTCTGGCCTCGGTTGGCCCCCTGTTCTCCGTGCTGCAGCGCGAAGCAGGGCTGACCGCGACGCAATTCAGCCTACTGACGACCCTGCCGGTGGCGATGATGGGACTGGCTGCCCTGTGTGGTCCCTGGCTTTTAGCCAGGATCGGTGCCGTCAGGGGAATTATGCTCGGGCTGTTCATCCTGCTGGTAGCCTGTTCATTACGCGGTTTTAGCACCTCGCTGACGGGTTTGATGGGCACCGCGTTACTGGGCGGGGCCAGCATCGGCACGATCCAGGCGTTAATGCCTGCCCTGATAAAAAAGGCGTATACGCAAACGGCCAGCACGATCATGTCGCTATTCAGCACGGGCATTATGGCCGGTGCGGCAGTCGCCGCCGCCAGCGCCGAGCCGCTGTTTTCATGGCTCACGCTGAAGCCCGCGCTGGCTATGGCAGGCGTGCTTGCGCTGCTGGCGCTGATGCTGTGGTTACCCCTGGTTAAACAGCCTCAAGGGGAACAGACAGCACATGAATCCGTTACGCTCTCTTCCTCCCGGACTGGACTCCTTCTGCTCTTTTTCGGCGTGGGGACGGGCGCCTACACGCTGGTCTTAGCCTGGCTGCCCCCGCTCTATATTCAGGCAGGATGGTCCGCACGCAGCAGCGGCTATATGCTGGCCTGGCTGACCTTAACCGAGGTGGCCGCCGGGTTTGCCGTCTCCGCGCTGATCGGTAAATTCCCCGACCGCCGTGTTCCGCTGATAACTGTACTGTTACTGCTGCTCGCGGGTTTACTGTGTCTGGTCTTCTCTCCAGGTACGAAGCCGGTCTTATCAACCTTGCTGCTTGGCATCGGTATCGGCGCCCTCTTCCCGCTGTCGCTTATCGTCACGTTCGATCATGCGCGAACGCCCGCCCAGGCCGGGAAGTTACTGTCTAAAGTTCAGGGAGGAGGATATATGATCGCCGCGCTCATGCCGCTAGTTGCCGGGATCGTTCGCGACAGTTCGGTCTCGCTGACCAGCGCATGGCTGGTGATGAGTGCGGGAGTCGTGCTGTTGATCGCTATCGCGTTCACTTTCAAACCCGCCGCGAATGTGCAGGCGCGGTGAATGCGGTACCAGAAATGAGAGTCGTATTTCAGACAGCTCTACGCTAAATTCCATCATTTCAGGCTATTAAGGAGTGGATATGTCGCAGACGTTACCGGGAATTGATGTCATGTTCGTCGCCGGGTTCGGGCCCATTTCACAGGATACAGCGTCCAGCACCGCGTTTTATATCCAGACTCTCGGACTGCCGCTGAAGCCCATGGAGGGCAATGCCGATTATCTGCTCACTGAAGAGGGACGCTTACCGGGCGTGAAGCATTTTGCCGTCTGGCCGCTGTCACAGGCGGCAACGTCCTGTTTTGGTGAATCGGAGTGGCCCGTGGAGCATCCGATACCGCAGGGATGGATTGAATACGAGGTGCAGGATCTCGATTCCGCTACCCGTGTTCTGAGTGAAAAAGGCTATCGGTTGTTGGTCGCCAACCGCACGGAACCGTGGGGACAAACCGTTACTCGCCTGCTCAGCCCGGAAGGTTTGCTGACCGGACTAACAGTTACGCCGTGGCTGCGTGGATAGAGGATGTTATAAGGTGCTGGCTTATATCACGATAGGGACAAATGACTTTCAGCTCGCCGTGAACTTTTATGACGCTATTTTTAACGTGCTGGGCTATTCACGTCTGCCCGCCTGGACTGATAGCTGGGCAATGTGGGGAAACGAAAATCATCCGGATGACGAATTTAGCTTCTGCATTTGTCCTCCTTTTGACCAGCAACCCGCGACGGCGGGAAACGGGACAATGTTCGCATTCAGAGCCGATAGCGCGGAAATTGTCAGACGCTTCCATGCAGCGGGCCTCCGTGCGGGAGGAAAGGATGAAGGCGTGCCCGGTACACGAACCGCCTACGGCCCCGATTTTTATGTTGCCTATCTGCGCGATCCTGACGGGCATAAACTGGCGTGCGTTTGCCAGCATTATTCTCCTGATGCAGATAAGCTATCAGGCGAATAAGAGTCACTTCACTAATAAAATTTTGCGGTAAGGACCGGTAGACACCCAGTCCTGCGGAGATCACTTCAGCTCCAGCGTGCTTATTACATGGGCAATATCCGCGATGTCGCCAGCTGACAACGGTTGCAGAGGGCGAGGCAGGCAATCCATGTCGGTAAGCCCAAGCACGCCAGCCGCAGCGGCAATAACGCGAATACTTCCGCCATGTTTCCGGAAGAGCGACCACAATGGCTCAAGGCGGGTTGTCAGGGCTGTAACGCGTTGACGATCGTTTGCCGCCGCAGCTTCGGTGATTTTTTTCGCCATCTCAGGGAACAGACCGCCACCCACGGAATACCACACTTCACAACCGGCGTTTAATCCCAGCCCCGCATAAGCGTCGCCACTAATACCGATTGTTACGCCAGGGCGCAAATGTTGACGTAACGCATTCACCCGCTCAATCGCTGCAGCGGGGCTATCCGGGACGCCAGGGATCTTGACCGAGCGAACCCCCTCAAGTGAGGAGAGACGACCGTGGAGTTCATCCGTAAAGGTAAAATGCGTAGTGCCCGGATTATCATAGATACACACCGGTACAGACACGTGCCGGGTAACGGTCTCAAAGAGCGAGAAGACTTCTTCGTCACGGAGTGGCTGGTAGCTGACCGCCGGGAGTAACAGCGCATTCGCACCAGCTGCCTGTGCATCCTCTGCCAGATGCAGAATGGCATCGGTACTTACCGCTCCCACACACACCATAACGGGGATGTTCCCTGCATGCTGTTTAGCCAGCGTTGCTACGCGCTTGCGCTGCTCCCGGGTCAGATAGGCGTAGCTTCCGGTTGACCCCAGGATGCCCATAGAATCAACCCGAGCGTCTGTAAGACGGGAAAGAATATGGCTAAAACCCTTTTCATCCACGCCGCGGGCAGTGACTGGGGTTAATGGAAACGCCGACAAACCGGTAAACATAACTCTTTCTCCTGAAGGGTATTACAGCTGTTGTTCTTCGATGAGAGCAACTTCAAACCACAGACCGGGCATCATTTTTTCCAGGCCGTCGGTCAGCATCTTCCCGGCTTCGTGAAGTCTATCCAGCGGCATCTGCGGGAGACTCTCCAGAATGAACCACATTTGCTGAGCTTCCACGCCTAAGCGGGTTCTGATCCCCTGTCGCCAGTTCCAGCGACGGCAGGTCACGCCGATATCATCACACCAAATAACCTCGCCTTGTGAAGGAGACTCAACGGTGGCCTCTCCCTCTTTGACGGTATCAAAAGGCTCTGTTCCTTTTGCCACAGTCAGACGCGGCGCCCCCTGATAGGCAGAGAGATTCTCTCCGCCAACCGGAACGGCATAGCGGAGACTAACGGCATTATAAAGATCAACGATAGGATCGAGCGCTGGCATCGTCCCGTCACGTAACACGCGCTTGCGTAACGCATCTGCTGAGCAAGGGGTGCGTTTAGGTTTAGCACCAAACTTTTGAAAAACGTCGGCCCATGCCGCCAGATGAGAGTCCGCCCAATCTGGTTCACCGGCCAGAACGGCTTCACAGGCTTCATGCAGCGCCGTTTCCCCAATGTCGGGATTAAGCACTGGCGCAGCTCTTACGCAAATGCTCAGTGCACGAAAACCGGGAGCAATACGATAAATTTCAGGGGTAATTGACGGAGATACTGTTAGCACGTGATAATCCTGTAATGACCAATTTATTCCATGATAATGACCAATGACCAAAAAAGTCAATTTAATGACCGATGCGAACGCTATCGTCAATACTGTGAATGAAGCCGTATCTCAGCGAATTAAACTCTATCGTAAGCATAAGAAGATATCCCTCGATGAACTCTCCCGTCGGGCAGGCGTCAGCAAGGGAGCGCTGGTTGAGATAGAGGGATGCCGGGCGAATCCCAGCATTGCCCTGTTATGCCGCCTGGCTGCCGCAATGGGGGTTTCGGTGGCTGATTTTGTGGATGTCAGTTCAAAACCGACCGTGCATCTCATTGCTGAAGATGAGATCCCAGAATTGTGGGAAGGTGAAAAAGGCGGGAGAGCAAGATTGCTCGCAGGGTCAGGTGGCCCTGATATGACCGAGCTCTGGATGTGGGAAATGCAGCCGGGGGAAAAGTTTGCGTCCCCCGGCCACACGGAAGGTACGCTTGAACTGTTTTATGTGCAGTCGGGCACGCTCACACTCGGCGTACAGGAACACGTGTATCGGGTAAATACTGGCTGTTCGGCAACCGCCAGAACGGACGTTCCTCATTTCTATGAAAACCAGGGGGAGAACCCGCTGGTATTTATCATGACAGTACATGAAAAAGCATCCTGAGCATTCCCCGGCATAGAGGACAGCCCTGTGCCTCATCACAAGTAGCCCAAAAGGAGGAGTTCGGTGAATAATCAGCATCTGCGTTTTACCAAAGACAAATTTATTGTCACAACCGATCCCAGCTTTTTTCAGCTGGAAGCCATTCACGATTACCTCTCGCAATCGTCCTGGGCTCCTGGTATTGATGCTGAAACGGTCAGGATATCAATCCAGAACAGCCTTTGTTTCGCGCTCCTGGATGGAACAAGACAAATCGGCTTCGCCCGTCTGGTCACAGACTATGCCACTTTTGGTTATTTGTGCGACGTCTACGTGCTGAACGATTATCAGAAAAGTGGTCTTGGCCGTTGGCTGATTGAATGCTGTCATGCCCATCCATTGTTGTCACGTCTGCGACGGATAATGCTGGTAACCGACAGCGCGCCATGGTTATACCAGAAGCTGGGGTATAACCCATTGAACCGACCAGATTTTGTCTGGCAAATCAATCGACCCGATATTTATCGTAACCCCGGGCAAAAATAAAAGTACTTTGCAGAGAGTAATGATAAATGTGAATCCGCAGGGCCTGTCACTCTGATGCAGAAGAATTTGCTCTTTTAGCCGAACGAATCTTACGACATCCGCTTCTGGCACTGAGCGGATATGCTAACTGAGCTAAAGGTCCGCTGTGAGTGAGAAGCAAACATCTTAAGTAGGTTGTTCTTTTATGCTACTACCTCTATGTAGCCATGTTATATGGCTACATTTATACAGAAGTAAGGATTAGTCTTTTCCCGGACCATAATTAAATTTTGTCCCTTTGCCAATGGCGTAAAACTGTCCGCCAGCAACGTAATGGACAGTACGTAATTCATCTGGTGCATCATCAAAAATCCAGTGCCCATTTTTGAAAACGCGATCATCACTCCATGCTCCGACAATTTCACCCATGAACAAGTTGTGCTGCTTTTCATTTTCTTCATTGGGTATGACCTTACATACTAACCAGCCAGCGCAACCTTCCACTAAAGGCAGATCAAACTCTTTCTGATAAAATAGTGGGATTTTACTATTTTTATCGGGTGTGTCGGAATAACTGTGACCTCCAGCATATAAAACCATTTCCATCTGATTCACTACTGGGATCTGTACAACGTAATATCCGCTTTTTTCTACAAGCCCGCGAGTAAATGCCTGTGGACCTATAAAAGCCATCACTTTGTTATTGCCTACTAATCCCACCCAGGCCGCTGCCATGACATTTTCAATGCCATCATTTTTAGCCGATATCATCGTCGTTGGCCCGACCTGTAATAAACGATAGGCTTTGTTTAACTCTACTGGTTGAATTGACATAATTTACTCTTTTGAGTTCTGATAAAAAGTAAGACAGGTTACTTATTTGATTGTTCGATTATATGGCTGGAATAGTTGCAAATTAATTGCTATTATCAAAATACATTATTGCAGATTTCACAATAATCATGGACAAACTTGACGCTCTAAAATTTTTTATCATCGCCTCTGAGACCTTGAACTTCCGCGAAGCAGCCATCAAGCTGTCGGTTTCACCATCAGTAGTAACCCGAACAGTCGCTGAGCTGGAGAAACAACTTGGTGAACCTTTATTCAAACGCAATACGCGTTCGATCTTTCTCACCAGTTTCGGCGAACTATTTTTACCCCAAGCGAAGCGACTGCTTGAAGATTCTGAAAAACTATTTCAGACAGGGAAAGATGATAATGACATGAAGGGTATTGTTCGTATCACATTACTTCGATTTCCAAATCATGAACAAATCTTGTATGAACTATTGACTGCACTACGTCCCTATCCTGAGTTATTTATCGACTGGCGTTTAGATATGATGAAACTTGATACTATTGAGCATCGTATCGATATAGGTATACGCGTAGGGCGAGAACCTAATCCAAACTTTATCATTAAAAATATCGGACAAGTTGAACATATTTTGGTTACATCCCCTGAACTTATTGAGCGCCTGGGAGCACCTACTGATTTAGAAGATCTTCGACAGCGTTATCCATTTAGTGGTTTAATTAATCCTGAAACGGGAAAATCATTTGAGTTTATGAGTGACGCAGTAAATACTTTTGTCCCTCGTCATATTGAGTTTTATACTACAGATCCATATGCCGAAATTCAGGCTGCATTGGCCGGGAGAACGGTTGTACAGTCCAGCGACTTTATCTGTAGGGAGTACTTAGCAAGCGGCCAACTTGTTCCCCCATTGCCAGAACTGCGACAGGAGAAATGGCAATTTTATTTATATCGGCCTTACCAGCTGATTACTCCCAAAAGGGTGACGGTCGTTTTCTCGTTATTAGAAAAAATATTACGCAAATATTTCGCATCAAAATAACATTCTCCTCGACGTCCGCATCTGGCACAGAGCGGACATCAGAATATCGTCTATCCCCAACAAACGGATGGCTCTGGCGACAAAAACACTCACCTTCCCAGTGCCGCAACAATTGCCCCCTCCATTTTCTCGGGCGTTGTCATCGGTGCAAAGCGCTTGAGGGGTTTACCGTCACGCCCGACCAGGAACTTGGTAAAGTTCCACTTGATCCGCCCACCCAGCACGCCGGGCAATTCGTCTTTCAGATAACGAAAAATCGCATGTGCTGCGGCACCGTTGACCTCGACTTTCTCGAACATGGGAAAGCTGACGCCGTAGTTAATGTAACAGGTCTTTGAGATGTCGTCGGCACCGCCAGGTTCCTGCTTACCGAACTGGTTGCAGGGGAAGCCAAGCACCACCAGCCCTTGATCGGCGTATTTTTTGTACAGTGCTTCAAGCCCCTCATACTGTGGCGTAAAGCCGCACTGGCTGGCCGTATTAACAACCAGAACCACCTTACCCGCATAGTCGGCCATAGAGATAAGTTGCCCATCCAGACGGGTGGCGCTAAGTTCATGAAAATGGGTCATATTAGTGATTATGATCTCTTAGAAAAACGGTTAGCACATCCTTTGGAGGGGTTACACCCGTTTCTGAAAGCATCCATCCCACAGCGCCGCGATGATAGGTACCGTGAAACAGTACATGGTTGAGCATATCCGCCGCTTTCATTTCGCCATATCCGCCATCGACAAAACGGAATTTGATGATTTCAGAAAGTCCGGGCACGTCCATTGAGCCTGCGTGCGTAATATACCAGTCAGTGCATTCAGTCATCTTTTTCAGAAGCTCGTCTGCAGACGGCGTTTCCGGCGTATTCAACGCGGTGTATTGATGCGTTTGACCAGTAATATTTGCCCTGAAAATCATATCCACGACATAAACATGGTTCATAAGTCTGAGCATCAGATGGTGCTTTTCAGCATTTGCGGTAGTATCGACCCTCTGTATTGCTTGTAAGGTTTCCGTATCTGCCCAGCGTTTGAATTTGAATAACGTGACAATCGTGCCTGTGTCCATCGCCCCTCCGGATTAACAAAAAATTATCATATCAACAACTTTGTCAGGCCGGTATCACTTCCACTTCCGGCAACACACAGACGGTAATTCTGCTACCCGAAAAATTCCCTCACGGCAGGCTATTTGTGATACATTCCTGGCGCGTTAATGACCACCACACTCGCTATCAGGTATGCAGAACATAACAACAAAAATTCACTGGCTTCTGCTTACTCTGCCACTCCTCAGCGGTTGTGGCACGCTCTCGCAAATGTCCTCCCCGGAAGGTACTCAGGAACTTCTCACTCATGATTCGCTGGATGGCGACGTTGACAGCGTGGTGCGTCACTACATGGCGCAAAAATCCGTTCCCGGGATGACGGTCGCGGTGATCCATAATCACGGCTCACCGCAGTTTTACACCTGGGGCGTAACCGATGCGGTCAATCGCTATCCGGTCAGGCCCGACACCCTGTTTGCGCTCGGCTCGATCAGCAAAGGGATCACGGCAGAAGTAGTGGCTTGTCTGGTGAATGAAGGGCAACTGAACTGGAACGATAGCCTGGCGACATTGCTTCCGCCGGGGACGGTGCTTAGCGCGGATGCACAAAAAATCACCCTGCTTGAACTGGTCACCCACACCTCCGGCCTGCCGCGTCAGAATATGGATGTTCCGATGCTTGGGAAATTCATCAGCTACTTAAGCACCGGCGATAATTTCTACGGTGAGCTGGATAGCGATAACGTGCTGCTCTACCTCGCCGACTGGCGAGCGCCAAAGAATAAAGTGCCGCAATACTCCAATACCGGCTACGCCCTGATCGGCTATATCCTGAAGCACAAAACCGGCGAAGATATCCAGAGTTTAGCCTCGCGCTATATTTTCCATCCGCTGCAAATGGCTAACAGCAGCTTTACGCCCCGGCAGCTAAAAGGGTACCCCCAGCGTGCGCTTGGCCACGCGGGCGATCAGCCGAAATTTATCCCGCGCGGGCAAATCACTCCGGACTGGCAATTTTCCAACAACATGGTGGCGGCAGCGAGCCTATACAGTAACGCCGAAGATCTGGCGACCTACGCCCGCTATCACGTCTCAACGACCCACAATCCCCTGCTGGACAGCGTCTTTGCCGAAGTGAGAAATACCGATATTCAACGTCCCGACGGGGTACAGGGTATTGCCTGGACCACCGACTTTATCGGTCTGGAAAAAATCACCTATCAGGTCGGCTATATCGGCGGCTACTCCAGCTTTATCGGCTATGACAAAGAAAAAGGCAATGCGGTGGTGGTGCTGCAAAATACCTTTAACTGGAGTAATTACATCGGCATTGCGCTATTGATGGATATGGCGAAAAAAGACGGCCTTACCCCTGGTTCGCCGACTTCGGCCTCAAATTCTCGTCAAACGTCAGCCGTTTCCGTTCAGGCTCAACCTCGCGCAGCGGCTCGACCTGGTGCATAGTGAGCTTGCAGCGCTCCACCAGCACCTGATACTCCCGCGTGCCCTGCTGCTTCCAGGCCAGCTCCTGCTCGCTTAGCTCACGAATCGCCCTGGCCGGGCTGCCGATGATCAAATGGTTGGCAGGCATCTCCGCTTTGGCCTTCACGAACGCCGCCGCGCCGACGATGCTGTTTTCACCAATGACCGCCCCGTCCATCACCACCGCGTTCATGCCCACCAGCGCATTGCGGCGGATCACGCAGCCGTGAAGAATGGCGCTGTGGCCGATATGTCCGTCCTCTTCCACCACCGTGTCCTGCTCCGGGAAGCCGTGCATCACGCAGTTATCCTGAATGTTCGCCCCGTCTTTCACCACGATACGGCCAAAATCACCGCGCAGGCTGGCATTGGGACCGACATAAACGCCTTTGCCCAGAATCACGTCGCCAATGAGCACCGCCGTTGGGTGAACATAGCTCTCGTCAGGCACGACCGGCGTCAGGCCGTCAATTTGATAAACAGGCATCTTCCCTCCTTATGCGCTTGTAAGACCACCAAAGCGTTGATAGTAGAGCGTGCCGGGCACGGGCAGTTCACCGACGGAGGTTTCGCCCTTCTCGCTGACAAACGCCAGCGCTCCCGGCGCGACACGCTGATAGATATTTATGCAGAGCTGTCGGGCGCTTTGCCCCGCCCAGTGCGCAGGCAGTAACTCTTCCGGCAGCAGCGGGTCCTTCAGCACCACGCGACGATAAAAGTGAATCAGCAGCAGCTGGATCTGGAAACAGCGTTCCGGCGTCAGCTCCTCCGGCGCGGCCTCTTTTAGCAGCGGCAGCAGCGGCCGGAACGAGTTGATAAACGACTCGTACATCGCGTTTTGCTCGGTTAACTGCCAGCACTCTTCTACGCGTGAACGCAGCGCGGCGCGCGAGAGCGCCAGCGGCGAGTGGGCTTCAAAGAAAATCACGTTTTCGGCCACGCCGGCATCGTGAAGCAGGGACTGCACGTCCGCCAGATGCTGCGACGGCGAGGCCATCAGGCTCGGCGCCAACGTGCCAAACCCCTGCCAGATCAGCTGCTTTTTAACGTCGGCCAGGGTGGTTTTATCCAGCCCCTCGGAGAGCAGCAGTAACCATTTGCCGTCCCAGGCGGGCAGTTCCGCACGATAGATCTTATTCTCCGCGCGACGCGTCAGGCGCAGCCCCTTATCGCTCAGGCGGTAAAAGCTGCGTCGCCCGATGCGCGAGACGTCCAGCCAGCCCTCTTTGTTGAGGCGAAACAGCGCGGTACGCACGAACCGTTCGCCAAACCCCATGCCTTCCAGTAAGGCTGCCAGGCTGCCGAGCCAAATCTCACCGCCGCGATGGGAAAGCGCGTCACCGTATAACGAGGAGATAAGCGAGGTCCCGCTGACGGGAACGGAGCTGACCGCGTGCTGGATAAAGGCGTCGAGTTTATTCATGTGATTCATTCTGTTGTTATTTTTGTCCTGGATGAATCATAGCATAGGATTCTGGGATAGCCCGTCACCCTAACCCCCTCCCTTTGGAAGAGGGCCGGGGTGAGAGGAAACTCAGCCGTTGGCCGCAACTTTACGCAGGTCAAACACCCGGCAGGCTTTCCCCTCCGAGCGCGGGATGCTGCCGCAGTTCACGATCGTCACGTCGGTGGAAATCCCCACCATCGATTTAATGCGGTGGCGCAGCTGGTGGCACACCTGGCAACGCTGCTCGTGCGTCAGCGTGAGGCTACTCTCTTTTAGCTCCACCTTCACGGAAAGTGAATCAAGATGCCCGCGACGGTTCACCTCCAGCTGGTAGTGTGGAGAAAGGTGCTCGAACTTCACAATCTCCTCCTCCAGCTGCGACGGGAAGACGTTAACGCCGCGAATGATCAGCATATCGTCACTGCGGCCGCTGATGCGGTCCATACGGCGCATGCTGCGCGCGGTTGCCGGGAGCAGGCGCGTCAGGTCGCGGGTGCGGTAGCGGATCACCGGCAGCGCCTCTTTGGTCAGCGTGGTGAACAGCAGTTCGCCCTGCTGGCCGTCATCCAGCGGCGTGCCGTCGTTCGGGTTAACGATCTCCGGGTAGAAATGATCTTCCCAGATGGTCGGACCGTCGACGGTTTCGATACACTCCATCGCTACGCCCGGCCCCATCACTTCGGAGAGGCCATAGATGTCCAGGGCCGTAATGCCTAAGCGTTTTTCAATTTCACGGCGCATGGCCTGCGTCCACGGCTCGGCGCCGAAGACGCCCACGCGCAGGGAACAGCCGCTGGCATCGCCGCCCATCTGGCGCTCCAGCTCCTCTATCAGGTTGAGACAGTAGGATGGCGTCACCATGATCATGTCCGGCTGGAAATCGCGGATCAGCTGCGCCTGTTTCTCCGTCTGGCCGCCGGACATCGGGATCACCGTCGCGCCTAAGCGCTCGGCCCCGTAGTGCGCCCCCAGCCCGCCGGTAAACAGGCCGTAGCCATACGCCACGTGAATTTTGTCCTTCGCGCTGCCGCCCGCCGCGCGCAGGGAACGCGCCACAAGGTTGGCCCAGTTGTCGATGTCGCCCTGAGTGTAGCCGACAACGGTCGGTTTGCCGGTGGTGCCGGATGACGCGTGAATGCGCACCACCTGCTCCATCGGCACGGCGAAGGTATCGAACGGGTAGTTATCCCGCAGGTCCTGCTTGGTGGTGCACGGGAACTTACGGATATCCGCCAGCTCGTTGAAATCGTCAGGATGAACGCCCGCGGCATCAAACTTGCGTTTGTACATCGGCACGTTGTTATAGGCGTGATGCAGCGTCCATTTCAGACGCGCGGTCTGCAGCGCCTGTAACTCGTCAAGGGAGGCCGTTTCAATCGGATCAAGCTTTGTTGTATTTATCATTGTAGGGTACTCACATTGTTTTTATGCTCAAACACGCTCAAGGATCATGGCAATGCCCTGACCCACACCGATGCACATCGTACACAGCGCGTAGCGCCCGCCGCGTCGGTGCAGTTCGTTACTCGCGGCCAGCGCCAGCCTGGCGCCGCTCATGCCCAGCGGGTGGCCCAGCGCAATCGCGCCACCGTTCGGGTTGACGTGCGCGGCATCATCCGGCAGGCCCAGCTGACGCAGCACGCCCAGCGCCTGCGCGGCGAAAGCTTCGTTAAGCTCGATGACGTCCATATCGTGAATACTGAGTCCGGCGCGCTCCAGCACCCTGCGGGTGGCCGGCACCGGGCCGAGCCCCATCAGACGTGGCTCCACGCCCGCCGTCGCCATCGCCACGATCCGCGTGCGCGGGACTACCCCCTGCGCCAGCGCCATCTTCTCGCTGGCGACGATCAGCGCCGCCGCGCCGTCGTTGACGCCGGAGGCATTGCCCGCCGTGACCACCCCGTTCCTGCGGAACGGCGTTTTTAGCCCGGCAAGCTGTTCGAGCGTGGTATCCGCGCGCGGATGTTCATCCACGCTGAACTCCGTGATCGCCCCTTTTTTGCCCGGCACCGGCACCGGGACGATCTCCTGCGCCAGAACGCCGTTCTGCTGCGCCTGCGCGGTACGCTGCTGGCTGCGCAGCGCGAAGGCGTCCTGATCGGCACGGCTGATATTTAACAATTCAGCTACATTCTCTGCCGTTTCCGGCATACTGTCAGTTCCGAATTGCTGATGCATGAGCGGATTCACAAATCGCCAGCCGATGGTGGTATCGAAGATCTCCGCCTGTCGCTGAAACGCCGCGGTGGCTTTGCCCATCACAAACGGCGCGCGGGACATCGACTCCACCCCGCCCGCAATCAGCAGGTCGCCGTCGCCCGCCTTAATGGCGCGCGCGGCAAAACCAATCGCGTCCAGCCCGGATCCGCACAGGCGGTTGATCGTCGTGCCGGAGACCGTCTGCGGCAGACCGGCCAGCAGCAACGACATGCGCGCCACGTTGCGGTTATCTTCCCCCGCCTGGTTGGCACAGCCGAAAATCACGTCGTCAATCCGCTCCAGATCGAGCTGCGGGTAGCGGGCCAGCAGCGCGCGCAGCGGCACGGCGCCGAGATCGTCAGTTCGAACAGCGGAAAGCGCGCCACCGTAGCGGCCCACCGGGGTTCGAACGCCATCACAAATAAATGCGTCACGCATCAGGCCTCTCCTGTCACGCTGCCGCCGATGCGGTGAGATTTTCCGCGAAAAAGGGCGACGGTTTTCTGTTGTTGGTTCTGAATTTCAATGTCATACACGCCGGTCAGTTTGCCCTGATGCTTCACCCGCGCTGTGGCGGTGAGCGTGTCCCCGGCGAAGCCCGGACGCAGAAAGTCAATCGAGCAGCCGGAGGCTACCGCCGCCAGCCCCTGGCTGTTGCAGGCGTAGGCAAAGGCGGTGTCCGCCAGCGAAAACAGCTGGCCGCCGTGGCAGGTTTTATGGCCGTTCAGCATCTGCGGGGTGATGGTCATGGTCACCACCGCGTAGCCCTCGTCCATCTCGACAATGTCCATCCCCATCGCCTGCGCGCAGGCGTCCCGTTCGTACATAGTGCGGGCGTTATGCCAGGCGTTATGACTCATAGCTACTCTCCAGAAGCGCGCGCTGGCGCAGCAGTGAACAGGGGCGATAGCGCTCTTCGCCGTAATGGCGCTGCAGGTTCTCCAGCAGCGTCAGCAGGCGCTGCCAGCCCAGGCGCTCGCCCCAGGCGATCGGCCCGCTCGGGTAGTTCACGCCCAGGCGCATGGCGGTATCGATGTCCTTCTCGCTGGCGACCCCTTTTTGCAGGGCATCCAGCGCCTCGTTGGCAATCATCGCCAGCGTCCGCCAGATCAGCAGGCCGGGATAATCGGCAATTTGCACCACCCGGAGCCCCTGCTGCTGCAGGTAGCGGATGGCTTTTTGCGTCGCGGTATGCGGGTTGCTGGCCGCGGCGGCAATGACCGCCACGTCGCGCTCAATGCGATCGACCACCACCACCGGGCCGTTGAGCCGCAGCGCCAGCGCCTGCGCGGTCTCCCCCTGCGTTTCAATCAGGTACACATCATCAATTTCCGTGACACCGTCACGTCTTTTTTCCACGCGCATCGGGCTATAGCTGTCGTTCACCGCCTTGACCCACTGCACGTCGGGTTTGTCACCCTGCCAGTCGTAAACGCCCTTCCCGCTCTTTTTGCCCAGCCTGCCTGCCAGCACCAGCTCCTGCTGAACCAGCGAAGGCAGAAAACGACGCTCCTGCCAGAAGGCGTTAAAGACCGAGCAGGTCACCGCAAAGTTCACGTCCTGACCAATCATGTCGGTCAGCTCCAGCGGCCCCATCGGGAAGCCGCCGCCTTCGCGCAGGGCGGCGTCAATCACCTCCGGCGGCGCGACCTGCTCTTCCAGCGCGCGCCAGGCCTCGGAATAGAAAGGACGCGCAACGCGGTTGACGATGAACCCCGGCGTGGACTGGCAGCGAACGGGCTGTTTGCCCCAGTTCAGCGCCAGCTCACACAGCGCGTCGGCCACTTCCGGGGAGGTCGCCAGCCCGCTGACCACCTCCACCAGCTTCATCACCGGCGCCGGGTTAAAGAAGTGCAGCCCTGCGACCCGCTCCGGGTGGTGGACGTCCGCCGCAATCGCCGTGACGGAGATGGAGGAAGTATTGCTGGTCAGTACCGTCTGCGGCGGGCAGATCTCAGCCAGCTGCGCAAACAGCGCCTTTTTCACCTCCAGCCGCTCTGAGGCCGCTTCAA
Organism: Enterobacter roggenkampii; assembly: GCF_001729805.1. Taxonomy (NCBI): domain Bacteria; kingdom Pseudomonadati; phylum Pseudomonadota; class Gammaproteobacteria; order Enterobacterales; family Enterobacteriaceae; genus Enterobacter; species Enterobacter roggenkampii. Next base: position 2,104,278 of record NZ_CP017184.1, on the reverse strand, counting down.
TCACCAGATCGGCCGCGGAGAGCGCCTCGATATCCGTGACGGGAACCAGCCGGGCAAGGATCTGGCTCCCGGCATCGGCGGAGAGTTTTCCGCGCGTTACCCGGGAGGCCAGACGATGGCGGATCCCGTCGATGGCCCGCGATATCGCGTCGCTGGAGATGTCGTAGATCAGCACCTGATGACCATGGCTGGCGGCGACTTCGGCAATCCCTGCGCCCATCGTGCCGCTGCCGATCACGGCGACAGTCCGTATATTCAGCATCTTATTTCCCCGTAAAGTTCGGCGCGCGCTTCGCCAGGAAGGCGCTGACGCCCTCGCGGTAGTCGTCGCTGCGCCCGGCCAGGCGCTGATAGTCGCGCTCGAGATCGAGCTGAGCGTCCAGGGTATTGGTTTCCGCGGCATTGATCGCCTGCTTGATCAGCCCCAGCCCGAAGGTCGGCTGCGACGCAAAATGCAAGGCCATCTGCTGTGCCGTGGTGGAAAGCTGCTCGTCATCCACCACCTGCCAGATCATCCCCCACGCCTGCGCCTGTTCAGCGCTGAGTTTGTCACCGAGCAAAGCCAGCCCCATGGCGCGGGCGCGTCCGGCCACGCGCGGCAGCAGCCAGGTGCCGCCGCAGTCCGGCACCAGGCCGAGCTTGCTGAAGGCCATCACGAAGCTGGCGGAACGGGCCGCAATCACCATGTCGCACCCGAGCGCCAGCGTGGCGCCCGCGCCCGCCGCTACGCCGTTAACGGCACAGATGACCGGTTTCGGCAGCTTTGCCAGGCGGCGCACCAGCGGGTTGTAGAAGGTTTCCACGGACATGCCCAGATCCGGCGCAGGGCCGTTGGGGTCGACGTTGCGGTCGTTCAGGTCCTGACCGGCACAGAAGCCGCGTCCAGCCCCGGTGATCAGCAGGCAGCGGATAGTGTCATCGCGCTCGGCCTGTTTCAGGCATTCGGCCAATTGCTGGTGCATCACGTCGTTAAAGCTGTTCAGACGCTCCGGACGGTTCAGCGTAAGGGTCATCACGCCCTGTTCTACATGACTGAGAATAAATTCCACAATTAGCGTCCTTTAAAGTCGGGAGTGCGTTTTTGTAAGAAGGCGTCGATGCCTTCCCGGCGGTCTTCGGTGGCAGAAAGCAGCGTAAACAGCTGGCGCTCCTGGGCCAGACCGGCCTGGAGCGGCACCTCCTGGGACTGGCGCAGCGCCTGTTTGGCCGCCTGCAGCGCCAGCGGCGAGTGGCGCGCCATCAGGGCCGCCTGCTTCAGGGCATACTCCAGCGTCAGCGCCGCCGGGAAAACGTCGCTCACCAGCCCGGCGCTCAGCGCCTGCTCTGCGGTAATGCTCTCGCCGGTCAGCACCATTTTGCTGGCCAGGGATTTACCGACGCAGCGGATAAGACGCTGGGTGCCGCCCGCGCCGGGCATGATGCCGAGCGTGATTTCCGGCAGGCCGAAACGGGCGTTGTCACCGGCAATCACCACGTCGCACAGCAGCGCCAGCTCGCAGCCCGCCCCCAGCGCGAAGCCATTTACGGCGGCGATCAGCGGTTTAGGAAACGCGTTGATTCGCGCCCACAGCTGCGGGCGAATATCGTTCAGAGTGGCAGGCAGGTCTTTCTCCGCCATTTCGTTGAGATCGGCCCCGGCGGCAAAGCAGCGCTCGCTGCCGTAAATCACGCAGACGGCGATGTCGGCATCCACAGCGGCGGCCTCAAGCTGTTCCGCAAGCTGGGTCAACAGCGCGTTGTTGAGGGCGTTGCGCGCCGCCGGACGGTTCAGCGTCAGCTGCAGCACGCGGCCATGACGGGTAGCAATCAGTTCGCTCATGCCATCCCCTTCGCGTCAAAGTCGACGATCACATCGGCGGTTAACGGCAGCGACTGACAGCTCAGTACGTACCCGGCGGCCAGCTCGTCCGGCTCCAGGCTGTAGTTGGTCGCCATGTCCACCTTCCCGCGCAGCACTTTGCATTTACAGGTGGCGCAAACGCCGCCCTTGCAGGCATACGGCAGATCCGCTCCCTGACGCAGGGCGGCATCCAGAATGCTTTCGTCGTCCGCCGCCAGGGTGATTTCACGGTCGCGCCCGTCCTGGCGAACGGTCACTTTCTGTCCTTCTGCCTGCACGTGCGCCGCGCGCTTAACGGTGATTCCGGAGGTGCTAAAGCGCTCAAGGTGAATGGATTTGTCCGGCATCCCCAGCGCCTTCAGCGTGGCTTCCGCGTCATCCATCATGGCAGACGGGCCGCAGATAAACGCCTCGTCATACTGGCGGAAGTTGATCAGGGTTTTCGCCAGCGCCTGCAGCTTTTCCCCGTCGATGCGGCCATAGAGCAGGTCGCTGTCCAGCCGCTCCTGGCTGAAGATAGAGAGCAGCTGCAGCCGCTGCGGGTATTTGTCCTTCAGGTCCGCCAGCGCCTGGCGGAACATCATGCTCTGGCTGCTGCGGTTGCCGTAGATCAGGGTGAAATGGCTGTTCGGTTCGGTCGCAAGCGTCGCGGAGATAATCGCCAGCATCGGGGTGATCCCGGAGCCTGCCGCAATCGCCAGGTAGTGGCCTTCGCGTTCGGCCAGGGGCTGGTAGCCAAACTGCCCCTGAGGAACCATCACCTCCAGCGCCATGCCCGCTTTGATCTCATCCCGGGCATAGCGGGAGAAGCGCCCGCCCTCAATCGCTTTGACCGCCACGCTGATTTCGCCCGGGGCGGTACTTCGGCAGATGGAGTAGCAGCGGCGCAGCTCGTCCCCGCCAAGCGTCGTTTTTAACGTCAGGTGCTGGCCGGGACGGAAGCGGTAGGCCTCCTGCAGGGCCTGCGGCACCGCAAAGGTAATGGTCACCGCGTCGCGGGTTTCGGGTTCCACTTTTGCCACTGTTAATGAATGAAACGTTGTCATGGCAGCCTCAAATACATTTGAAATAGTCGAAGGGCTCACGGCATGAATTGCAGCGGTAGAGCGCTTTGCAGGCCGTCGAGCCAAATTCACTGATAAGCGCGGTGTCGGTGCTGGCGCAGCGCGGGCAGCTCACCTCCACCGGGGCGTGCGCGTGACAGCTATGCCCCACGGGCGGACTGATGCCGTACGCCCGCAGGCGCTCGCGCGCGTCGGGGGTCATCCAGTCGGTGGTCCAGGCGGGTTCAAGCTGGAGCACAATGTGCACCGGGGTAAAGCCGTGCGCGGTCATCGCCTCGCGGATCGCCCCCAGCAGGTGTTCCGTCGCCGGGCAGCCCGAGTAGGTGGGCGTGAAGCCGATAACCCAGCCTTCACCCTGCGCCTTCACGCTGCGCACCATGCCTAAATCGGTGATGGTTAACACCGGCACTTCCGGATCGGGGATCTGGCTTAACAGCGCCCAGATCTGCGGAATTTGCGCAGGCGCGATGTCGACGAGGCGTTGCATAGCGTTCTCCTTTACCACTGCTGACCGGGATACGCGCGCTGGAGATACTGCATTTCCGCCAGCATCGGGCCCAGATGTTCGGTGTGCAGCCCCTGCTTGCCCCCGGTGCGGTACGCCACCTCGGCGGGCACCTGCAGGCAGGCTTCATTCAGACCGGCATACACTTCGCTTTCCCACGGCTGGCGCAGGAGGCGCGGGTCAACCGCCACGCCGGACTCAATCAGCTCAAGCTCGACGTCATCGGCGTCAAACAGCTCGGCCGTAAACCGCCACAGGCTGTCGATGGCCTGCTGCATTTTTTGCGCAGACGTTTCTGTCCCGTCGCCAAGACGCACCAGCCAGCCGCGGCTGAAGCGCAGGTGGTAGCGCGCCTCTTTAATCGCCTTGGCGGCAATGGCGGCAAGCTGGCCGTCGCGGCTTTGGGTCAGGCGTTCGTACAGCGCCACGTTCCAGGCATCCATCAGGTACTGGCGGGCAATCGTGTCGGCGAAGCTGCCGTTCGGCTGCTCCACCAGCAGGACGTTGCGGAACTGCCGCTCATCGCGGCCAAACGCCAGCATGTCTTCATCGCCCTGGCCTTCCCGCTCCGCGGCATAGGTCAGGAAATTGCGCGCCTGTCCCAGCAGATCGAGGCCGATATTGGCGAGCGCGAGGTCGATCTCCAGCTCCGGCGCGTGGCCGCACCAGGCACCGAGACGCTGGGAGAGCACCAGACCGTTGTCGCCCAGACGCAGGGCATAGGCAGTCACTGAATTCATTCTTTGCCTCACATATGCTCGATGCCGTCAGGAATGGTGTAGAACGTCGGGTGGCGGTAAACCTTGCTTTCCGCCGGGTCGAAGAACTCGCCGCGCTCTTCCGGCTGGGAGGCGACAATCTCGCTCGCCTTCACCACCCAGATAGAACAGCCTTCGCTGCGGCGGGTGTAGGCATCACGCGCATTTTCCAGCGCCATGCGATCGTCGGCGGCATGCAGACTGCCCACGTGACGGTGGGATAACCCTTGTTTGCTGCGTACGAACACTTCGTACAGCGGCCAGTAGACATTGCTCATCGTGATTCCTCTTAAGCCACTTTGCGGGCGTGTTGTTTTTCCGCGTGCGCCAGTGCGGCTTCCCGCACCCACGCCCCCTCTTCCCAGGCTTTACGTTTGGCGGCCAGGCGTTCGTGGTTGCAGATGCCGCGCCCGTTAATGACCTCGTCAAACTCGTGCCAGTCGATCTCGCCGAAGCGATAATGACCGCTCTCTTCATCAAAATGCAGGTCGGGATCGGGCACCGTCATGCCCAGCATCTCCACCTGCGGCACCGTGTTGTCGACAAAGCGCTGGCGCAACTCGTCGTTGCCAAAGCGTTTGATTTTCCACGCCAGACTGCGGGCGCTGTTCGGCGAATTGTCGTCGTTCGGCCCGAACATCATCAGCGCCGGCCACCAGAAGCGGTTGATGGCGTCCTGCAGCATCTGGCGCTGAGCCTCGCTGCCCTGCGCCAGCGCCATGCAGGCTTCAAAGCCCTGACGCTGGTGGAAGCTCTCTTCTTTACAGATTTTCACCATCGCGCGGGCATACGGACCGTAGGAGGTGCGGCACAGCGCCACCTGGTTGACGATGGCCGCGCCGTCCACCAGCCAGCCGATCACGCCGATATCGGCCCAGCTCAGGGTCGGATAGTTGAAGATGGAGGAGTATTTCATCTTGCCGTCGAGCATCTTCTGGTAGATGTCTTCCCGCGCGCAGCCCAGCGTTTCCGCCGCGCTGTAGAGGTAAAGCCCGTGTCCGGCTTCGTCCTGCACCTTCGCCAGCAGGATCGCCTTACGGCGCAGCGTCGGGGCGCGGGCGATCCAGTTCCCTTCCGGCAGCATGCCGACAATTTCGGAGTGCGCATGCTGGCCAATCTGGCGGATCAACGTCTTACGGTAGGCGTCAGGCATCCAGTCCTGAGGCTCAATCGCCGTCTCCTGCGCTATGCGCTGCTCAAACCGTTGTTCTTGCGTCACGTCATCACCTTTATGATTCGTTAGTTTGCAAATTAAAGCGTAATGATGAATCACTTTGTTTTTTAAAAGTTACACAAAGGTTAAATATAACCCCAAGAATTGTTTGCTTGTTTTGTGATGCTGCTCGCAAGGCTTTTGCTGAAAGCCTTGATAAGCGGGCCTTGGTATTCTGTGATTCATCCATCCAGATCACATCGTTAACAATTCATTAAAAACTCGGCTTGATTTTTATGATTCACGATCAAACTATTAATGGGTAAATCACGTAACATTTGGAGATAAGCGATGCAGCAGTTAGCCAGCTTCTTGTCCGGCACCTGGCAGTCTGGCCGGGGCCGCGAACGCACTATTCATCACGCCATCAGTGGCGAAGCGCTGTGGAGCGTGACCAGCGAAGGGCTGGACATGGCGGCCGCCCGTCGCTATGCGATTGAGCGCGGCGGCGAAGCGCTTCACGCGATGACCTTTATCGAACGCGCAGCCATGCTGAAGGCGGTGGCAAAGCACCTGCTTAGCGAGAAAGAGACGTTTTATGCCCTGTCCGCCCAGACCGGGGCGACGAAAGCAGACAGCTGGGTCGATATCGAAGGCGGCATCGGCACCCTCTTCACTTACGCCAGCCTGGGCAGCCGCGAGCTGCCGGATGACACCGTGTGGCCGGAAGACGAGCCGATCCCGCTGTCGAAAGAAGGCGGCTTTGCCGCGCGTCACGTTCTGACCTCGAAGTCCGGCGTGGCGGTGCACATCAACGCTTTTAACTTCCCCTGCTGGGGAATGCTGGAAAAACTGGCCCCGACCTGGCTTGCCGGGATGCCCGCCATTATCAAACCCGCTACCGCCACCGCACAGGTGACGCAGGCGATGGTGAAATCCATCGTGGAAAGCGGACTGGTGCCGGACGGCGCCATCAGCCTGATCTGCGGCGGCGCGGGCGATCTGCTGGACCAGCTCGACAGCCAGGACGTGGTCACCTTTACGGGCTCCGCCAGCACCGGGCAAAGCCTGCGCGTGCACCCGAATATTGTGGCGAATGCCATTCCGTTCACGATGGAAGCCGACTCCCTGAACTGCTGCGTGCTGGGGGAAGACGTCACGCCGGAGCAGCCGGAATTTGCCCTGTTCATTCGGGAAGTGGTGCGCGAGATGACCGCCAAAGCCGGGCAGAAATGTACGGCCATTCGCCGCATTATCGTCCCGCAGAGCCAGATTGACGCCGTGAGCCAGGCGCTGGTTGCCCGCCTGGAAAAGGTGGTGGTGGGCGACCCGGCGCAGGAAGGGGTAAAGATGGGCGCGCTGGTCAACGCCGAACAGCGCGCGGACGTGCAGGAGAAAGTGGATCGGCTGATCGCCGCAGGCTGCCAGGTCCGCCTGGGCGGCAAAGCGGATTTGCAGGCCGCGGGCGCGTTCTTCCCGCCGACCCTGCTGTTCTGCCCGCAGCCGGATGAAACCCCTGCCGTCCACGCAACGGAGGCTTTCGGGCCGGTCGCGACCCTGATGCCGTATCGCAACGCACAGCACGCAATGCAGCTTGCCCGCGCGGGCGGCGGCAGCCTGGCAGGCACGCTGGTCACCGCAGACCTGGACATTGCCCGCCAGTTTATTCTCGGCGCGGCGCGCGCCCATGGGCGTATTCAGATCCTCAACGAGGAAGCCTCGAAAGAATCCACCGGCCACGGTTCCCCGCTGCCACAGCTAGTGCACGGCGGTCCCGGACGTGCGGGCGGCGGCGAAGAGCTTGGCGGCCTGCGCGCGGTGAAGCACTACCTGCAACGCACCGCCATTCAGGGCAGTCCGACCATGCTGGCCGCCATTGGCAAGCAGTGGGTGCGTGGCGCAACGGTGCAGGAAGATCGCGTGCATCCGTTCCGCAAATACTTTGAGGAGCTGCAGCCGGGCGACAGCCTGCTGACGCCGCGCCGCACCCTGACGGAAGCGGACATTGTGAATTTTGCCTGCCTGAGCGGCGACCACTTTTACGCCCATATGGACAAGATCGGCGCGGCAGAGTCGATCTTTGGCGAGCGCGTGGTGCACGGCTACTTCCTGATTTCCGCCGCGGCAGGGCTGTTCGTTGATGCGGGCGTTGGGCCTGTCATTGCCAACTACGGCATGGAAAACCTGCGCTTTATCGAGCCGGTTAAACCGGGCGATACCATTCAGGTGCGTCTGACCTGCAAGCGTAAAACGCTGAAGAAACAGCGTACCGCCGAGGAAAAACCAACCGGCGTGGTGGAATGGGCGGTTGAGATCTTCAACCAGCACCAGCAGGCCGTGGCGCTCTACTCCATCCTGACGCTGGTGGCGCGCCAGCAGGGGGATTTCTGACACCTTCCCTTCACCGCCTTTCCTGCCGGGTGGCGCGATGCTTACCCGGCCTACGACGACCAGCCGGGGTGTGACATCGCCCCGCTCTTTTTTTAACCTGGCAAGACTGGCAAATAATCTGGCAGATGCAGGCAAACGCTTTTCTCAGGCGCCTGTCAGGATAAGGCTGTCACAACACAATAAACACAACAAGATGAGGTCTACGATGGGAAGCAATTCTTCTTTTTCTGCCCGTAGAACGGCGCTGGCTATGGCCGTTGCGCTGTGTTGCGCCTGGCAATCCCCTGTTTTCGCCCACGGCAGCGAGGCGCATATGGTCCCGATGGACAAAACGCTGCAGGACTTTGGCGCGGACGTGCAGTGGGATGATTACGCACAGATGTTCACCATTGCGAAAGACGGCGCCTTTGTGAAGGTCAAACCGGGCGCTAAAACCGCCATCGTCAACGGGAAAACCCTCAAGCTCGAGGTGCCGGTGGTGATGAAAGGCAAGAAAGCCTTTATCTCTGACAGCTTCATCAATGATGTTTTCCAGTCCGGTCTTGACCAGACTTTCCAGGTTGAAAAACGCCCTCACCCGCTGAACGCGCTGACGGCGGACGAAATTAAGCAAGCCGTTGAGATTGTCAAAGCCTCGACGGATTTTAAACCGAATACCCGCTTTACCCAGATTGCCCTTGCTGAGCCAGAGAAAGCCAAAGTGTGGGATTTTGTGCTTAACGGTACGGCTGTGGATGCCCCGCGTCAGGCGAAGATTGTGATGCTCGATGGGAAGCACGTTATCGAAAGCCTGGTGGATCTGAAGGATAAAAAAATCCTGCGCTGGGAGCCGGTGAAAGACGCGCACGGCATGGTGCTGCTGGATGATTTCACCGCGGTGCAGCAGATCGTTAACGAGAGCACGGAGTTTGCCGAGGTGCTTAAAAAACACGGCATCACCGACCCGAAAAAAGTGATTACCACGCCGCTGACCGTCGGCTATTTCGACGGTAAAGACGGCCTGAAGCAGGAAGATCGCCTGCTGAAGGTGGTGAGCTATCTCGACGTCGGCGACGGCAACTACTGGGCGCACCCGATTGAGAACCTGGTGGCCGTGGTCGATCTTGAGCAGAAAAAAATCCAGAAGATTGAGGAAGGCGCCGTTGTTCCGGTCCCGATGACGCCGCGCCCCTACGATGGCCGCGACCGTATAGAGACGCCGAAAAAACCGCTCGACATCATTGAGCCGGAAGGCAAGAACTACACCATTACCGGCGATATGGTGCACTGGCAGAACTGGGACTTCCACCTGAGCCTGGACTCCCGCGTCGGCCCGATGATTTCAACCGTCACGTATAACGACAACGGCAAAAAACGCCAGATTATGTATCAGGGGTCGCTCGGCGGCATGATCGTCCCTTACGGCGATCCGGACGTGGGCTGGTACTTCAAGGCCTATCTTGATTCCGGCGACTACGGCATGGGCACCCTGACCTCGCCGCTGGTGCGCGGGAAAGACGTGCCGTCCAACGCGGTGATGCTCAACGAAACTATCCCGGACTACACCGGCGCGCCGATGGAGATCCCGCGCGCGATTGCGATTTTCGAACGCTACGCGGGGCCGGAATATAAGCATCAGGAGATGGGCCAGCCTAACGTCAGCACCGAGCGCCGCGAACTGGTGGTGCGCTGGGTGAGTACCGTGGGCAACTACGATTACATCTTCGACTGGGTGTTCCATGAAAATGGCACCATCGGCATTGACGCCGGCGCGACGGGTATCGAGGCGGTGAAAGGCGTTCAGGCGAAAACCATGCACGACGCCACCGCCAAAGATGACACTAAATACGGCACGCTGATCGACCACAACATCGTGGGCACCACGCACCAGCACATCTACAACTTCCGTCTTGATATGGACGTGGACGGCATCAACAACAAGCTGGTGGCGATGGATCCGGAAGTGAAGCCGAACACCGCCGGGGGCCCGCGCACCAGCACCATGCAGATTAATCAGTACGATATTGATACCGAGCAGCAGGCGGCGCAGAAGTTCGACCCGGGCACGATTCGACTGCTGAGCAACACCAGCAAAGAGAACCGCATGGGCAACCCGGTATCGTACCAGATCATCCCTTACGCGGGCGGCACGCACCCGGTGGCAACCGGCGCGAAATTTGCCCCGGACGAGTGGATCTACCATCGCCTGAGCTTTATGGACAAACAGCTGTGGGTGACCCGCTACCACCCTGATGAGCTTTACCCGGAAGGGAAATTCCCGAACCGCTCTATCCACGACACGGGACTTGGGCAGTACAGCAAGGATAACGAGTCGCTGAACGATCAGGATGACGTGGTCTGGATGACCACCGGCACCACCCACGTGGCGCGCGCGGAGGAGTGGCCGATTATGCCGACGGAATGGGTGCATACCCTGCTTAAACCGTGGAATTTCTTCGACGAGACGCCAACGCTCGGGAAGAAAAAAGACGAAAAATAACCATCCGCCGGGCAATTGCCCGGTTTTTTTTGCCCTGGCGTTTGAGGATCGTCCTGGCTTGCTTATAGTTACTGATATCTCACCTGCATGATTTATCCCCCGGACGGGAAAGGGCTTTATGGAAAAAAGAAAAAAACCGACGCTGGAACGGGCAACCTGGCCAACGCGCCAGGCCATGGTCATGCATGGACTGGCGATGAACTTGCCGTGGCTGGCCTTCGTCAATATCAGCTTCGCGGTGATGATTCTGCTGCGACACGTTCTGCTTAAGGCCAGCGATCCTCTTTATCCCCACTCGCCGCAGCTGACGAGAATCGTCGATGCCTCCATGCTCGGTATTATCATCCTCTCGGCTGCGCTGATCCTTATGGCCTGGCGGCGCATCGCCGGCATCAGCGTGGTGTTGTTTATCTGCAGCGCCATCTGGTCGGTCTCCTGCTTCTGGTTTATCACCCAGCTGCTGCTGCCGCACGTCTGGCCGCTGTGCGTTATTCTGTTACTCGCCGGTTTGACGGCGCTCTATTTTTACCCTGAAGGGCTGCTCGCCTTTGTGCTCCCGCTCTGGATCACCCTGCCGATAGCAAGCTGGATACGAAACGATGGTCTCAACCTTCACTTCGTTGTTATCTGGAGCGTCTTTACGCTGATTCTGATCTGCGGGCGTTTTATTCTGCTGAGCTGGTTTGACGAAGCCTGGCGACGTAACCAGCAGAATCAGCTGCTGATTTCGCGGCTGGATGCGCTGGCGCATCAGGACCCGTTAACCAAAACCGCCAATCGACGGAAAATGGAGGTGGTGCTGGAGAACGCGGTTGAGCAGAAGAAGCCCTTCTCGTTGATTATGCTGGATATCGACTACTTCAAGCGCTACAACGACACCTACGGGCACCAGGCGGGTGACGACTGTCTGACGCGCGTGGCGCGCGTGCTTAAGCAGTCGGTGCGCACACCTGAGGATGTGGTGTCACGCTACGGCGGCGAAGAGTTTCTGGTGATTCTGTTTAATTGCCCGGAGAACATCGCTGAAAAGGTCGCCCTGCGTATCCAGGACGGCCTTCGCGCAGAGGCCATACCGCACGGCGCCTCGACGGTCAGCGACCATGTCACCGTGAGCATGGGGATTGCGGGGATGGCGGGGGGACTCGCGGGCACCGAGATTATCGCCCGCGCCGATGCGGCGCTGTATCGGGCGAAAGAGGCCGGGCGGGATCGGTGGTCGCTGTAGATAAAAGCCGGGTGGCGCTGCGCTTACCCAGCCTACGGTTCGAGTCGTTGTAGGCCGGGTAAGGCGTAGCCGCCACCCGGCTTGCTTTTTAATACCGCACGCACACCGACTTGGTTTCACACCAGCCGTCCAGCCAGTCCGGACCAAAGTCACGCCCTGTTCCGGACTGCTTCATCCCGCCGAACGGCAGGTTGGCGTCGATCAGCGTATGGCTGTTCACCCACACGGTGCCCGCCTGCAGCCTGTCGGTGTACTCCAGCGCCTTGCTGATATTCTGCGTCCAGACGCTGGCCGTCAGGCCATATTCGGTGTCGTTTGCCAGCTGGAGCGCCTCTTCCCCGTCGGCGACGCGTACCAGGTTGACCACCGGACCGAATACTTCTTCGCGGGTGAGCCGCAGCGAGGCATCCGGGTTCACCACCAGCGTCGGCGACACGTAATAGCCTTTGCCCTCCGGACCACGGTTACCGACGATCAGCTCCGCGTTGCGCGACGTCGCCTCATCAAGGAAGGACTGCACCTTGTCGCAGTGCGCACGCGACACCAGCGGGTTGATAAAGGCCTCCGGCGACATGCCCGGCCCGATGCTAAGGGATTTCACCGCCTGTTCGAACCCGCCGACCAGCGTGTCAAACAGCGGGGCCTCTATGTAGATACGCGAGCTGGCCGCGCACACCTGCCCCTGGTTCAGGAAGCTGCCGGTCATCAGGCCTTCGATTACCCATGCCGGGTCCGCATCCTTGAGCACAATTGCCGGGTTTTTCCCGCCCAGCTCCAGGGTCACCCCGGTGAGCGTGTCCGCCGCCGCGCGGGCAATTTGCTTACCCGTTGCCGTTGAGCCGGTAAAGCTCACCTTCGCAATATGCGGGTGCGAGGTCAGCGCTGCGCCACACACCGCGCCGCTGCCGGTCACCACGTTGAACACCCCGTCCGGGATGCCCGCTTCACTGGCGAGTTCCGCCACGCGCAGCAGGGTCAGCGGCGTGGTTTCCGACGGCTTAATGACGATAGAGCAGCCCGCGGCCAGCGCTGGCATCACTTTCCACATGCCGATCATCAGCGGGAAGTTCCAGGGCACGATCCCGGCCACCACGCCAATCGGCTCTTTACGCGTCCACGCCTGATAGCGTGCCCCTGCGGTAGCGGGATGGAGAGATCGAGGGTTTTGCCCGCAATTTTGGTGGTCAGCCCGGCGGTATAGCGCATCCAGTTCAGGGTGCAGCCGACTTCAAAGGCACGGGAGATGTTGATGGACTTGCCCTGCTCCAGCGTTTCAAGCTGAGCCAGCTCCTCGCCGTGCTGTTCGACGAGATCGGCGAAATGGAGCAGGATCCGCTCGCGCTCCGCCGGGAGCTTTCCGGCCCAGGTACGGGCCACAAAGGCGCGCCAGCCGGACATGACGGCACGATCAACGTCGTCGACGCTGGCATCGGCAGTTGAGGCAATCACCTCGCCCGTGGCCGGGTTGTAGACATTAAGCCGCTTTTCACTGTCCGACGCGGCCTGACGCCCTTCAATCCACAGGCCATGCTGTCGGTCTAAAAATTGTTGCACGGCAGGCTGAATAGCCACCAGTGATTCAGACATAGGATACTCCTTCGTTATTCTTCGCAGGGTGTTCATCCAGTCTAAGAGGGGTTTTGCATTCTCGCTTTTGTCTCTGTGACATTCGCTTTGCCACCTGTGACAGGCGCCGCAAATCGCGATAATTGCCGCTTATATCGCTGTTACCGGTGAGTGTTCTTTCCTATAGTCAGCCTCATAGCTCTGACAAAATGCAACACAAATGCAACAATGCGAAAACGTTGACGGTGCAGTGAGAGAAACGATGGCGTGTGCAAGCGAGCAGGAACAGTATCAGCAGTGGCTGGCGCAAATTAACCAGGTTTGCGGGCGTTTTAACGCGCAGCCCACCGGGGGCAGATTCTACGGCGAGCTGGAGACCAGCTATGCGCGCAGCCTGAAGCTCAGCACCGTCACCGCCGGTGGTGTCAACCTGTTCCGCTCCCGTGAGGAGATCAAACAGAGTAACGATGCCTGGTTCTATACCGTGTTTCAGCTCGAAGGCAGCGCGGAGATTGAGCAGGATGACCGTCGCGCGGTACTCAGAACCGGGGATATCACGCTGATTGACGCCTCACGCCCCTGCTCGATCAACTGGCAGGAAAAATCCCGCCAGATTTCGCTCCTGGTTCCCCGTCAGATTATTGAGCAGCAGTGCCGTTTTCAGGAGATAAGCTGCGCCACCGCCCTTTCCCGCACGCTGCCCACGGTGCAGCTAAGCCATCGCCTGTTGATGGAGAGCATGAGCAATGCCAGCCTGAGTGACCGGGAGAGTGAAGCGGCGCTCGAAGCGATGATTTGCCTGCTGCGCCCCGCTTTCCAGCAGCGCGAAATCATTCAGCCGCGTAAGGAGCGCCAGTTCCAGCATGTGGTGGCGCTGATTGACGACCATATTCAGTCTGAATCGCTGCGCCCGGAATGGATTGCCGCCGAAAGCGGTATGTCCGTGCGCAGCCTTTACCGTATGTTTGCCGAGAAGGGGCTGGTGGTTGCGCAGTACATTAAAAACCGCCGCCTGGATCGCTGCGCGGAGGTGCTGCGCGCAGCCGGTGATGACGAAAAGCTGGCGGGCATTGGCTACAGCTGGGGGTTCACCGACCATAGCCATTTTTCAACGGCGTTTAAGCAGCGCTTTGGCGTTTCGCCGGGTGAATACCGCAAGCGCTACCGCTAGCTATTTTTTCAGCCATTTTCCGTTAATGCCCTTCACATACTCGCCCGGCTGGGCGCGAGCAACCAGTTTTTGCCCTGCCATTTTGGCCACTTCATCGACCGGCAAATTATTGCTGTCAGCCAGCTTCTGGTAGCTTTCCGTGCGCGCCGCGTTGATGCGATTGACCAGCGCCAGCGTTTCGGCATCCTGTTGAATCGGGGCCAGATAACCGCTGAGGGTTTCCCCCACGCGCCCCTGGGCCCGGGCATCGTTGAGGGTGAGCGTAGCGGCCTGTACGTTCATCCCCAGCGCCAGCAAAATCAGAGCTACTCGTTTCATGGCATCCTCAGAACAGATCGCTGCGCGATTTCAGCAGGGTTTCAACGTCTTTATCGACCTTAATGTGGATCTCATGTTCGATTTTGACATTCATGTTGATGGTAATCGGCTCCTTTGGCGCAGCGACTTCAATGCGCGGCGTACAGCCGGACAGTAGCGCGGCAACGGCAACGGTGAGCGCACCAGCCATCTTTTTCATTGTTATTCCTCACTTTCCTTGCCAGTCGAACTGCGGAGACCGGGTATCGCCGCGTGTTGCTCAAACCAGGTTTGCAGGTTGTCTCCAAAACGCAGGCTGCGCCAGAGGGTAAAGACATTCTCGTCATGGGTATAGTTCAGGTTGACGGAGCTGCTTTTGCCATCGACCCGGCTGGTCCCCTTGATGGTCGCCTGCATGGTTAATTCACCCAGATTATCTAAATTGAGTCTCGTCCACGAACGCGAAATTTCCATGTAGCGGAGCCAGTTAATCGCGGCGCCCGCGACCATATTGTCTTTCACGATGGCGTCGGCCGTATCTTTGTCGATGCGCAGCGTCATTGGCCCCGGGTTGGTCAGCCAGCCATCCTTAATGATCCATTTTTCGTTGTCCAGCCAGAACGGCAGCGCCCCGCTGACCGGCCCCGACATGGCGAACTGTTTCGGATTGACGGCGCTAATCAGCTCGCTCGAGGAGATATTGTCCACCCGCAGCAGGGCCGGATCGTGCTGCGGCATTCGCAGCTGCTGCATGGTGATCTTCCCGCCGAGGGTTTCCACCTTCACGTTGGTGAGCAGCAGCGGATTGTCCTCCGTCCAGGGATAATCGCCCTGTAAATCCGCGGTAATGTTGCGCGCGGTCACCAGGTTAACCACTTCACCGATGCGCAACGTGACCGGACCGCGCGTGCCCAGAGACCAGGTGCCCTCGCTGAAGCGGAACGGCAGCACAAAATCGACGCCGTTAATCTGGTTGTCGGGCATCCAGGCGCTGCCGGATTTCAGCACCCCATGCCCGCCCGCTTCAAAGCCCTGATCGGCCGCCGCCGAGAAGGCGACCTGCGCATAAAGCTCCCCACCGCGCAGCGTCATTTTCCAGTCCGGCGGAATAAGCGGCTGGAATACGGTGAGGGACTGTTTCGGCCACCAGGCCTGCCCGCGAAGGCGCACACCATCCCAGCGTCCGTTCACCTGTACCGGGCCGATGTTGTCCGCATGGAGGTCACCCTTAAACTGAAAAATCGTCGGGTCGGTGCCGTCGACGCTGAAGGTCAGGACCGAGGGCGGCAACACGCTGCCGCCGGAGAAACGGGTTTGCCCTGCGTTGAGCGACAACGCCCCACTGAAGGTTGGTTTTTCGGCATCGCGCAGCCAGCGTACAGGCCGATCAAGCACCAGACGCGGCGTGCTGACCTCCATCGTGCCGTACTGAAGCTTGTCAAAGCCGGTGGAGAGCGCCGTCAGCTCAATAAGGTTGTCGCGCCACTCGCCTTTCCCGGCGACATCCCAGCGGGCATGCATCGGCGTAAAGCCACCTTTGCCCCAGTAGCGCCACTGCCACAGGCCGTTATCGGGTAAAAAGTCGTTGGCCTGACCGTCCAGGTGGAGTTCAAAATCGCCCATCTCGTTTTCATGGGCGCGCAGAATCGCCTGTAAACGACCGTCCACCCCCTTCCGGGTGAGCTTCACGCCCGCCAGCGGCCAGCGGATTTCATCGATATCGAGCGAGTCAATGA
The DNA here is from genome assembly GCF_001729805.1 of Enterobacter roggenkampii. Taxonomy (NCBI): domain Bacteria; kingdom Pseudomonadati; phylum Pseudomonadota; class Gammaproteobacteria; order Enterobacterales; family Enterobacteriaceae; genus Enterobacter; species Enterobacter roggenkampii. The sequence goes on along the minus strand of NZ_CP017184.1, from coordinate 2,088,093 downwards.
TGCGCCCGCGCGAGCGAAGCAGCGCGCCCGGCTCAAAGGCGAGCTGCGGTTCATACAGGCTGCCGGTCAGTTTTGCCGGTAATTTGGCGTAAAGAATGAGATCGTTTTGCTTCGCCTCGCCGCTCAGGTGCAGGGGCATGTCGCTGTTTTCCATGCTGAGCCTGCCGGGCCCAATATTCAGTACCGCGTTGCCTTTACCCGCATCGCCTTGCGTCAAGACGTTCAGTCGTCCGGTCAGGGTGGCTTTCTCCAGCCCCTGCTGCCAGTTGTCGGCGCGAAGGGACACCCGTCCGCTCAGCGGCATACCCGAGAGATCCCAGTTCCAGCGCCCGTCGCTGATGTTGAGCTGTTGCGCCGTGATCTTCCACGGCAGGTCGAGAAGCGGATCGGGGTTGTCTCTCGCCATCACCACCAGCTGTCCCTGATTGTCTTCCCAGTCGAGATCGGCATCGACCAGAGACGTTAACTGTGGCACGTTAAAGGTCGCCACCGCGTGGCCTTTCACCGGCACGCCGTCCGGCACCAGCGGCAGGGTAAACTCGCCCACCAGCTTAATCGGCTGCGGCTGATCCGGGAGCTGAACATCGAACTGGCTGACCGAGAGCGTCTGACCGCGAAGCGTGCCTTTAATGCTGACCTGCTCACCTTTATAGGCGATCTCCTGGCTGGACGGGGTTAGCGACGCCTGCAGCTCGCCCTGCCACTGCTGCCAGGGCGACAGCGTCAGACGGTGAATCGTGAGCCAAGTATTGGGTAACACTGCCTGCCATTGTGCCAGCGTTTTGGGGGCGACCGTTGAGGGCGCCGACTGGGGAATTTTGCTCAGGCAGACGGTGTTAAGATCCAGCGCGCCGATATCCAGCTTCCAGCGGCTGGGGTGTGACAGCGTCACGTTATCGATGCGGGCAATTTCGCAGTCTTCCACCAGATAGCGAAGATCGGGGATCACCAGCGCGCGGCGAGTCAGTTTCGGACTCTCTTCGAACGCGATGCGCGTCCCGACGGGAAGCCAGATCCCGGCGAGCGTCGGTACCCACTGAGCGAGCGTCATCAGCAGCGTCAGCGGCAACAATATGAACAGCAGTAAAAGCGCAAGAGCGGCTTTGTATTTACCCTTCATGGGCAGTTAATATCCTGATTTAGCGAAAGAATTAAGCCGGCAGTGCCGATCATTGTCGCATGTTTAGCGGTTGAGTTGAAGTTGACGCCAAGTTAAGAATAGATGCTGTAATAGTAAGCGGTAATTTTTTTGCTATGCGTAACCTAAAGAATATAGTTTCGGTTCAATTGGTTACGCATAAGTTCAAGAATAATCGCAGAGCAGATTTGCGACATTAATACCTATTCCGTGGCATTGCCAGCAGGTAAAGCATGGCGAATATCAATGACCCCCAATACACCGAGTCGTACCGCCAGGGATCAAAATCAATATGTAAAAAACCGCTAACAAACTCATAGCCGTTGGCAAAAACGTTAATTTGAATGGCTGCGATGGCTATCACAAATAGCGTATAGGCAATGAACAGAGGATATTTATGAAGCCTGTTGACCTTGAGTTTCCCGAGGTACAACAAGAAAAAAACGACAATAGATACAATAAAATAGCATACGGCAGGTAGAATCGGTGGGGTTAATGACAACTCGAATTGTTCCGACATAATTAATTCTCTTTAGCTATCTGGTACATCTGCCAACCTGTGACGCTTCCACTGGTTAAATCCAGAGCCATCGCTGTTTTAGAAGCCTCTTGCCATCCTCTGATATAATCAGATTCAATGTTGCGAAACAGACTCCAGGATTTTTCTCGGGGAGCCAGTACTCTCCTGCCCGCGCCATAGGCTGATAAAGAGATATCAACTACTCCATAGACAATATCAGCTTCATTATTCCCATAGCCGAGTTTCGCTGCTACGTAACGATAAGCATCTCTTAGCGTGCCAGACCGATCTTCACGATAAAGAAGATAGTATCCATTTTCATACATGTTGTTTAGCCCATGAGTAATCATAGGTGCACCATACGCAGCACAGGCCAGACCCAGCGAACCGACGCATAAACTAGCGCCCCCATACACTTGCGCCCCACCGGCAACGAAACCGATCTGTTTAAGCGCTAAAGTCGTCGTTGTTGTTCGGTTTTTTTCAACAACAATAAATAACTTAGCTTTATTGAAGGTGAGTAAATCATCCTGTTCCTTAAGATGATGTATCTGTTCATCAAGTAATTGAATCCCGCCTGACCAGGTCAAGCAATGCGACTCGATCTCCCTTCTCAGGTGAGCAACAAGTTGTTGAGTTTCAAAAAACATACCAGCGGTACCATAAAGCAAATGCTTTGTGGCAATTCGCTGCGCAAGATTTTCAATCTCTAAGACTTTCTCTTCGAAATGACTTTTATCCCGATTATGGTTGTACATTCGGTCTCCCTGTCATTTTAAAATGATAGTAATAATACTACCTTCGATGTTAGGACATTCAAAGAGCTACGTCATTTTAACAGCTAAAGGTAGTCACATTTTCAAGCATTGGGAAACCACTTACCCAAACATACGCACTTGTTGTGACTTTAGTCTCCCCCATAGCCCCCTTAGAGTAAAACAAGCAGACATGTCGCTGGTGTCAGTCCCGCTTAAGAAATCGGTGGATATGAATATCATGGAGTTAGGGTGCACATATGCTCTAGAATAATTGATAGAACTTATTGAATTCAATAATATTTTAGAAATTGTAAGATAATTTTAATCATGCTAACGTGAATGCAAAATCACTGGAGAAAGTCTTATGAAACTCGCGGTATACAGCACAAAGCAGTACGACAAAAAGTATCTGCAACATGTTAACGAGGCTTACGGGTTTGAGCTTGAATTTTTCGACTTTCTGCTGTCCGAAAAAACCGCCAAAACGGCGCACGGCTGTGAAGGCGTCTGCATTTTCGTAAACGATGACGGCAGTCGCCCGGTGCTGGAAGAGTTGAAAAAACAGGGGGTGAAGTACATCGCCCTGCGCTGTGCGGGCTTCAACAATGTGGACCTCGACGCGGCAAAAGAGCTGGGTCTGAAGGTGGTGCGCGTTCCGGCGTACTCCCCGGAAGCGGTGGCTGAACATGCGATTGGCATGATGATGTCCCTCAACCGTCGTATTCACCGCGCTTATCAGCGCACCCGTGACGCCAACTTCTCGCTGGAAGGGCTGACCGGCTTTACCATGTACGGCAAAACCGCTGGCGTAATCGGCACCGGTAAAATTGGCGTGGCTGCCCTGCGCATTCTGAAAGGCTTTGGCATGCGTCTGCTGGCATTCGATCCGTACCCAAGCGCCGCAGCGCTGGATCTGGGCGTGGAGTACGTCGACCTGCCGACCCTGTTCTCGCAGTCCGACGTGATTTCCCTGCACTGTCCGCTGACGCCGGAAAACTATCACCTGCTTAACCAGGCGGCGTTTGACCAGATGAAGGATGGCGTGATGATCATCAACACCAGCCGCGGCGGGCTGGTTGATTCTCAGGCTGCTATCGAAGCCCTGAAGACCCAGAAGATTGGCGCGCTGGGGATGGACGTGTATGAGAACGAACGCGATCTGTTCTTTGAAGACAAGTCTAATGACGTCATCCAGGACGACGTGTTCCGTCGCCTCTCTGCCTGCCATAACGTGCTGTTTACCGGTCACCAGGCGTTTCTGACGGCCGAAGCGCTGATCAGCATTTCTGAAACCACGCTGGGGAACCTGCAGCAGCTGGAAAAGGGCGAAGCGTGCCCTAACGAGCTGGCTTAAGTGCTACGCCGGGTGGGCGGCTAAGCCTCACCCGGCGCGTTTGTTTCCCAGCTCCGGTGCGCAACGCGCCACCAGAGCAGGACGGCAGCCAGCGCAATCGCGCTCAGGACACTGAATGCCGTCGCAAACGAGTAATGACCGGCGATCGTCCCGGTTAATGCCGGACTCATGGATGCCCCTACTCCCTGCATCAACATCACCACGCTCTGCCCGGCATTGACGTGCCCGCTTCCGCGCAGCAGCACCACAATAAACGACGGTACGACGACACCCAGGATCCCGGCGGCCAGGCCGTCGAGAATTTGTACCGGGATCATCATTAACGGCGCATCCGTCGACGCCGCCAGCGCCGCGCGCACCGGCATCACCAGTAGCGCCAGCATAATTAAGCGCCAGTAGCCGTAGCGGTCTATTCGGTTGGCGACCCAGATGGCGACGGGGATCATCACGGCCTGGGAGATGATAACGGTGCCCGCCGCGTACAAACCGGGGTTGATCGAGGCGGGCGCGGCGGCCACCCTCATGCTCAGCATCGGCAGCAGCGCGGCGTTCGCCAGGTGAAAGAGCAGCAGCGTCAGTCCGGTCACCAACAGCGCCCGGTTTTTTATCAGCACGGCAAATCCGGGAACCGGCAGGCTCGCGGAAGAGGACAGCCCACGCGCCGCGTCGTTGTCGATATCCCCGTTGCGAATGGCAAGCAGCGCGCAGAGCGTTAACAGCGTGGTACAGGTCATCAGCAGGAAAATTCCGCCGACGCCCCAGTACCAGGCAATGCCCCCTGCAATCAGTGCGGTAACAAAGTTGCCGCCGTGATTGAACGCCTCATTTTTGCCCATCTGCGCGCTGAATCCGCTCTGGCCGGTCAGCCCCAGGGTAATTCCGGCGATCAGCGGACCGACAAACGCCGCGCAGATACCGGAGACAATTTGCGAAACGGCGACAACAGCGCTCTGCTGGCTAAACCAGAGCAAGAGCGTGCTAAGAGTGATGAGCAGGCACACCAGCGCCAGCACGGTCCGCTTGCTGCGCGAGGTGTCGGTGATGAATCCCGCCGGCAGCGTGGCCAGTAGTCCCGCCAGCCCACCGGCCGTCATCAGAATGCCGATATCATCGGGAGCCCAGTGGCGTTCGGTCAGAAAAATACCGAGAAAAGGACCGAGGCCATCGCGGACATCCGCAATGAAAAAACTTGTCAGGCACAATGCCCGCAGCGAACGAAGAGACATACTTCCTGCCTTTGTCTGTTATCGCCTGTAAAAAAGAAAATGTAGTATACCGGGTATTTTTGAAAATCAGATGACGTCTTAAAAAACATGCTTTCCGAACTTAAACAATTCATAACGGACGATGTTTTTTCACTTTACTCATAATCGGCCCTGACTATACTGGCAATAAATTTTCACAGGAGTCCTTCGTTGGAAAGTTATTTTATCGTCGATACGAAGGTAAGCTGACGCGATTTTCTCGCTGCTTACCTTAAGGGTGGGCAGCAATCCTCTTGACGTGATTGCATCCCAATACATTAAGAACGACCAAATTTTTGGGGCATCGCGATGTTCATGTTTCATCATTCACTCTTTCCGCCGCCCTCGCGCTGACATGCTTTGCGTTTTAACGGCGTCATATTGTGCTTTGTGAAGCGCTGACGCTTATCGTGTAACCATGTTAACAGGCGACAGGCTGATGTTCCCTTATATCTCTCATCTGCTCGCAGCGATGCTGCTGGGCGCAATTATTGGCGCGGAAAGACAGTGGCGCCAGCGTATGGCCGGGCTTCGTACCAATGCTCTGGTTGCAACGGGTGCGGCCGTGTTTATTTTAAGTTCCCTCTCGACGTCACCCGATAGCCCGGGGCGTATTGCAGCGCAGATTGTCTCCGGAATAGGCTTTCTTGGCGCTGGCGTTATTATGCGTGAGGGAATGAATATTCGCGGTCTTAATACCGCCGCGACGCTGTGGTGTTCGGCCGGAATTGGCGTGCTATGTGGATTAGGTCAATTCTGGAATGCCGGTATGGCCAGCGTGATTATTCTGTGCGCCAACATCCTGCTTCGCGAAGCTGCGCAGCGGATTAATCAACTGCCCGCGCTCCATGAAGGCGAAAAATGCTATGTCCTGAAAATCACCTGTGATGACGAGCATGAAGATGCGGTGCGGCAGAGTGTGGTCAACATGGCGAAAGAGTTGACGTTGAGTCTGAAAGCCATTTATTGCGATACGGCGCAAGCAGAAGGAAAAACTGAAATACGGGCCGAGGTAATGACCCGTGAGGAATACCGGAAATTACTCGAGCTAATTATGGGTAATATCGGCGGGAATAAAATTATGGCTTCCGTAAGCTGCCACGCAATATGAACACGATACCGGGCATTGCGCCCGGTTGAGGCTTTGCCGTTTTGCAGAAAACGGACCGTGACGCGAAGAGATTCATCCCCGGATGTCCCTGTTCGTTGTCACGCCACGTTGGCAAGATCACGGACAGGTTCGACTGTACGCCTATCACATAACCGAAATTTGTACCCGTTATGACACCCTGCTCTCTGTTTTGCTGAAATTAACGATCTACCTTGAGTTGTGTGAAAAACACTCAGGAGGGACACATGTACAACTCAATTTTGGTTCCCATTGACATTTCCGAGGATAGCCTGACGCACATGGTTATCCCGTTCGTTCAGGCACACACCGCACTTAACACGGCCAAGGTTCACTTTCTTACTGTCATTCCATCGCTTCCCTATTATTCATCGTTAGGTTTGGCCTACTCCGTGGAAATGCCGAAGATGAAAGAATTCCAGCACGCTGCTTTAGCGAAACTGGATGAGATTGTTAAGCAATTCAAAATTCCTGCAGATAAGATACAGACTCACGCCGTGACGGGATCGCCTAAGGATCAAATCCTTAAGCTCGCTGACACAATCGGCGCCGACCTGATTATCATTGCCTCCAACAAACCTGACATATCGACGTATCTGTTGGGTTCGAACGCTGCGGCTGTGGTGCGGCATGCGAAATGCCCTGTGCTGGTCGTTAGATAGAACGCGCTTGCGCCTCTGTATACGGTCAGATAGCAGATGACAAAAAACCGGGCGAGAAGCCCGGTTTTTCATTTTCGCTTCCCGGCGTAAAGCGTGTGAAGCTGATGGAAGCACACTTTAAAGATCTATTCTGTTTGCGTTTAAATTTAATTCCGTAATGGAAGCCGGTTTTCCAAGCAAGTAGCCCTGAACTTCATCACATCTATTTTTTTTAAGAAAAGAGAGCTGTTCGGTGGTCTCCACCCCTTCTGCAGTGACCGCCATTGAATAGGCCTTACCCAGATCGATAATTTTTTCTACGACTGATTGGTTCTGTGGAGAATCGGCCAGGGTAAAAATAAAACTCTTGTCGAGCTTGAGTCCATCAAACTGAAACTTCCGGAGATAGCTCAGAGAGGCATAGCCGGTACCGAAATCGTCAATCAAAATACGGACGCCCATTTTTTTGAGAGCCTTCATGGTCTGCAAGGTCTTTTCAGGATCGGAAAGCGTGACATTTTCCGTCACTTCTATTTCCAGTCGGTCAGGTTCTAGCCCTGTTTCGTGCAGGATCTCTTTTATCCTTTCAGCAAGATCGCTTGCCTGGAATTCGATAGCGGAAATATTTACGGATACCGATAGCCCCGGCAATTTATCTTTTGTCTCCGCACACGCTTTGCGTATGACCCAGTTGCTGAGGTTAATAATCAGACCTGTTTCTTCAGCCAGCGGGATGAACTGATCGGGCATCATCGTCCCTCGGTGCGGGTGCTGCCAACGTACCAGCGCTTCGACGGCCTCTATCTTAGAATATCGGAGGTTATAACGCGGCTGGTACACCAGATAGAGTTGCTCTTCGCGAATCGCGGTTTTCAGTTCGAGTTCCAGTTTTCTCCGTTCAGTTAACTTTTCCGACATATCCGGGCGATAATAGACCCATCTGTTTCTGCCGGATTGCTTAGCCTGGTAAAGCGCAATATCGGCATAGCGTAAAAGATCGTTTGCGCTGCTGCTATCCAGGGGAGCCAGCGCAATCCCCATGCTTACGCCTATTGCGACATCATTACCCTCAATGGAGAAAGGACGGTTGAGTTCCTGTACGATGCGGTGACACACCTCATCAATCTGGTCTTTTTGGCTGGTATTGCCGAGAAGAAGCATAAATTCATCCCCTCCCTGCCGTGCGACAAAATCACCTCGACGAACGCAATTTTTAAGACGTAGAGCGACCTCGCCAAGCAGCGCATCCCCCGTGGAGTGCCCAAAAATATCATTGACGGGTTTAAACTTGTCTAAATCGAGGCAAATCATGGCAAAGGGATAATGGTTAAGGTCTTCTTTAGCCAACTGGCCTGCCAGAAATTCCTTAATATGATAGCGGTTCGGCAGACCGGTTAATTCATCATGACGTGACAGGAACTCCACCCGTTTAGTTGCTTCAACTTCCAGAGAAACGTCGGTTGCCGCGCCTCGCAAGACCACCGTTCCATCAGGCTGAGCAGAAAGCTTTGCCAGAAGCGTGCAATAGGCCGTAGATTGTTGCGCATGAATATAAGGACAGCTCTTAAATTCAAAGCGTTCAGTTAATTCCCTGAACCTCACACAGTCTTGTAATAATCCGGTTGTAGAAGGAAAGAGCTCATCCAGCCTGCGGCCTATCCATTTGCTATTTTCATATCCCGTTACTGTAGAAAAACGACCTGAAAGCCAGGTTATCTTTAACGATAAATCTGTTTCCCAGAACCAGTCGCTGGTTGTTTCACTGACGTCCCGGAATCGTTTTTCACTGGTGATAAGATTCAACCGCGCCTGCTCGAGGAGAAAGGTATTTTCGTCAAGCATTCTCGCCTTCTGCATAATATGGCGCATGAGAATAACCGTCATCGATACCGTCAGAATAACTGAAAGAATGAGTAATGGTAAAAAATAAATAATCAACGCCTGGCCGGGGTTTTCACCGTCCCAGATAATTTGCACATCACCATTCTGGGTGCTTAAGGTAAATTCTGTTTGATTGTTTATTTGAGAAGTGACTGCATCAGGTGACGTACGAACATTTTTAATACCGGCATCCTGCCCAATCGCGAGGAGTTTTTTAGCCGTTAACTTGTCTACAAACACCATTATCGACGGTTTCCCCGGCAAGGGTTGCACGCTCGCGTCATCGCCCGTTGTTATCCATTCAGCAGAAACAATGGCTGGAATGGAATCGATAAGCGTGAGTATAGAAACCGGCAATCCATTGTTAACGCTCACCTCACGGAGTAATCGCTCCTTGGTTGATTTATCTAACCAGCGCCCGAGATCCTGAAGCTTCAGTTTCCCGTCAAGCACGCTGTATCGCGTGGTTCCTTCCGGGGAGAGAATAAACACCCCTTCGTAGCCAAAGTTGTCATACAGGGACTTACCCAGGTTCTGCTTATCCCATGCCCAGTGAACGTCAGTGTTCAAATGAAGATGTTTGTAGGCATCTCCCCATTCAGCATTATCTTTCAAGTGACTTCGCATGCTTTCCTGGCGGGAATCCAGGGCTTTCCTTAACAAAAATTCATCGTGCTTATCGCTGATTTTATTAACATTATTCTTTATTAATAGCAGGGAAATTATTGCCGCAATGAAAATACTTATCAACAATGTCACTATATAGGTAAAGGTTTTATTTATCAGCCCCTTAGAAGGCTCGGCATCCGTAAAACCGGGATTGTTCAGAGGTAGGGTCATCATTCGCCTTCTTAACTGCTAATACGTCAATTTTATGCCACCTTTATTTATCGACAAAGAATAATAAAAATTTATAGTTAAAACCCTTAAGCTTAAAGAACATTTGATTTTTACAATCCAGATCAAATTATTAGCTCTCTTACAGCCTGAATTCGGTTAAATACTTCTCCCGGAGGGAGTGACCTTTAACCTCGCCGGTTTTATTTATAAAGAACATAATCTTAGTTTTTATGCTGTAACGGTTACAGGCGTATAAAAAACCGGGCGTAAAGCCCGGTTTTTATTCATACGGCATTGACTCTATTCGCTCAATCCGCGGTTATCCAGCATCGGCTCAATCTTCGGATCGTGCCCGCGCCAGTTGCGATACAGTTCGGCTAAATCTGTGCTGTTCCCGCGCGACAAAATGGCCTCGCGGAATTTTTGCCCGTTTTCACGCGTCAACCCGCCCTGCTCGACAAACCACTGGTAGCCATCGTCCGCCAGCATCTGCGTCCACAGGTAGGCGTAATACCCCGCCGCGTAGCCGCCGCCGAAGATATGGGCAAAATAGCTGCTGCGGTAGCGCGGCGGCACGGCAGGCAGATCCAGCCCCTCTTTTTTCAACGCTGCCGCTTCAAAATCCTCCACGCTCAAAACGGCCTCGCTGATGCCGTGCCAGTTCATGTCCAGCAGCGCGGCACCCAGCAGTTCGGTCATGTCATAACCCTTGTTGAAATGGGTCGCGTTTAGCATGCTTTCCCGCAGCGCGTCCGGCATCGGTTCGCCGGTTTCGTAATGGCGCGCATAGTGGGTAAACACCTGAGGATGGCTGGCCCAGTGCTCGTTGATTTGCGACGGGAACTCAACAAAATCACGCGGCGTATTGGTGCCGGAAAGCGTGGCGAAACGCTGGCTGGCAAAGAGACCGTGCAGCGTATGGCCAAACTCGTGGAACAGGGTTATTACGTCATCCCAGGAGAGAAGCGCGATACCGCCATTCGCCGGTTTCTGGTAGTTACAGACGTTGTAGATCACCGGACGGGCAGCAAACTCGAAGGATTGCTCGACGAAATTCCCCATCCATGCCCCGCCCTGCTTGGAATCACGGGCAAAGAAGTCACCGTAAAACAGCGCCATGCCTTCGCCGGTGTGGTCGAAAATTTCCCATACGCGGACGTCCGGGTGATACACCGGGATATCGAAGCGCTCGACGAAGCGAATGCCAAACAGCTGGCTGGCAGCCCAGAATACGCCATCCTGCAGCACGGTATTGAGCGCAAAGTAGGGCCTGATCTGCGACTCATCGAGGGCATATTTTGCCTGGCGCACGCGCTCCGCATAAAAGGCCCAGTCCCAGGCCTCCACGTTGAAACCGCCCTGCTCGTCGTCGATGACTTTCTGAATATCGGCCTGTTCGCGTTCCGCGCGGGCGCGGGCGGCAGGCACAATGCCGCGCATAAATTCCAGCGCGGCGGCCGGGGTTTTCGCCATCTGGTCAGCGATGCTCCAGCTGGCGTAATCCTCAAAGCCCAGCAGACGGGCCTGCCGCGCGCGCAGCGCCGTCAGACGAAGAATCAGCGCGCGGGTGTCGTTTTCGTCCCCTTTCTGGGTACGCGTCCAGCCTGCGTTGAAGAGGTTTTCGCGGGTCTGACGATTGCGCAGCGCGGAAAGCGCGGGCTGCTGGGTGGTGTTCAAAAGCGGGATCAGCCAGCGATCGTTTAGCCCTCGCTCCGCGGCAGCCTGCGCCGCGTCAGCGATCTCCGTTGCGCTGAGCCCGTCAAGCTGGTGCGCATAATCCACCACCAGCCCACCGGTCTTATCGGCAGCCAGCAGACGCTGGTTAAACTGGCTGGTCAGGGAGGCCGCCTCGGTATTCAGCGCCTTCAGCTCGGCCTTTTCTGTCTCATTCAGACGCGCACCGGCCAGAATAAACCGCTGATACAGCTCCTCGACCAGACGACGGCATTCGGCGTCCAGCGCGGCACGGTCCTGCCAGACGCTCTCCACGCGGGCAAACAGCGCGTCATTCAGCCAGATATCGTTTGCCAGCGCGGCAAGCTCGGTGGAGAACTGTTCTTCCAGCTCCTGTAAAAACGGATTGGTGTGCGCGGAAGTCATGGCGAAGAACACGCTGCTGACACGCGAGAGCATGGCGCCGCTCTTCTCCAGCGCCAGCACGGTGTTCGTGAAGTCAGGCGCAGCGGCCTGAGCGACAATCGCGTCAATGTCCGCCCGCTTCTGGCGAAGGGCTTCATCGAAGGCCGGACGATAGTGGCTGTCGTTGATCTGATCAAAATGGGGGGCCTGGTAAGGCAGCAGGCTGATGTCAAAAAAGGGATTCGTGGCCGTCATCTTTCACTCCTGAGTACGGGTATCCTCCCAGAGTAGGCCAGGCCGCCATCCCCTGCAACGCTGTCATACAAATGTTGCCTTAACGCACCCTCTGCGGCCGTGCTATGTTAGTAAAACACAAAAAGCGTTGAGGAACAGTGAGATGATTATTTTAGTTACCGGGGCAACGGCAGGTTTTGGTGAAAGCATCACGCGTCGCTTCGTCGCCAACGGGCACAAGGTTATTGCAACGGGCCGCCGTCAGGAACGTCTGCAGGAGCTGAAGGACGAATTAGGCGACAGCATCCTGACCGCGCAGCTGGACGTGCGTAACCGCGCGGCGATTGAAGAGATGATTGCCAACCTGCCCGCCGAGTGGCGCGCCATCGACGTGCTGGTCAACAATGCCGGTCTGGCGCTGGGCATGGAGCCGGCCCACAAAGCCAGCGTGGAAGACTGGGAAAACATGATCGACACCAACAACAAAGGGCTGGTCTATATGACCCGCGCGGTGCTGCCGGGCATGGTTGAGCGCAATCGCGGCCACATTATCAATATCGGCTCCACCGCCGGAAGCTGGCCTTATGCAGGCGGCAACGTCTACGGGGCGACGAAAGCGTTTGTGCGCCAGTTCAGCCTTAACCTGCGTACCGATCTGCACGGCACCGCCATTCGCGTCACCGACATCGAGCCGGGCCTGGTGGGTGGCACCGAGTTTTCCAACGTGCGTTTCAAAGGCGATGACGCGAAAGCAGACAAAACCTATGAAAACGCGAACGCCCTGACGCCGGAAGATGTCACCGAAACGGTCTGGTGGGTCGCGACGCTGCCAAAACACGTCAACATCAATACCGTAGAAATGATGCCGGTCAGCCAGAGTTTTGCCGGGCTTAGCGTGCATCGTGGCTAACGCTGCCCTTCCCGGCCTGCGGGCCGGGTCTGTTTCGGGTTATAAAAGAATGGTAGTATGTTCAGGCTAACTCTCTGAGAAATGACAACTCATGGCCGCTGAATCGCAACTCAATCCCACCCAGCCCGTAAACCAGCAAATCTATCGCATTTTGCGACGTGATATTGTCCATTGCCTGATCCCACCGGGAACGCCGCTTTCTGAAAAAGAGGTGTCCGTGCGTTTTGACGTTTCCCGTCAGCCGGTGCGTGAAGCGTTTATTAAGCTTGCGGAAAACGGTCTGATTCAGATCCGCCCGCAGCGCGGCAGCTACGTGAACAAAATTTCACTCTCTCAGGTGCGCAACGGCTGTTTTGTTCGCCAGGCCATTGAATGCGCGGTGGCGCGCCGTGCCGCAACGCTTATCAACGACAAGCAATGTTACCTGCTGGAGCAAAACCTGCATCAGCAGCGGATTGCGATTGACCGTAAGCAGTTGAATGATTTCTTCCAGCTTGATGATGAATTCCACCAGAAACTGGCGCAGATTGCAGATTGCCAGCTGGCCTGGGACACCATCGAAAACATCAAGGCCACCATCGACCGCGTGCGTTATATGAGTCTCGATCACGTCTCTCCGCCGGAAATGCTGCTCCGACAGCATCATGATATTTTCAGCGCGCTGGAAAAACGCGACCCGGACGGCGTGGAAAAAGCGATGACGCTGCATCTGCAGGAAATTAGCGAATCCGTGCAGCTGATTCGTCAGGAAAATAGCGAGTGGTTTAGCGAAGAATAATATTTCGCCGCGCCCTTTCGGGTGCGGCGATGGGTTTAGCGAACGACTAACACCGGAATGGTGGCGTAGCGCAGGATAGATTCCGCATTTGATCCCAGCAGATGGGTGGTGATGCCCGGGTTTTTCGACCCGATGACGATCGCGTCATATTCCCCCTCTTTGCTCAGCCTGATAATTTCATCGCGGACGTTGCCAAAGCGAACCAGACAGTCAATTTTCTCCGGCGAGATATCGAACAGTCGTTTTAACGCGTTCATTTTCTTCCCGGATTCCTCAGTCATATATTCTTCGAACTTTTTAATATCGGCGTTAAAACCGCGCAGCAGGGATCGGCTGCTGGTCGGCAGAATATTGACCAGGGTAATCGACGCGCCCTCGGCCTTCGCGAGGTTAGCCGCGTGGCGAACCGCTTTGTCACTCAAATCCATTTCAAATACATCAACAGGCATCAAAATCTTCTTATACATAAGCCTGGCTCCTTATTCCGATGAAAGGGTTATTTCCTGTATCCAGAATGGCATCGGGAATATAAACCAACCCTCAACGCTTCCCTAATGAAACTATCAGTTAATGAAAATAACGGTCTGCTTTGTCAATTGCTGTCGTGAACCGTCAGCGCCCGACGCAATAAAGAAAAAAGTGTGAGTTTGATCAAAAACAAAAACATCTGATGCAGACAGGCGTATTTATATGCCCCGTGAACGGCAACCCTGAAATAACGCCGTAACGAACAGGTTAGAGAGGAGAAAATACCATGATGACATACGACCGTAACCGCAATGCAATCACCACCGGCAGCCGCGTCATGATTAGCGGCACAGGCAAAACTGGCGTGATTAAAGCGATCCACAGCGACGGGCTGGATGCCGCGCAGGTGCGCCGCAGCAAAACGGTTGAAGTGGAAGGATGCGAAGGTAAGTTCGAACCGATTGAGCTGATTCGCCTGGGTATGCACTAAACGGTGCGCAGACATGCCGCCGCGAACGGCGGCATGTGCTGAATTACCGTTGAGACACGTACTGCGCCACGGTCGCTTTCGCGCCCTTTTGCAGCAGCGTCTGGTATGCCTTCATCACCGCATCAACAAAGACGGCTTCACGCGGTAGCTCCTTGCCAAAGATGGCTTCAATGCCGAGCAGCGCCCTGACCCGGTTTTCCCCTTCCGCACTGCTCTTCACCGCCGCCTGAATCACTGCCAGCTGCGGATCGCTCACGTCAATCGCGTTACCCTGCTCATCCACGCCCCCGACATAGCGCATCCACCCTGCCACGCCCAGCGCCAGCAGCGGGAAAGGCTTCTGATGCACCAGGTGCCAGCGCACGGAATCCAGCATGCGCTGCGGAAGCTTCTGGCTGCCGTCCATCGCAATTTGCCAGGTCCGATGGCGCAGGGCCGGGTTGCTGTAGCGGGCAATCAGGAGATCGGCATAGCGTCCTAAATCGACGCCTTTGACCTTCAGCGTAGGCGCCTGCTCGTTAAGCATCAGGGCGTGCGCGGCGACGCGGTAGTTTTCATCTTCCATACAGTCGTTAATATGCTGATAGCCCGCCAGATAGCCCAGGTACGCCAGGAATGAGTGGCTGCCGTTAAGCATGCGCAGCTTCATCTCTTCAAACGGGATAACATCTGACACCAGCTCGGCTCCGGCTTTTTCCCACGCTGGACGGCCGGCCACAAAGTTATCTTCGATCACCCACTGACGGAACGGTTCACAGGCCACCGCCGCCGGATCGCGCACGCCGGTAAGCTGTTCAATTTTATCCAGCGTGTCGGGGGTGACCGCAGGCACGATGCGATCCACCATCGTTGACGGGAAAGTAACGTGGGATTCGATCCAGTCCGCCAGTTCACCGTCTACCGCACGGGCGTACGCGCAGGTGACATTGCGCATCACGTGACCGTTCTCCGGCATGTTGTCGCAGGACATCACGCTAAACGCTGGCAAACCCGCCGCCTTACGCCGCGCGAGCGCTTCCACGACCACACCCGGCGCAGATATCGGCTGGTGCGGGTTTTGCAGGTCTGCGACGATAAAAGGGTGATCGAGCATCAGTTGCCCGGTCGCCGGGGAATGGCAGTACCCTTTCTCGGTGATGGTCAGCGAGACAATCGCCACCTGCGGTTCGCACATCGCGGCCAGCACCGTCTCGAGCCCGTCAACCTGCGCATGCAGCGCCTTTTTTACCACGCCAACCACGCGGGAGGTCCACGCATCGGCAGACATTTCCGCCACGGTATAGAGATTATCCTGCGCGTTCAGATCGGCAATCTGCTGTTCGCCGCCAATCAGGTTAACCTCACAGTATCCCCAGTCGCTACCGTGTTCCGCGGCGAGGATGTCGGCGTACACTGCCTGATGCGCACGGTGAAACGCGCCAAACCCTAAATGAACGATGCGTGCTTTAAGGCTGTCGCGATCGTACTGTGGCAGAGTCGCGTTGGCCTGTAATAAGGTATTTTCCATGATTAAGACTCGTTAATTAGAAAGCTGTGGATCGCTGCCGCCCATGCTGAAGCGGCAGCGCCTGCTGACTACACCAACTAGAATGGCAGCTGGAGTAAAAAAGCGAACTGCCATCAACCATACTGATACTGCCGTTTGAGTTTTTGATTTATATTAACTTTTGTTCATGTGGTGTGACACAAAATCAAAGTTGTGTGACAGGTAACGCAAGATATAAACCATCAGCGTCGAGAGGAGACGGCACCGTAACCGACCGTCTCTTTCGGCGCAGACTCGGCTGCGTCTTGCGCCGCGCTTAAATCACGGTCGCGCACTTCCGGCATCAGGATCGCCGAGATCAGTCCAATCACGGAATAGGCCACCAGCATGGCGACAATCGGCCACCAGGAGCCGGTCATATTGCAGAAAATCCCTGCCAGTACCGGACCAAAGCCCACCGCTACGAGACCGCCCGCCTCTTTGGAGATCGCCATACGGGTAAAGCGATTTCGCGAGCCAAACATCTCCGCCATGGTGATATTTTCCAGCGCAAACAGCCCCAGCACGGCGAAGTTATGGATAACGATGATGCAGAGCATGATCGTCCCCGGCGCATAGCTCTTATCGACGATGATCGACAGCATCGGATAGGCCAGAATAATGGCGGAGATATTGAGGATAATGTACGGCAGACGGCGCCCCACTTTATCGGAAAGCCAGCCCAGCAGCGGAATGGAGAAAAACCCGAGAATGGAGCTGATCATCAGCGCATCGGTCGGGATGGCCTTATCGAACAGCAGCGTCTGGACCAGATAACCCGCGAGGAAGGTCTGGATCAAACCTGAGTTCCCCGCCTGGCCGAAACGCAGGCCGGTCGCCAGCCAGAAGGATTTGCTTTTCACCATGGAACCCAGTGAGGTGTCCGGCTGCGCAGCTTGCACATCGTTCACTTTCTCAAAGACCGGGCTCTCCTTGAGGTTCATACGCAGCCAGATGGCGAAGATCATCACCACGACGCTGGCGAGGAAAGGCACGCGCCAGCCCCAGGCGAGCAGCTGTTCACGATCGAGGGCAAAAAACATGATGGCCCAGATCGCCGTTGCGCTCAGCGTCCCGCAGTTAGTCCCCATCGCCACCAGCGAGGAGATGATGCCGCGTTTACCTTTCGGCGCGTACTCCGCCAGCATGGTTCCGGCCCCGGAGATCTCGGCCCCGGCACCGAGGCCCTGAATAATGCGCAGCGTCACCAGCAGCACGGGGGCAAAAATCCCGATCTGCGCGTAGGTCGGCAGGACGCCAATCAGCGTGGTGCAGATCCCCATCATGGTGATAGTAATGAACAGCACCTTCTTACGACCAATGCTGTCGCCCATTCTGCCGAAGATAAAGGCGCCGACGATGCGCGCAATATAGCCTGCGCCGTAGGTGCCCATCGCGAGGATCAGCGCCATCGCGGCGGACTGTTCCGGGAAGAAGATCTCATGGAAGACCAGAGCGGCACCCAGCGAGTAAAGCTGGAAATCCATAAATTCCAGGGCAGTGCCCAGCCAGCCGGAAACGGCGGCTTTCACCAGATCGGATGTGGTTCTTTGAGGTTGTACTTGCGTCATAATGGCTATCTCTGAAAGGTAAGATGCGTACCACATAGCGCCTGTCTGCGCAGGCGCTTAACCGCGTAAATGATTATTGGCCGAACGTGAGCAAAACTTTGCAGCACTGCCGCTGGTCTTTCTCAAACAGTTCAATAGCGTCTTTAACGTGGTGATAGTCAAAGGTATGGGTGATCAGTTTTTCCGGGTCGATCAGCCCCCTCTTCAGCCAGTCGATAACGACCGGGAATTTGTTGGCGTTCAGGCGCGAGGAGAAGATCGCCAGCTCTTTGCCGGTGATGCCCTGCTGAACAATCTGGCTCGGCTCGCTGGAGAACCCCATCAGCACGATGCGCGCCGCCGGCGAGGCCAGGGTTATCGCTTCCTGCAAAATGGAGGGATGGCAGGCGGCATCAATGATTAACGTCGGTTTGATGCCTTTTTCCTCCAGCGCGGCCTGCAGCGACTGCTCACCGTTATTAAAGACCCAATCCGCGCCGCTGCGCCGGGCCATCGCCAGACGCTCGTCTATGCGATCAACCACGATAACCTGCTTCACCTGATAGACGCCTTTCAGGGCCTGAACCGTAACCAGCCCCATCGGCCCGGCGCCATATATCAGCGCGACGTCCTGTTCAGTCGGTTTCGCCTGCCCCGTTACGTTGGCGGCAATGGTGAAGGGCTCAACCATGACGGCGTGCTTATCAGGAATGTCATCCGGAATGGGCCAGGCGTTTTGTGCGGGCACGACCGCATATTCGCTAAAGCCGCCGTCACGGTGAACGCCCAGCACCACCAGCGAGGTGCAGACGTTCGGTTTTCCCACGGAGCACGGGTAGCAGTGCCCGCAGCTGATTACCGGATCCACCGAAACGCGCTGGCCCAGGCGCGCGCTGTCAACGCCCTCGCCCACGGCGTCAATCACGCCAAAAAACTCATGGCCGATGACGCGCGGATACTTCGCAAACGGGTTATGGCCGCGGTAGATGTGGCTATCCGACCCGCAGATCCCGGCCAGCTTGATACTGACGCGGACGTCACCTGCGCCAGGTACCGGGAGTTGACGCTCTTCAATTACCAGTTCGTTCGGCTGTTGAATCACTACGCTTTTCATCGTTTGCTCCTCGCTTACCAGTTCCACAGCGTGCCGTCTTCAAGACGGGCCACCGGCAGATAGGCCGGATCGTACGGGTATTTCGCCGCCAGCTTCTCATCAAATTCGATGCCCAGCCCCGGCTTGTCGCCCGGATGCATAAAGCCGTTATCAAAGCGCCAGCTGTGCGGGAAGACCTCCAGCATCTGTTCGGAGTAGCCCATATATTCCTGCACGCCGAAGTTCGGCACCCACAGGTCGAAATGCAGCGCCGCGGCATGGCACACGGGCGACAGATCCGATGGACCGTGCGAGCCGGTCCGCACCTGATAGAGCGACGCGAAGTCCGCGATGCGGCGCATCCCGGTGATGCCGCCCGCGTGGGTAATGGTGGTGCGGATATAGTCGATCAGCTGCTCTTCGATGAGCTGCTTGCAGTCCCAGATGCTGTTAAACACTTCTCCTACCGCAATGGGCGTAACGGTGTGCTGGCGGATCAGGCGGAAGCAAGCCTGGTTTTCCGCAGGGGTGGGATCCTCCATCCAGAACATGCGGTATGCTTCAATGCTCTTGCCGAAGCGCGCCGCTTCGATGGGCGTCAGGCGGTGGTGCATGTCGTGCAGGAGGTGCTCATTGAAGCCGAATTTATTACGCACCGCGTCGAACAGCTTCGGCGTGAAGTCGAGGTATTTTTCGGTGGACCAGAGCTGCTCTTCCGGCCAGTCGCCTTTGGTCGCAGGCTCGTAGGCCAGCCCCTTCCCTTTGGCCATGCCGTAGGTGGTTTTCATGCCCGGCACGCCGCACTGCACGCGGATCGCCTTAAAGCCCATCTCTTTGTGACGGGCGTAATCTTCCAGCACGTCGTCAATGGTGTGGCCGGTGGTGTGACAGTAGACCATCACCCCTTCGCGTGAGGCGCCACCCAGCAGCTGGTAGAGCGGCATGTTGGCCGCTTTGGCTTTGATATCCCACAGCGCCATATCCACGGCGGAGATGGCCGACATGGTAACCGGACCGCGACGCCAGTAAGCACCTTTGTAGAAGAACTGCCAGATGTCTTCGATGCGGTGCGCATCGCGGCCAATGAGCTGGGGGCAAAGGTGATCCTTCAGGTATGAGGCCACGGAGAGCTCACGTCCGTTTAGCGTGGCGTCACCGAGACCGACAATCCCCTCATCGGTGGTGATTTTAAGGGTGACAAAGTTCCTCCCCGGGCAGGTAACAAACACGTCAGCCGCGACAATCTTCATAATTCCTTTCCTTACATCGTTCGTTGTGATGCCGGAAATTTACGCAACTACACTACTACCATACAAGTATAATGATCGTAAAATAAGCTAACGATCACAAAACCGGGGGCTCATGCGCGGCCCCATCCCGCCACAATAATCAGCATACCGCACAGGGCAATCAGCGCGCCGGCCCAGTCATAGACGCTGAGCTTGACACCGTCCACCACGCGCAGCCACAGCAGCGCCGTGCAGACATAGACGCCGCCGTAAGCCGCATAAACGCGCCCGCTGGCCGCCGGATGCAGCGTTAACAGCCAGACAAAAAGAGCAAGTGCAACGCTTGCCGGAATGAGCAGCAATACGGTTCCACCCTTTTTGAGCCAGAGCCAGGGCAGGAAGCAGCCGATGATTTCACACAGCGCAGTCGCAAAAAAAAGCAGCGTCGTTTTAAGCATATTTCACGTCAGGTGAGGATTTATTTAACCATCATACCTGATGATGCCCTTTACTTTTCCATACTTGCTCCGCGGGTATGCCGTCATTTCGCTTTAGTGTAGAATCTGTACGGGGTAACTTGATTATCTGCACCCATTTAAAAGGAAACGCTATGACCACATTAAGCAAACGCCTTTGTCTGACAGCCCTGCTGGCGCTGTCATCGTTCGCCTTTGCCGCCTCTGCGACAGCGGAAACCAGCAAGCTCATTATTGAGTCTGGTGACAGCGCGCAAAGCCGCCAGAACGCCGCGATGGACAAAGAACAATGGAATGACACCCGTAGCCTTCGCCAGAAGGTCAACAAACGTGCCGAAAAAGAGTGGGACAAAGAAGATGTCGCTTTTGACGCGCGCGATAAGTGTCAGCAAAGTGCAAACGTCAATGCCTACTGGGAGCCTAACACCCTGCGCTGCCTGGATCGCCGCACTGGCCGCACGGTAGCCCCATAATGTCGGCGCCCTGCGACGTTAAACTCCGTCCGCTGGAGCGTGAAGACCTGCGCTTTGTCCACCAGCTCGACAACAATGCCAGCGTAATGCGCTACTGGTTCGAAGAGCCTTATGAGGCCTTTGTCGAGCTGTCCGATCTCTACGATAAGCACATTCACGATCAGAGTGAACGTCGTTTTGTGGTGGAGTGTGAAGGTGAAAAAGCCGGGCTGGTGGAGCTGGTTGAGATCAACCACGTTCACCGTCGGGCGGAGTTCCAGATCATCATCTCCCCTGAGCATCAGGGAAAAGGCCTTGCGTCACGCGCGGCCAGGCTGGCAATGGATTACGGATTCAACGTTCTGAATCTCTACAAGCTTTACCTGATTGTGGACAAAGAGAACGAAAAAGCGATCCATATCTATCGCAAGCTGGGCTTTATGGTGGAAGGCGAGCTGATTCACGAGTTCTTTATCAACGGTGAATACCGCAACACCATCCGCATGTGCATTTTCCAGCATCAGCACCTGGCCGGACATAAACCGTCAGGCGCCAGCCTGCTGAAACCTACCGCGCAGTAAGATTGATGACAAACCGTGTCATAAACCGTTGAGCTGTCTTTCTTGCCGGGTGGCGCTGTGCTTACCCGGCCTACAGGGTGCTTCATTGTAGGCCCGTGCAAGCGTAGCGCCGCCGGGCGAAACGCACAAAATGCACTTTACGCTCAGTAATATTCAATCGTGTTCTTGATGGTGTACTTGTGCTCAACGGCGGGTTTGACGCTGTCGTCCGTGATGGTCAGATCGCAGCTCACCGGGTTATTGTGGCGATCGTAGTCGCAGCTCTGCGTCACGTTGCCCAGCGGCTTGTCATTCAACATGCTGACTGCCGAGTAATCCATTCTTTTGCGCAGGTCTTTCGACGGCGTCGACTGGACGGACAGATGCTGATCCCCTGAGACGGTGGTTTTGCCCAGCGGGTAACCATCCGCGTCGTAGCGATACTTCACTTCCATCTCTTTACCGTGCGCCGCCACCACAAATCCGTTGTCGTCGGTATCCCACGTTACCCCGGCTGACGGCAGTTCGGCCAGCTGGCATTTGCCCTGCAGCTTCACTTTGCGCTGCTGGGTTTCCGCATCAAGATAGTAATTGGCATCCAGCACCAGCGCCACGCTGGTGTTGGCCTCCAGGTCGTGTAGCTCCAGCGTATCGAAACACCCTTCCGTCGAGACGGTGCCGGTGACCCGTTTAGATACTTCGCCCTTCTCGTTGAACAGCGTCTGGGTAAAGTCTTTGACCGGGCCGCGCAGCGGATCAAAATCAAATTCGTTTGAAAAACTCGCCATCTCGGGCGTAAACGACAGCGGCGCGGAGCTGTTGTCGCACCCCACCAATGCTGCTGCCAGGAGCGTTATCGCTGCATATTTCTTCACATTCATTTCCGTACAGGGAGATTATTCCCAATCATATTAGCAAATACAGATGTTTACACGAAGCCTGCTAAAATTAATCTCTACACAGAGAAAAGGAGCTACAGATGAAACGGTTACCCTGGATTACCGCCCTGCTGTTAATGAGTGCCTCAACGGCCGCGCTGGCGGCACCGGATTCCTGCGAGCGCGTGAAAAGCGACATTCAGCAGAAGATCGTCAACAACGGCGTGCCTGAGTCAGGTTTTACGCTGAACATTGTGCCGAACGGCCAGGCCGATCAGGCGGGCACGCAGGTCGTAGGCCACTGCGCTAACGACACCTTTAAAATTCTGTACACCCGCACAGGCAGCGGTGCCGCAGCTGAACCTCAGTAATTGAGCGTCAATTCCCTTTGATTTGATAAGGATTAAGATCTACTACCCCCAAATAAGTAACACTCACCCCATCATTAGCCCGGATATCATTTCGGGAGAAATAATACGCAATAATAATGATGGGGTGAGCCATGTCCGATGCTGAACATTACGACGGCGGAATTAGCCGTCGAACTCTCGTAAAATCTACGGCGATAGGTTCTCTGGCGCTTGCCGCTGGTGGGATCTCGCTTCCCTTTGGCCTTAAAAGCGCTGCCGCTGCGGTAAAGCACGCCGTCCAGCCTCCTGAAGATACCGTGGTGTGGGGCGCCTGCTCGGTCAACTGCGGCAGCCGCTGTGCGCTGCGTCTGCACGTCCGCGACAACGAAGTGTACTGGGTCGAAACGGATAACACCGGCGAGGATGTGTATGGCGATCACCAGGTGCGCGCCTGCCTGCGCGGACGTTCTATTCGTCGCCGCATCAATCACCCTGACCGTCTGAACTACCCGATGAAGCGCGTGGGCAAACGCGGCGAAGGCAAGTTCGAGC
This sequence comes from Enterobacter roggenkampii, assembly GCF_001729805.1. Classification (NCBI taxonomy): domain Bacteria; kingdom Pseudomonadati; phylum Pseudomonadota; class Gammaproteobacteria; order Enterobacterales; family Enterobacteriaceae; genus Enterobacter; species Enterobacter roggenkampii. Next base: position 2,064,964 of record NZ_CP017184.1, on the reverse strand, counting down.
GCATCACGTGGGATGAAGCGCTCGAAACGATAGCCGCCAGCCTGAAAGACGTGGTGGCCAACTACGGCAACGAAGCGGTGTATATCAACTACTCTTCCGGGATTGTCGGCGGCAATATCACCCGCTCCTCCCCTTACGCTTCGCTGGTGGCGCGCCTGATGAACTGCTACGGCGGCTTCCTGAGCCACTACGGCACCTACAGCACGGCGCAAATTGCCTGCGCGATGCCCTACACCTACGGCAGCAACGACGGCAACAGCACCTCGGACATCGAAAACACCAAACTGGTGGTCATGTTCGGCAATAACCCGGCGGAAACGCGCATGAGCGGCGGCGGGATTACGTACTATCTGGAACAGGCTCGCGAGCGGTCCAACGCGCGCATGATTGTTATCGACCCGCGCTACACCGACACGGCAGCCGGACGCGAAGATGAATGGATCCCGATCCGTCCGGGAACCGATGCCGCGCTGGTGGCGGGTATTGCCTGGGTATTAATCGACGAAAACCTGGTCGACCAGCCATTTCTCGACAAATACTGCGTTGGCTACGACGAAAAAACGCTGCCGGAAGGCGCGCCTGCTAACGGTCACTACAAAGCGTATATTCTCGGCCAGGGCGATGACCACACGGCGAAAACGCCGGAGTGGGCCTCCCGCATCACCGGTATTCCCGCCGATCGCATCGTTAAGCTTGCCCGCGAAATCGGCTCCGCTAAACCGGCTTATATCTGCCAGGGCTGGGGACCTCAGCGTCAGGCGAACGGCGAGCTGACCTCCCGCGCTATCGCGATGCTGCCGATCCTCACCGGAAACGTCGGGATCAACGGCGGGAACAGCGGCGCGCGTGAGTCCACCTACACCATCACCATCGAACGTATGCCGCTGCCGGATAACCCGGTCAAAACGCAAATTTCCTGCTTCAGCTGGACGGACGCCATCGCCCGTGGGCCGGAGATGACCGCCCTGCGCGACGGCGTGCGCGGCAAGGATAAGCTGGACGTGCCGATTAAGTTCATCTGGAACTACGCGGGCAACACCCTCATCAACCAGCACTCCGATATCAATAAAACCCACGATATCCTGCAGGATGAAAGCAAGTGCGAAATGATTGTCGTCATTGATAACTTCATGACATCGTCAGCGAAGTATGCCGATATCGTGTTGCCGGACCTGATGACCGTCGAGCAGGAAGACATCATTCCAAACGATTATGCGGGCAACATGGGCTACCTGATATTCCTTCAGCCCGTGACCGCGCCGAAGTTTGAACGCAAGCCCATCTACTGGATCATGAGCGAAGTGGCGAAACGCCTCGGGCCGGATATCCACCAGAAATTCACCGAAGGACGGACGCAGGAACAGTGGCTGCAGTATCTGTATGCCAAAATGCTCGAAAAAGATCCCAAACTGCCGTCCTATGACGAGCTGAAAAAAAGGGGCATTTACAAGCGCAAAGATCCGAACGGCCATTTTGTGGCCTATAAAAAATTCCGTGAAAACCCGGAAGCCAATCCGCTGAAAACCCCATCGGGTAAGATTGAAATTTACTCCAGCAAGCTGGCGGAGATTGCGGCCACCTGGGAGCTGGAAAAAGATGAGACCATCAGCCCGCTGCCCGTCTACGCATCAACCTTCGACGGCTGGGACGCGCCCGAGCGCGCGCGGTTCCCGCTGCAGCTGTTTGGCTTCCACTTTAAGGCCCGTACCCACTCGAGCTACGGTAACGTGGACGTGCTGAAAGCCGCCTGCCGCCAGGAGGTCTGGCTTAATCCTGTCGATGCTGAAAAACGCGGCATTAAAAACGGCGATACGGTGCGCGTCTTTAACGACCGCGGCGAGGTACGAATTGAAGCGAAAGTGACGCCGCGCATCATGCCCGGCGTCAGCGCCATGGGCCAGGGGGCCTGGCACGACGCCAATATGAGTGGCGATCGTGTCGACCACGGCTCATGCATCAACACCCTGACCACGCACCGCCCGTCACCGCTGGCCAAAGGCAACCCGCAGCACACCAATCTGGTACAGATCGAGAAGGTGTAACGGGTGAATGGCGTGACCGTGGTTTATTCTATGGTTTGTATTATCGGTTAACTCAGTCGCGCGGACACCCTCCGCGCGAGCAAGGAAGATGTAATGAAAGATGTCTCACATCGTGAATCGTTCGCGTTCAGCGCCCGGGTGCTGGGTGCGCTGTTTTATTTCGCGCCAGACAGCGAGCAGGCCGCGCCGCTGGTGCAGGCTCTCACCGCCGGCGAATGGGTTCAGGACTGGCCCCTGCCGCCAGGAACGCTGCAGCCAGTCGCTGACACCTTTGCCGCGTCTGCCGATGAGCCGCTGAGGGACGCCTGGCAACGGCTGTTTATTGGCCCTTACGCCCTGCCCGCGCCACCGTGGGGCTCCGTCTGGCTTGACCGCGAATCCGTGCTGTTCGGCGACTCGACCCTCGCGCTGCGCCAGTGGATGCGGGAGAACGCTATCGCATTTGAAATGCAGCAGAATGAACCGGAAGATCACTTCGGGACTTTGCTGCTGCTGGCGGCATGGCTGGCCGAGAACGGCCGCGATGCGGAGTGCGCTCAACTTCTGGCGTGGCACCTGCTGCCGTGGAGCACCCGCTTCCTGTCCGTGTTTGTCGACAACGCCGGACATCCGTTTTATACCGCGCTCGGTAAGCTTGCGCAGCTGACACTCGCGGACTGGCGATCCGGGCTCCTTATTCCGGTTGCGGAAAAGACGCTGTATCGCTAAGGGGTGTGGCTTGCTCGCGGGTAGCGAGCAAGCTACGGTCAAAAGAGGAAGCTTAAAAAATTTAACTCGAAACAGGAGGCATATTGAATTTAATAATATAAAATAGCTTTTCCTGGTAAGGTCAACACTTTCGTTTGATACATACAAAACAAAACCATGACTAAAAATTATTCTTTCGAAGATAAACGCAAGAAATTACTTGTTACAGCCGTGATATTCAGCGTTTTAGGTGGATGGCTCTGGTATATGTCATGGGCATCTGGCATCTCCCATAATACTATATTAAAAAAATCCGTCCCTGAATGGATGACATATATTTCACTTGGCGTTTTGATTGGAACAATTTTTGTTATGCGCGCTTTTTACCTGCGCACTTTTAACAAAACATTAGAATATATTGCCAGTGCTTTTTTTAGCGGCTTTTGCCTTGGGTTTGTATTGAGCTTAAATTGTTATGATATTTATGTCTATCTCTTCCCGGACAAAATAATTGGCTATGAATCTGAATATGAGGTTGTCTTTCCGGGGCCTTCGAGAGGTAAGCATGGCCATTGTGAAGCGGGTCTCTGGTTAAAAGATCAGAACACCAACAGATGGATTCAGCTTTGTACAAACAAAGAATATCTGCACAGCCACCGTAAGCAGGGAATGACTGGGGTGTGGGTAACGGCCCGTGTGAATAATATTGGAAGTTACATTGTGAATTATGAGTTTATTTATTTGTAGGCACGACCCTATCTATTTTTGTTCTGGCGAAAATGAATGGTACTCAAGGTCCGCTCCTTGCTTATAGCCGTCAGCATGATACGTCGCACCAGAGATTGCGCATTCACAGCGGAGAAACCGGCTATGGGCAGGGTCATCTCAAAATCAAATCAGGGTAAATTTCATTCATACCCCCACATTTAGTGGTGGATACGTGACGACTGTTCCTCTATTCTGCTTTTTCAGCGAGCAAGTCGGAGTCATTTTTAGTGGATAATCCCATATTTCAGAAAACCATCATTATCTTTATTCTCATCCTGTGGGTAATTGTGAGTGTTCCCTGCCTGCCAGTAGCATGTGCTACAAGCCTTTCACCACTATTTGGTTATGTATCACCGACTGATTCCCCCTCACTCGCACTCTCTTTGCTCTGAATGAACCGAAGTGCCAGGTAGAGGTCTGGCGCCAGAATCATGTCATCATCATTCATTGTTGGCCGACTGTCTTTAAACCAGCGTGTTAACTCCGTTTTCCTGCCCGCAAGAATTAATTTAATCTGTCGACCTTTCAGATCGCGCTTTAACTCATTAATGGTTGCCAGGACACTGATGTCTGAATAGGTGAAGCAGGCAACGGCATCAATGACCACCCATTTAGGTTGTATGGCTGCACCATCAACCAGGTTCAATACCCGACGTTTAAAATAAGCCACATTAAAATAGGTCAACGGTGAGTTAAATCGATACATCAGCACGCCCGGGACCATTTTTATATCGGTGGTATTCCCTAACGAGTGAATCATTCCCTCTTCGTCAGTGCCCAGCAGGTGCTCAGAGGGGCGAAACACCGTACGAAGGAATTGTAATAACCCAAGCAACACCGCAAGGCCAATCCCCTGGATAACGCCGATAATTAACACACAGCCAAACGTGAAGAAGGCCAGGCGAAAGGCCTGTTTATTTCTGCGCCTCAGGTTCCATAGCCCACGTAAATCGATTAATGACCACGATGCATACATTAGAACAATCCCTAACGCAGATACCGGAATGAATTGTAATGGCTGAGTGAAAAATACTACGACGATACCGATGATCAAGGCGGCGACCACGGAAACCAGCTGACTTTTCCCCCCAACCGAATCATTCACCGCGGTCCGTGAATCGGCGCCACTGATAGCAAACCCCAGAGATAATCCCGACATAATGTTCGCAATACCCAGCGCCCGGAACTCTGCATCCGCATTAATTTCGTAGCCATTTTTTGCGGCAAAACTGCGGGCGGTCAGCATCAGACTGACAAAACTGACCAACGCCAGGTTCAGCGCCGGGATCACCAAATCACGCATCGGCCCCGGCTGGAACGCCCCCCAGTGAACGACCGGTAAACCAGGCTGGAAGCCATCTCCCCCAATCGTGGCAATCCCATACTGTTGTGCAGAGGTCACCCATACCAGTGCCGTTGTTATTACAATGGCGATTAAAGGTGCTGGCCACTGGCTGCGATACGTTTTGATCACCATTAAAATAATTAACGTAAAAAGGGATATACCTACGGTTAATAAATGGCTATCTGAAAGTCGACCTGGCAAGGCGATTATTTTTTCAATAACCTGCGCTTCATCAAGCTTAATCCCCAACACCTTGCCTAATTGCCCGACAATAATCGTCACGGCTACGCCATTAAGTAAACCGGTAAGAATGGGATGAGAAAGCAGATCGGCGAGCGCGCCCAGCCGAAATTTACTGGCAAGCAAACACCACCCGCCCATCATCAATGTCATGATGATCGTCAGCTGCCAGTGCAGTTCGGGGTTTCCTGCAGAAAGCGGAAATACGACGGCCGCGATCACCGCGCAGGTTGTGGCATCTGGGCCCACAATAAGCTGGCGTGAAGAGCCAAACAGTGCGTAAGCTATCATCGGTAAAACGCAGGAATAGAGCCCTACAATTGCCCCCACCCCCGCCAGCTCAGCGTAAGCAATCGCAACAGGGAGCGCTACGGCCGCAACAGATAACCCGGCTTTAACATCATGCTTTAGCCAGCTTTTATCGTAGGCCAACAAATTTTGTAGCCCTGGCATGTAGTTTAACAACAGTTTTCCGAACACATTATTCTCCGGACAGAGATATTACTCGCGCCATGTTGGCACATTTCTTAGTGAGGTTCTGGTTTTCAAATGCTCCGGACGGAGGCCGACACTGTTGCGAATCTAATAAAACGTTAACTCTTTTATAATTCTGACTGATGTTAAACGTAGTTCAGATACTGTGGCTTAACCGGGGTTGGCCGTGCCGGATGCCGTGATGCATGCAAGTGATGGAATAAATACAATGGTCAATATCAATAAGTCTCGTTAATCGCTAATGTTGAATCATTTTGGCATAGAGAGCAGGTTGTTACACACCATGAGATTGAGACAGTCCATCACTCTTCCCGTCACCCAGCAGTACCGCCCCGCCATCTTAACCGGAGCGGCTCATATACGTCGTTATCACATGCTCAAAAACTGTATGTCACCTTCAAACTCCCCGTCGGCGACGTTTTACGATGCACAATCGGGCTATCGCCCGCATCCCCCGTCAGCTGCGTCACGCCCGCAGAGGCAAGCACGCTCCAGCGAGCGGTGAGCTTGTGGGTCCAGTCAAGGTTCATCGACCAGGCATAAATCCCGGCCCCGGCGTCATGTCGGGCAAAGCCCGATGCGGCCGACTGGGCGGCGCTGACCCCATAGTACGTCTGCATATACTTGTCGGATCCCCAACTGCCGGTCAGCGCCATCGTCACCTCATTTTTGGGTGAGGTGTAGAACGGGCTGGAAATGCCGAAATGTACCGCTTCACCGTTGTCCCTTTCTGAAACCGGTACCTCAGCCTGCAGCTGCAGATTCAGCCAGTCGGTCACCTTGTACCCCAGCCCGGGTACCACGATAGCCGAGCCTTTAATCTCACCCATGCCCCGCAGCTCGTCGCTGCCGGAGCTGATGGAATCGCTGCTCACGTCTTTATCTTTACGGCCAACTCGATAGCTCAGCGCTGCGCTGTAATCCAGGTTGCCAACATTGTTACCATAGCCGATCCCTCGCGTGGTGCCGATAAAGAAGCCATTTGCCATGGAATAATCCACTACCTGAGCCGCTGAGACGCGGGTTTTCTCTGAACCCGAGTAGCGCGGCCCCACATCCACGCCGCCCCCCAGGGTTAAGACGTTACCCTGGCGCTGTTCTTCCGCCAGTACAGGCGTAGCCAGTAACGCCAGAACGACGCCCGGCACGAGGGTTTTCAGGCAGCGGCCCGAAAGTAAATGAGGGAACGTATGACGCAGTTCGATATTTCTCATTAAGGAAGTCCTTATGGATGCAAATGATGACGATGCAGGCGGTTAAACGCCGGAACGCCCATTTTGAAGCGTGACCCTAAGGTTCTTATGAGCCGAAAATGAAGAAAGACTGAAGCGCGCGCGGGTGCTGTCATCCGGACAGATTTCCTGCTACCGTTTTTTTCTTAAGAAATTCTTCATTCACGGTTGATACCGTTACCAATGTGAAAATTCTACTTATCGAAGACGACCTGGATCTCGGCAATGGCGTACGTATCGCCCTCTCAGATCAAGGGTTTGACGTTATATGGGTTCGCCGTAAAGAGGATGCGCTACATCAGCTTGACGTCTGCGTGCCGGAACTTATTTTGCTCGACCTGGGGCTGCCCGACGGCGATGGCATGAGCCTGATGACGCGTTTGCGCCAGCAGCTCAAGGGGATCCCCGTCATCATCCTGACGGCGCGAGGGACATTGCAGGATCGCCTATGCGGCCTGGATGCCGGCGCGGACGACTATCTCGTCAAACCCTTTATACTCGCCGAGCTGCTGGCGCGAGTGCGAGCCCTTGCGCGGCGCAGCTACGGTTTTGAGAATGAGGCGATAGAAATTCGCGGGCTCTCTCTTCATATCCCGACGCGCCGCGTGACGGTGAGTGCGCGCCATATCGATTTAACGGCCAGTGAATACGCGCTGCTGGAAACGTTGATGCTGCGCGCGGACCGCGTGCTGACCCGGCGGTTTCTGGAAGAAAGGATATTCGGCAACAAAGAGAACCTCAGCAACGCGCTCGACGTGCATATGGGAAACTTGCGGCGGAAAATCGGCGACGGCTATGTGCGAACGGTCCGGGGCGTCGGGTACGTCATTGATACCGTCTCCATTCAAAAGGTGAGCGGTTAATGCAAAACGTCTGGTATCACCTGAGGCGCCCGACGCTGGTGCGCCGAATTATCATCGCCCAGATGCTGCTGCTGACCCTGCTGTGGTGTCTTTTTCTAACCTTCATTCTGTGGGAGGACCTGCGCAGCCCTCCCATCCTCACGGGCAGTAAAACATACGAAACCGTTTTTACCCTGGTTGAGCGTATGGACGGACGTCCGCAGGATCGTACCGCCGTGCTGGAAGCCTTTAGCCAGGCCCTGCGGGAAGGTTACGGCGGAGGGGAAGATCCCGTGCTGTCGATTAACCTCATCGTTCGCAAGAATAATGCCGTTATTTTTGCCTCCGACGGTGCACCTGCGGGGATAACAAACACCCGGTTCGGCGAACTGGAGCACGTCCAGAGTGAAGATCGTACCTGGACCAGCCGCACTCTTAAATCCCCTCACTCTGACGTGGAGGTCACCCTCTTCACGCCAGCCAGCGGCTGGAACTTCTTTATCTATCTGAACTCTCGCGGGTACTACATCCTGCCGCTGCTGGTCTGCTTCCCGTTTCTGCTGTTTCCCGCGTGGCTCTCAATCCGCATTGCGATGCGTCCATGGAATAAGGTGGTCAATGAAATTACGTTACGCACGCCGGACGACCTCTCCCCTTTAAGAGCCGTACCGAAGCACCGGGAGCTTCGCCAGATGGTGGACGCGATCAACGACTTCCTTGCCAGGGTGCGTGAAAGCGCGGAAAGGGAGCGGATTTTCATCGCGGATGCCGCGCACGAGCTGCGTACCCCCCTCGCGGCGATGCGCATCAACGTGGAGGCGCTGCAGTCCTGGGTCATCAGCGAGAGCCAGAAGGAGCTGCTTGCGGGCGTGATTCGCAGCAACAGCCGCGCCGCGCGCCTCGTCAATCAGCTGCTGCTGATGATGCACAGTGAATCGCGCATTGATACGGCGATGGAACCCGTGCCGCTGACAACGCTTATTCAGGAACGAATGGCCGAGCTGGAACCGCTAGCGTCTGCGCGCAAAATTGAGCTGGAATTCTTTGCCGAGGATGACGTCTGGATCCACGGCGTCAGGGAACGCCTGGTGTCGCTGATTGATAATCTCATTGAGAACGCCGTGAAATACAGCCCCGAGGGCGGGCGGATTCAGGTCGACGTGAGCGCCTGCGATCGCGTCGTTCAGCTGCGCGTCTCCGATGCGGGCCCGGGTATTCCGGATGAGCTGCAGGAGCGCGTGTTCGACCGCTTTTTCCGCGATCCCAATCAGGTGCAGAGCGGCAGCGGGCTGGGCCTTGCCATCGTCAAAGCGGTGGCGCAGCAACACAACAGCAGCGTAAATCTGGGTTCATCTGCAGAAGGTGGCCTCCTGGTCACGGTTGACTTCCCGAACCGCACGTTTAGCTAAAGCAGAACAGGGGGTTTGATCGCAAATGCCGCAGATTGCTTCAAAATAATTACCGTATTTGTTATATTGTTGTTTATTGCTTATTCACCTCTGCGGTGCCAAAAAGAACAAGATTCACCGCAACCCAGGACAGAGAAATGTTAGATTACCGCTTCCCGACAGCTTTGCAGATGGTTCTCAGCGTAGCGATGGCGGAGCAATTGGGTGAACGTTCGACAAGCGCGATTCTGGCCTACGGTCTGGAAGCAAACCCGAGCTTCATCCGCAAATTGATGGTTCCGCTGACGCGAGACGGCATTATCGTCTCAACGCTTGGCCGTAACGGCTCCATTCATCTTGGTCGTCCGCCGGAAGAGATCACCCTGCGCGACATCTACCTTTCGGTTATCGAAGATAAAAAACTGTGGGCGTCGCGCCCTGACGTACCGGCCCGCTGCGTGGTCAGCGCTAACGCCTGCTGGTACTTTAAATCGATTTCCGAAGAGGCTGAGCAGGCGTCGTTAGCGGTACTGGAGCGCCATACCGTGGCTAGCGCCCTGGAAGCGGTGAAAAACGCCGACAGCAGCGGATGGGATCCGCTCCCCGACCTCATTGCCCAGTATCAAAAAACGTCATAACGTTTTCCTGATGCGAAAAAAAACCGCCTTCACTGTGAAGGCGGTTTTTTATTATCCGCAACGTCCCTACGCGGGCAGCACGTCCCTTTCCTCTTTTTTGCCGCGCGTGACGAACTTACGCAGCGTCACGTAGAACACCGGCGTCAGGAACAGACCAAACAGCGTCACCCCCAGCATACCGGAGAACACCGTGATCCCGGTGACGCCGCGTACTTCCGCACCCGCGCCGTGGCCGAGGATCAGCGGAATGGTCCCGGCAATAAAGGCGATGGAGGTCATCACAATCGGGCGTAAACGCAGGCGGCACGCCTCCAGCGCGGCTTCCATAATGCCTTTACCCTGAATTTCCAGCTCGCGGGCAAACTCCACGATAAGAATGGCGTTTTTACAGGCCAGCCCCATCAGCACCACCAGCCCCACCTGCACGAAGACGTTGTTATCACCCCCGGTCAGCCAGACGCCAAACAGCGCAGAGAGCATGGTCATCGGCACGATAAGGATCACCGCCAGCGGCAGCGTCCAGCTTTCATACAGCGCCGCCAGCACCAGGAATGCCAGCAGCACCGCGACCGGGAAGACGATCAGCGCCGTGTTGCCCTGGGTGGCCTGCTGGAAGCTCAGGTCCGTCCATTCGATGTTCATCCCGTTCGGCAGGATCTGCTTAGACATCGCGTCCAGCTGCGTCATCGCCTGTGCAGATGAGAGCACGCGCGGGTCGGCATCGCCAATCAGGTCCGCCGCCGGGTAGCCGTTGTAACGGATCACCGGATCCGGCCCGTAGGTGGTCGTGATGTTAACCATACTGCCAATCGGCACCATTTCGCCCTGGCTGTTACGGGTACGCAGATTCGCAATATCTTCCACGCTGTCGCGGAACTGCCCGTCAGCCTGCGCCATCACGCGCCAGGTACGCCCGAACTGGTTGAAATCATTGACGTACGACGAGCCCAGATAGGTTTGCAGCGTCCCGAAAAGATCGGTCAGCGACACGCCCTGCGCTTTCGCCTTGTCGCGGTCAACCTGGACGTCCAGCTGCGGCACGTTAGCCTGGTAGGTTGAGATCGGGAAATGCATCCCCGGCGTCTGCATGATTGCACCGGACATGGTGTTCACCGCGTTTTGCAGCGCGCCATAGCCCAGACCACCGCGATCCTGAATGTACAGGGAATAGCCCGACCCCTGACCCAGCCCTAAAATCGGCGGCGGCAGAATGGAGAAGCCAAAGCCCTGCTGGATTTGCGCGATTTTCGCGTTAATCTCCGCGTTAATTTCCGCCGCGGAATGTTTACGCTGGTCGAACGGTTTCAGGCCGAAGAAGACCGTCCCGGTATTCGGCGTATTGGTGAACTGCAGCGCATTCAGCCCCGGAAACGCGACCGCATAGTCCACGCCTTCGGTATTCATCCCGATTTCGCTCATTTTGCGGATCACCGCATCGGTGCGGGCCAGCGAGGAGCCTTCCGGCATTTTCACGCCGCCAATCAGGTACAGCTTGTCCTGCGTGGGAATAAACCCGCCGGGCACCGCTTTAAACATGACGCCTGCGGCACAGAGCAGCAGCAGGTAAACCACGAATACCGCACCGCGCCGTCCCAGCGTTTTGCCCACCAGCCCCTGATAGCCGTTTGAACTGCGGAGGAAAAAGCGGTTAAACGGACGGAAAATCCAGCCGAACAGACGGTCGATAAGCCGGGTCGGGAAATCTTTCGGCGCGCCGTGGGGCTTTAACAGCAGTGCCGCCAGCGCCGGAGAGAGCGTAAGCGAGTTAATCGCTGAAATCACCGTCGATATCGCGATCGTCACCGCAAACTGCTTGTAGAACTGGCCGGTAACGCCCGACAGAAACGCCATCGGCACAAATACCGCGCACAGCACCAGCGCAATCGCGATAATCGGCCCGGACACTTCACGCATCGCCTGGTGCGCGGCCGCAAGCGGCGCAAGCCCCTCTTCGATATTTCGCTCGACGTTTTCCACCACCACGATGGCGTCGTCCACCACGATACCGATGGCCAATACCAGCCCGAACAAACTCAGGGTGTTGAGCGAGAAGCCCAGCAGGTAGAGAATGCTGAATGTACCCACCACCGACACCGGCACCGCGATCAGCGGAATGATCGACGCGCGCCAGGTTTGCAGGAACAGAATGACCACCAGCACGACCAGCACCACCGCTTCCAGCAGCGTCTGCACCACCGCACGGATCGAATCGCGCACGAAGACCGTCGGATCGTAAGGTGCCGCCCACTTCATGTCCGCCGGGAAGCGCGTCGACAGTTCGTCCATTTTCGCGCGCACCGCGTTAGACAGATCGATGGCGTTCGCTCCAGGAGACTGGAAGATACCAATCCCGACCGCGTCTTTATTGTTCAGCTGGGAACGCAGGGCATAGCTCCCGGACCCCATTTCAATCCGCGCCACGTCGCGCAGGCGGACGACCGTACCATCCTGCGTTGTTTTCAGGACAATATTGCCAAACTCTTCTTCGGTATGCAGGCGGCCCTGGGCGTTAATGGAGATCAGGAAGTCGCTCTCTTTCGGCAGCGGCTCGGCGCCAAGCTGACCGGCGGAGACCTGTACGTTTTGCTCCTGCATCGCCGTGACCACGTCCGAGGCGGTCAGCCCGCGCGCCGCCACTTTATTAGGGTCCAGCCAGACGCGCATCGCGTACTCGCCGGAGCCGAAAATCTGGATCTGGCCGACGCCGGGCAGGCGCGCCAGCTCATCCTTCACCTTCAGCGTGGCGTAGTTGCGCATATACAGCGAGTCGTACTTACCGTTTGGCGAAAACAGATGAACCACCAGCGTCAGCGTGGGCGACTGCTTCTGGGTGGTAATGCCCAGACGCCGCACGTCCTCCGGCAGACGCGCTTCGGCCTGCGCGACGCGGTTCTGCACCTGAACCTGCGCCTGATCCGGGTCAGTCCCCGGACGGAAGGTCACGGTGGTCACCAGCACGCCGTCCGAGCCCGCGACGGATTTCATGTACATCATGTTCTCAACGCCGTTGATCGCCTCTTCCAGCGGCGTCGCCACGGTCTCGGCAATCACTTTCGGGTTGGCGCCCGGGTACTCGGCGCGCACCTGCACGCTTGGCGGCACGACGTCAGGGTATTCGCTCACCGGCAGCAGCGGGATGGCGATTAACCCTGTGATAAAAATCAGAATCGACAGGACGGCAGCAAAGATCGGCCTGTCGATGAAAAAGCGGGAAAAGTCCATGGGTTGGATTCTCAGGTCAAGGGATCAGTTGAGGGCGGCGCTGGCGGTCATGGCAACGGTTTTGGCGTTAACCGGCATACCCGGCATAAACACTTTCTGTAAACCCTCGACGATGACTTTGTCGCCAGGGTTCAGCCCCTGCCGCACGATGCGTAAACCGTCTGCCAGACGTCCCGGCGTAATGTCGCGACGTTGCGCTTTCCCCTCTTTATCCACGATATAGACGTATTTACGATCCTGATCGGTCAGCACCGCCTTGTCGTCGATAAGCGTAGCTTTGAACTCCGCGCTGCCCGGCAGGCGTACGCGGGCAAACAGTCCCGGCGTGAACTGACGCTGTGAGTTATCCAGCAGCGCGCGCATGCGGATGGTCCCGGTGCTCGGCGTGAGCTGGTTATCCAGGAAATCCACTTTGCCCTGATGGGGATAGCCCTCCTCGCCCGTCAGGCCAATCTCAACCGGCAGCGCCGTGTGATTGCTGGACGCCCCCTGCCCGCTGCGGGCCAGGTTTTGATAGTGAAGGTAGGTTGACTCGTCCACGTCAAAGTAGACGTACACCGTCTTCTGCGAGACCAGCGTGGTGAGGACGCTGGCGGTATCGCCCGCAGTCACCAGGTTCCCGCTGGTGAGCAGCGCCCGGCTGGCGCGACCATCAATAGGCGCGGTCACTTTGGTGAAGTCCAGGTTGAGCTGGGCTGCGTCAACCGCCGCCTGCGCGGCGCGAATATCGGCCTGCGCCTGAACGGCAGCCGAGCGACGCTGCTCCCACTCTTCCCGTGAGACCAGATGGGTATTGATTAGCTTATCGGTACGGTTAGCCTCACTTTGCGCCAGGCTGGCCTGCGTTTTGGCCCGCGCCAGGTTCGCCTGCGCCTGTTCCAGCGCGGCGCGATAGGTACGGTCATCAATGGTGAACAGCACCTCGCCCTTCTTCACTTCCTGGCCGTCGGTGTAATTCACCTTATCAATGTAGCCGGACACGCGCGGGCGCAGCTGAACGCTCTCCACCGCTTCAATCCGGCCGTTAAAGCTATCCCACTGGCTAATCGATTTCACCACCACGTCAGCGGCACTCACGGCAGGCGCAGGTGGCGCGGCATTTTGCGCGACGCTGTTATCGCATCCGACGAGCAGCACGGAGAGCAACATGGCCCCCAGCGCGCTCAGAGGAGAGTTACCCCAGGTTTTTTGCAGGCTCATTATTTTTATTCCGATAATTGTCGCCACCGGGCAAGACGCAGCAGGAGGCACCGCGCCACTTCCTTTGTCCGGGGGCTGTCTTAAGGCCATTTGTGTCGTTCATCGCCACAAAACTGTAACAGTTGCGAATACACTATTCGCGGCGATTGTAGGAAGGCGCTTAACTAAGTGCAAGAATAATTGTTGCACTTTATGTGCTATTTGAGCGGATGTGAAAAGACCCGTTTCGGTCAGGGATTTAAATGCAACAATAAAACTTGCAATTACTGCAAAAACGCGCCACCTTTAAATGCAACAGACAAAGATACTTTTTCATCCGCTGCGTGGGGGTAACCAGATGAACACTGGCGCATTTATGCATGATTTACTCGACTGGATCGACAACAACCTGGACAGCCGCCTGGACATTGAGACCGTCGCCAGGCGTTCCGGCTACTCGAAATGGCATCTCCAGCGCCTGTTCAAAGAGCATACGGGCTATCCCCTCGCCGGGTATATTCGCGCGCAAAAGCTGCAAAAATCGGTTGAGCGGTTATCCCACAGCGACGAACCGATTCTGAACGTGGCGATCGCGCTGGGCTTTGACTCCCAGCAGTCCTTCAACCGCAGCTTTAAGCGCCAGTATGGTCAGGCGCCTGGGGCATGGCGACGCAGTATGGGTGGCCCGGAAACACAGCAGCTTCGCCAGTAATGCATATTTTGCTGCAACGTCGATTTGTTGCTGTTATACTGTATATAAATACAGTATAACGAGGTGCACGATGGCTGTTGAAACAAAATTTGTTGTCGTAAGAAAAGGTGAAGAGAAAATGACATTTGCCAGTAAGAAAGAGGCTGACGCTCACGACAAGCTGCTTGATATGGCAGACGCGTTCACCGACTGGCTGTTACAAAGCGGAATGCAGATGGATGAAACGCAGGCTGAAAATCTTGGCCTGTATCTCGCCGAGCAGAAAGAGACCGTGCAGCATATTCTGCGTACCAGCAAGCTTCCCGATCTCACTGCTGCTGCTGATAAAACAGAATCCGATGCGGCTGAAGCCAAAAAAATCAGGGCTGTGAAGGCGGCCTGATTGCCAGAAAACAATATTAACGATCCTGTAGCCGTAAGCAGACATCTGCTTGCGGCTTTTTTTATCCTGAACATGGAAAGAGTAAAGGAGATGGCGTGCGGCAAGGAATGAAGGAAAAAATCATCAGGATCTGTGATTCAAAAATTGCCTCTAAGGGAAGCGATGTTGGGCTTTCGTTCTATGCTTTTTTTGCTAAAAAAAATGACGATCCTGAACTGCTTATGGAAGTGGCGCACTGGTGGATTATGGAAATGAAACTGGACCATTTTGAAAAGGCTGAAAAGATCAGAAACCTCGTCTCAGCCCTGTAAAACCTGCGTCTAAACATAGATTGAAACGCAAAGAGCAGGTTCGCAATACCTCGCCGTCTATTTCCAGGCTAGAGGCTGTGATCTGGTCAAACCCAAAGTAGCTGCTGTTGCAACATCGTGCCATGAATGGACGCTAGCATCTTTTTTATCTCACCTTTTGCAGGATTGCTCTGAACAGCTCGATGGACCTCCATATGTCATCATGCGTATCACCATCCCAATCAGGAACTGTGGCCAACTCAGCCATCAACTCCTTTATCAAGATATGCGCATCGGCAACTTCATCCTTCCGACATTTAGATGCGATACGAGATATCGCCTTCGGAGAGAGGCTGCTGTACGGTGAAAAGGTGGTACGCTCGGCTGCAATTAGTTTTTGTAATTTACGCATATGATCAATATATCCGGAGCACTGGTTGTGGGTCGCAAAAATAGTATGCTATATATTAGCTCTTCCAGACTCTTGCAGCTAAAAATAGTAGGAACTCTGACTTCCGATCCTCGCTCAAAACAGACGTACTTATTTTGCAATGTCAGTTTTTGCCAAAAGCAGATGTGGTTATCGGCACGCTATATAATCATTAGAGTGTAAGCAGCCCTTTATTTATTGCCCTTTAATCAGTGCAACTTGTTGTAACAGTTTAACAGTTAACCCTCGGCTCATACTTAACCCATATTTATCCGGGTGGTGATAACTACTCGTGTTTAGACAAAATAGCACACCGAGTGACAGGACCATTTTCATAACCTTGAATGGTGTAGTTCGGGAAATCGGTCACTGTCACCATGCTGTCAGATTGATAACTCTCTGGGGCACTGCGAAGCTGGGTCTCATTTTTTTGAGCCATCTCCGCAGAGTATGGACTGGTTACGCTAACACTGTTCGGATCGATTTTATGTGTTTGGCCTGTTTCATCAGTTATGACGTTGAGGCGATAGCGTTGTGTGATCACAGCTGTGGCTGTGCCATAGGGTACAAATGTTGTGATGACCTGGTACGTTCGATTGTTACCTTGATTTGAAATCACAGTCATACTGTTTTTGGCGCCCTCCGTATTGCGCCGATAGCAGACATTCTTTATACGAACAAATTTTTTGTTTTTATATTAATTTCAATTGAGGAAAAAACCATTGACACGAATAATAATCAATGGTTTTTTACCACAGGCTCATCTCGAGCCGTCCAGCATTGCTAAATGGCTAATGATGCCCGCCTAAAGATTACTCTAACAAGAGTACTGTTCACTTCTGCAATCTATCTATTTTATTGTAAAGCATCTCAATTAGCTCTTTAGCATTTTGACTATAATGCAAAGCTCTATGACAATTAGGGCAAAGAGCAACACAGTTGCTTATGGTATCAGTACCGGATAACGAAAGAGGTACTACGTGATGTACTTCCAGGTATGGGATTCCATCATTTATATAAAAAGGTGCATTTCCACCACAGCTTTCACAAATTCCATTACTTTTCTGTAATATCCACGTCTTCACTCTAGGATCTCGAGCATAGACCTTTTGAAGTCGCTCTACTACTAGTGGTGATTGATATCCTTTAGGTTCGCTTAAATTTTGTTTGATTAACTTGCTAACCCTTGCATTTAGAACAGCCTCATCTTCTGTAGGTTGAAAAAGTTCTGATAATTCCCCAAGTACTATCTGCTCCCAAAATTCGCCGCCATTGATACCAGGAACATTTATCATAATTCGCTTTGCCCTGTTCCCGGAAGGAACATCTTTTTTACCTGTACTACTAAAATGAGCCTGATAACTACACATTTCCAAGCGAATGTTTCGAGGATTATCACCTTTAAGAGAGAAAAATTCTCCAGGATGGATTTTCCTTTCAGTTATGGATGGCATATGTTTTCTAACTGTGGATGAAGCCAGATATACAATAACGTTATCTACACCGGAATCAATCAGTCTCTCAACGATACAATCAAGTGCTGTATTATAATCCTTGTTCCTATGTGTTGGCCCCCAAGATTCAAGGATTAGTCCATAAATTCCATCCTCTTCACAAACAGAGCACTCTGCATCAAGTTTATTTCCATTCCCATCAAAAATATGCATTACATTGGCCTTTTCAGAGGGTTTTCTACAAAAATACTCTTCATCGATATAAATACATAACACTTAGTAGAAGCAATGTCGTCTTTATGCTTATTAGTAACTTCCAGTATGAAATTATTTGTGGATTTAAGTGTTCCGCCCCATTATATCCTATCGCAGACGTAACATTCTTCACTAAATCCTCCACTTCAAACCCAGAGCCTGCCAGCCACAAAACCTGGTAGCTATACAAACACGCCAGCCTGTTATGTTAATACGCGTTCCCCCCATCAACGAGGAATCGCGCATGACCCCACATCCGCTACGCCAGATCATCGAATCCTGTGACCACGCCATCACCACCAAAAACTATGATGTCCTGATGGAGTATTACGCAGAAGACGCAGCTCTGGTGGTCAAGCCCGGCATGACGGTTAAAGGCAAAGAAAACATCCGCAGCGCGTTTGTTGCCATCTCGGATTATTTCCAGGACCAATTGATTGTGGAACAAGGAGAGATGCAGGTGATCGAAGGTGGCGGCAATGCCCTCGTTATCATGGAAACCGTTCTACGTTTTCCTGATGGTCATGGTGGGACAACGGAAATGTCGCGCCGCGCGACCTATGTTTTTCGGCAGGAAAGCGACGGTCGCTGGCTTTGTACCATCGACAACTCCTACGGTACGTCGCTTCTGGATACCGGGAACCGATCGCGTTAATCACGCTTTCAAAGGGGCGCTGCCGCCCCTCCACGCCAGCCCCTTAATGCGCAGTAATGCGCGGCTCCTTCACAAACTCAGCCAGCAGCCACACCATATCGTGCAGCAGGCCCGTCAGCTCTTTCGCTACGTGAGCGGGTAGCGTTCCCCCCATAACGGCTTGCGTCAGCGCCAGAACATAGTCCACCTGCGTTAAGGTGTCCTGCCAACAGTCGGGCACGCAGGAGTTGGTTTTCTCACCCATGATCAACTGTTCAATCAGGTATGGCGGAAGATCGACATCACAGAGTTCACGCAGCCTGCGCATGGCCTGAAGGAGACGCTCGCACAGCGCTGTACGGCTCTCGACATCATCGGTTTCGACCAGTACGCTCACCAGCGCGGCGCAGTTGTCGGCGACCTCAAAGAGATCGGCATCGGCCGGAAGCGGTCGGGAGATAAGTTGCAGAATGACGTTTTCGTCAGATGGAAGATAAGTCAGGGTTGGGATAGTAGCCATCGTAAGGCATCCTCAGTGTATAAATTGGGTGAACCACCCGATGAGTTCCTACGCTCGAGGGGGTAGCGCTGACAGAGGTAGGAATACCGCCCACAGAGAAAACGGCCAGCCTTGCGGCTGCTCCGTCAGCGCCACCGCAATTTTAACGGGATCGGCGCTGTCGCGACATATAAATATCGCTCTGTAGATGCGGGTTCCTACGCCCGATTGCGGATGTGCCGCAACGCAGGCACTTTACGACCGCGCCTCGTAGAGGAAAAGACATAACGCTGAATTTCATAAGGTTACTTTTCGGTTTGCGAGGCGCCTTCCAGAATGACAACGCTGCCCTAAATTTTCAGCGTATCGATCACAGCCCTCAGGGCAGGCGACACGTTGCGGTGCGGATAATAGAGATACAACCCGTCCATGCGCAGGCTATAGCGCTGCAACACCCGGATAAGCGTTCCGCGCTCCAGATCGTCAGCCACCAGCTCCACCGGGACATAGGCCAGCCCAAGCCCCAGCCGGGCGGCCTCGGCTTCCATGTAGCTGTCAGACAGCGCCCATTGCCCCTCTGGCCGATGGGTGATTTTTTTCCCGTCCTGCACCAGTTCCCACTGATAGTCACTACCGTCGGCAAACTGGTAGGCAATGCAGGGATGAGCCACTAAATCGGCTGGCGTCTGCGGAAAACCGTAGCGTCTGAAGTGTTCCGGGGCAGCCACCGCGGCCATTTCCATATCAGGCGTGATACGCACAGCAATCATTCCCTGCCCCACTTCCGGCCCCAGTCTGACACCCGCATCGAACCGCTCGGCGATAATGTCGACGAAGCGGCTTTCATTGATCAGTTCCAGCCTGATGTCCGGGTAACGCTGTTTAAAAATGGCGAGCTTTGGCAGCAGACATTTATCGATAGCGTGCTGGCTGGCATTAATACGCACCGTGCCGGACGGCGTCTGACGATAGTGTGCCAGGGTCGCCAGACCCGTATCGAGCGTATCGAATGCAGACTCGGCGGTCTGATAAAGCTGTTCCCCGGCATGGGTGAGCGAGAGCTTGCGCGTGGTGCGGACCAGAAGTTGAACGCCCAATCGCTCTTCCAGTTCGCGAACCGAGCGGCTGATCCCGGATTGCGCCAGCCCAAGCCGAAGCGCGGCCGCCGTGAAGCTCCCCTCCCGTACCACCTGCATGAACAGGTACAGCTCATTATAGTTTTCCCGTTTCGCCATCATCCCCACCCATTTATAACAATATGATATGAATCCTAGCAGCTTTCGCCCTCTAATCAGCACTATTTCTGCTAACTATAATGACCGCAACACAACAACCCAGGGTTCATTTCTATGAAAACATTTACCCAAAAACTGTCCGTTGCGATGCTGCTATGTGCATCATTAAGTGGAGTGGCAACAATGAGTTATGCAGAAACCACCAACCCAAACGCGCCTGTTTCGATGGTGAGCACATGGGATAAAACCTTTGCCGAAAGTGACAAAGTCGATCACCGTAAGGTGTCCTTCCAGAACCGATACGGGATCACTTTGGTAGGCGATCTGTATCTTCCCAAAAACCGCGGCGACCGCAAGCTGGCGGCGATTGCGGTCAGCGGGCCATTTGGCGCGGTCAAAGAGCAGTCCAGCGGCCTGTATGCGCAAACCCTGGCAGAAAATGGGTTTGTAACCCTGGCGTTCGATCCGTCCTATACGGGCGAAAGCGGTGGCCAGCCGCGCAACGTAGCGTCTCCGGATATCAACACCGAAGACTTTAGCGCGGCGGTGGACTTCCTCGGTTTGCAGAAAGAGGTTGATCGTAACCGCATTGGTATTCTCGGCATCTGCGGCTGGGGCGGTATGGCGCTCAACGCAGCATCCATGGACACCCGCGTGAAGGCGGTCGCCACCAGCGTGATGTATGACATGAGCCGGGCGATGGGCCACGGCGTGGGCGACGGGAAAGATCGCTATTCAACGTCTGACCGCCGTGCCGTTCTGCAGTATCTGAACGCACAGCGCTGGAAAGATGCTGAGAACGGTACCTTCGCGCACGGCGGCCATGACATTTATGTCGATGAGAACGGCAAGGTGACGGCAGCTGAACGTATTCTGCCGGAGGCGTTACCTGACAACCCGAATCCGGTACTCAAAGAATTCTTTGACTACTACCGTATGCCGCGCGGCTTCCATGCGCGCTCCGTCAACTCCACCGGCGCGTGGACCGCGACCACGCCATTATCATTTATGAATATGCCGCTGCTGAGCTACGGCAGGGAAATTACTATCCCAACGCTTATCGTAACCGGTGAAAAGGCACACTCCCGCTACTTTGCTGAAGATGCGTTTAAAGCGGTCGGCAGCAAGCAGAAGGAACTGGTGATTGTTCCGGGCGCAAACCATGTTGATCTCTACGATAATGCTGCCGGGAAGATCCCCTTCGGCCAGTTTGAGCAGTTCTTCAAAACCAACCTGAAATAAACCTCTACGCCACCCGCCCTATACGGGTGGCTCTTTGTGAAATCTGACTATGTCTACACTAAGCCGCACCACATCACAGAACACAGAGCATGCACACTGGAGTGGCGTTTTTGCCATGACCCTGTGCGTATTTGTCTTGATTGCCTCGGAATTTATGCCCGTCAGCCTGCTTACTCCCCTTGCCAGAGATTTGGGCGTTACGGAGGGTCTCGCTGGCCAGGGGATCGCGATTTCCGGCGCGCTGGCGGTGCTGACCAGCCTCTTCCTTTCCCGGCTTGCCGGGAATATAAACCGCAAACACCTTCTTCTGGGCATGACGCTCCTGATGGCGCTCTCGGGGATGATTATCGCTTTCGCCCCAAACTATCTGGTTTACATGACAGGCCGCGCGCTGATCGGTATCGCTATAGGCGGGTTCTGGTCCATGTCTGCCGCAACGGCCATTCGCCTTGTTCCGCCGCATAAGGTTGCGCGCGCGCTGGCCATTTTCAACGGCGGTAACGCGCTGGCAACGGTGGTGGCCGCCCCGCTTGGCAGCTATCTTGGGGCCACTATTGGCTGGCGCGGCGCATTTCTTTGTCTGGTGCCCGTGGCGATAGTCGCGTTCATCTGGCAGTGTTTAAGCCTGCCTGACATGAACGCGCGTAAAAACGGTACATCACGAGGAAGTGTTTTTCGGTTATTCCGCCAGCCTGCCGTTTCCGTTGGTCTGCTGGCCTGCGGCCTGTTCTTTATGGGGCAGTTTGCGCTGTTTACCTATCTGCGCCCGTTCCTTGAAACCGTCACCCGTGTGAGCGGAGCCGGGCTGTCGCTGATTTTGCTCACCATAGGCGTTGCAGGTTTTGTGGGCACCCTTTTCGTTGCCCTGGTGCTTAATGCCGCGTTTTACATAACGCTGATCGCGATCCCTCTACTGATGGCGGCCATCGCAGTCGCGTTGATTCTCGCCGGGCATAACGTGTGGATTGTGGCCCTGCTGTCAGGCCTATGGGGGATGCTGGCAACATCAGCGCCGACGGGGTGGTGGACGTGGATTGCGCGAACGCTGCCGAAGGATGCTGAAGCCGGCGGTGGACTGATGGTCGCGGTGATCCAGCTCGCCATTGCGCTCGGCTCAACGGCGGGCGGTATAGCCTTCGATCGTTACAGCTGGCAGAGCACGTTTGCATTGAGTGGCATAGTGCTCATCTGTGCGGCAACGCTGACGTTTCTGCTTTCGCGTCTTCACAAATAACGCGCCGGATGATTTTTTGACGCTTTTCTTCACCGATCGTGTATTGTTTTTAAACAATAACATCCATTAAAGGACACCTGCGCAATGATCGGCATCCTCGGCAAAACCACCTCCATCAACGTTCGTAAAGTGCTCTGGACCTGCGAAGAAGCGGGCATCGCCTATCAGCAGGAAGATTACGGCAGCGGTTTTGCCTCAACGGAAACGGATGCCTTCCGCGCCCTGAACCCCAACGCCATGGTGCCGGTGCTGATTGACGGTGATTTCGTGCTGTGGGAGTCCAATTCCATCTGCCGTTATCTGGCGCGCAAGGCCGAACGTCACGATCTGCTGCCCGCAGAACCGCAGGCCTGCGCCAACGTTGAGCGCTGGATGGACTGGCAGGCCACTGAATTTAACAATGCCTGGCGCTATGTCTTCCCGGCGCTGGGGCGTAAAAACCCGGACTTTAACGACCCTGAGCGTATTGCGGCGGGAATCAAAGAGTGGAACCACTGCATCACCATTCTGGAAAACCAGCTGCAGCGCACCGGGGCCTTTGCGGCGGGCGAAACGTTTACCCTCGCGGACGTGGTGCTTGGGCTGTCGGTGAATCGCTGGAAAATGACGCCGTTTGATAAGCCAGACGTCCCCGCCATTGAGGCCTGGTTCGAGCGCCTTAACCAGCGTCCGGCATTTTTGCGTCACGGCAATAACGGCATGATATAAAACTTAATGCCTGAATGAATACCGCAACGAGGCTGTTTTATTTAATTACGAAACCCTGATTGTCGTCAGAGGGAATAATAATTAAGCCATATCCTGGACAGCCCATTGCACCGCTTTGCTAGCCTGAATAGTCAGGCAAAGCTCAACCCGGAGGTATTCTTGCTGATTAAACTCAAGAAAGAACGAACGCACCAGGAGGATCGCCGGCTTGCTCTCTGGCTGGCGACCTCTGCAGGTTTGCTGAACGCCATCGCCCTCGGGGCATTTGGTTTTTTTCCCTCACACATGACCGGCAACACCTCACAGTTATCCAGCGAAGTTTCTTCTACCGATCTGAGCGATATGATTTTCTTCGGCTCGATAATTCTCTCTTTTGTGGCTGGCGCCATTATTGCGCGCACGATCGTGATATGGGGAATTATCCATAACGTCAGGCTGGTTTTTTGCCAGATCCTTTTTGTCGAGGGGATATTACTGACCGGCGTTTCCTTCTACGAAATGTATTTCCATGCGCTCACCAGTAATCGCGAGATTATTCTTTTTCTCTGCTTTCTGATGGGCATTCATAATTCCACCTCCACGCAGCTTTCCGGCGGACGGGTAAGATCGACGCACATTACCGGCACGCTGACGGACGCGGGGATTTCCCTGGCCTCCGTCATGGTGGCGATGCTGCGCAGGGATTACTCCAAAGATACGGCGGCGCAAAAAAGCCAGCTAAAAACCCACTTAACCACCCTGTTTTCGTTCATTACGGGCGGCATCGCGGGGCTGCTGCTGTTCCGATGGATTGGCTTTAACGCCATGCTGGCGCTGGGGGTGATGCTTGCGGTTGTCGCCACCGTCTCAATAATCACCGTCTCGTCGCGGGTTCGACGGGTTCGCGCCCCTCTATGAAGGTAATGACCTGTACTCGGCATAAAAGCCCTTTAGATGTGACACTGTCACATTGAAAGATTCGCTTTAGGACTATTCTGCCCGCCCCACAATCAGGCCTTATGCCATAAGGCCTGACCTCAGGTTGCCACTAGTTTCATAGGGTTACTGATTTTCCCCCTTCGCTGGAACCCTTCCCAAACGCTTGCTATAGGTCAATTACCCCTGCCGAAACATGGCATAACAACAGGCAACCGGTGGTTGCTATAACGCATGCGCACAGGGAGACACACCGCAATGCACCCATTACTCAAACGTTCGCTGCTGTTTGTCGGCGCCATTATCGTGGTTCTCGCCCTCCTCGTCTGGGGGATCGGGCTGGAGACCCTCAGAGCGCGTCAGGTTGACCTGATCTATCTCGGGCAACAGCATATGATTCTGGTTTTCTCATCAATGTTCTTAGCCCTGCTGGTGGGTATTCCGGCCGGTATTCTGCTGAGCCGCCCGGCCGCGCGGGGTATCGCCGAATATGTGATGCAAATCTTCAACGTCGGCAACACGCTGCCGCCACTGGCCGTGCTGGCGCTGGCGATGGTGGTGATTGGTATTGGCGATACGCCGGCCATCATCGCCCTGTTCCTCGCCTCGCTGCTGCCGATCGTGCGCAACACCTATGCCGGGCTGTGCTCGGTCCCGCCGTCGCTACTGGAAGCGGCAAACGGCATCGGGATGACCAAATGGCAGCGTCTGCGCCAGGTGGAGCTGCCTGCCGCCTGGCCAGTCATGCTCTCGGGGATCCGCATCGCCACCGCCATTAACGTCGGTACCGCACCGCTGGCGTTCCTGATTGGTGCCAGCAGCTACGGCGAGCTGATTTTCCCCGGCATTTATCTGAACGATTTCCCGACCCTGATCCTCGGCGCGGCGGCCACCGCCCTGTTCGCCCTGATCCTCGATACCCTGCTGGCGGCGCTGGGTCGCGTGATGAGTCCCCATCTCGCTCGATAACAATAACAAGGAGCTTTTATGAGACTGATATCCAGCCTGGCGGCGCTGTGTGCCGCGGCGCTGTTCACCGGCCAGACCATTGCGGCCCCGCTGATTCTGGCGACCAAGAGCTTTACCGAGCAGCACATTCTCTCGGCGATGACCGTGCAGTACCTGCAGAAGAAAGGCTTTCAGGTGCAGCCGCAAACCAATATCGCCACGGTGATTTCCCGTAACGCGATGATCAACAAGCAGATTGACATGACCTGGGAGTACACCGGCACGTCATTAATCATCTTTAACCACATCAACAAGCGCATGTCGCCCCAGGAGTCTTACGAGACGGTGAAACGTCTGGACGCGAAGCACGGTCTGGTCTGGCTCAAGCCCGCCGACATGAACAACACCTATGCGTTCGCCATGCAGCGCAAGCGCGCCGAGGCGGAACATATCAACACCATGTCGGACATGGTGGCGAAGATTGAGCAGATCCGTAAAACCAACCCGGACAAAAACTGGCTGCTGGGCTTAGACCTGGAATTTGCCGGGCGCAGCGACGGCATGAAGCCGCTTCAGGCCGCCTATAAGATGGACCTGGACCGCCCGCAGATCCGCCAGATGGACCCTGGTCTGGTCTATAACGCGGTGCGCGACGGCTTCGTCGACGCCGGGCTGATTTATACCACCGACGGGCGCGTGAAGGGCTTCGACCTCAAGGTGCTGGAAGATGATAAAGGCTTCTTCCCGAGCTATGCCGTCACCCCGGTGGTCCGTAAGGACACGCTGGAGGCCAACCCCGGCCTGGAAGAGGCGCTCAACACCCTCTCTGCCCAGCTCAACAACGACGTTATCACCGAACTGAACAAGAAGGTGGATATCGACCATCAGTCACCGCAGCAGGTCGCCCGTGATTTCCTGCGTAGCAAACAGCTGCTGTAGGAGGCGCTATGGAGACAATTCACTACATTCTGGACAACTGGGACTACCTCTTAACCCTGACGCTGCAGCATCTGTGGCTGGTGGCGCTGGCCGTGGGCTTAGCCATTCTCATCGGCGTACCGCTGGGCATTCTGATTGTTCGCCACAGGTGGCTGGCGACGCCGGTGCTGGGGATTGCCACCATCGTGCTGACCATTCCGTCCATTGCGCTGTTTGGCCTGATGATCCCGCTCTTTTCGCTGATCGGTCAGGGGATTGGCGCCCTGCCCGCGATCACAGCGGTGTTTCTCTACTCGCTGCTGCCGATTGTGCGTAACACCCATACGGCGCTCGACAGCCTGCCGCCGGGCCTGCGTGAAGCCGGACGCGGCATCGGCATGACCTTCTGGCAGCGCCTGCGCTGGGTCGAAATTCCGATGGCGCTGCCGGTGATTTTCGGCGGGATCCGCACCGCCGTGGTGATGAACATCGGCGTGATGGCGATTGCCGCGGTGATCGGCGCGGGCGGTCTGGGCCTGCTGCTGCTCAACGGCATCGGCGGAAGCGATATCCGCATGTTGATTGCGGGCGCGCTGATGATTTGTCTTTTAGCGATTGTGCTCGACTGGCTGCTGCACCGTCTGCAGGTGGTTCTGACTCCGAAGGGGATTCGATAATGATAAAACTGGAAAACCTCACCAAACACTTTTCACAGAAGCACGGCCAGACCTTTAAGGCCGTCGACAACGTCAACCTGAACGTGCCCGAAGGGGAAATGTGCGTCCTGCTCGGCCCGTCCGGCTGCGGGAAGACCACCACCCTGAAGATGATTAACCGCCTCATTACGCCGAGCAGCGGGACGATCCTGATCAACGGCGAAGACACCAGCGGGATGGACACCGTCACCCTGCGCCGCAACATCGGCTACGTGATCCAGCAGATTGGCCTGTTCCCGAACATGACCATCGAAGAGAACATTACCGTCGTACCGCGCATGCTGGGCTGGGATAAAGCGCGCTGCAAAACCCGCGCCGAAGAGCTGATGGATATGGTGGCGCTGGATCCGCGTAAGTTCCTGAATCGCTATCCGCGCGAGATGTCCGGCGGCCAACAGCAGCGCATCGGCGTGATCCGCGCCCTGGCGGCAGATCCTCCGGTGCTGCTGATGGATGAGCCCTTCGGCGCGGTGGACCCGATCAACCGCGAGGTGATCCAGAACCAGTTCCTCGAGATGCAGCGCAAGCTGAAAAAAACCGTCATGCTGGTCAGCCACGATATCGATGAGGCCCTGAAGCTTGGCGACCGTATTGCGGTGTTCCGGCAGGGGAAAATCGTCCAGTGCGCCAGCCCGGACGAACTGCTGGCGAAACCGGCGAACGAGTTTGTCGGCTCGTTTGTCGGTCAGGACCGCACGCTGAAGCGCCTGCTGCTGGTCTCCGCCGGAGACGTCACCGACCAGCAGCCGACCATTACGGTGCGGGGTTCGACGCCGCTGCCAGAAGCCTTTGCCACCATGGATGATAACGATATTCGCGCGATTACCGTGGTTGACGAGCACGGCAAGCCGCTGGGCTTTGTGAAGCGTCGCGAAGCGCGTAACGCCAGCGGCACCTGCGCCGACATCCTGCATCCGTTCCGCATGACCGGCAAAGCCGAAGACAACCTGCGCGTGGTGCTGTCACGCCTGTATGAGAGCAACACCAGCTGGATGCCGATCGTGGATGAGGACGGGCGCTACAACGGCGAGATTTCTCAGGACTATATAGCCGAGTATCTCAGTTCAGGTCGTACGCGTCGGGCGCTGAATATACATAGCGAGAACTAATCTTTCCGGCCGGGCATCGCCCGGCTTTTCCGCACGCATACCTTTTGCTAACCCCGCGATTTCCCGCCACAATATTGTATCTTTCCCGTTTACTCGCGACCCATGCAACGTCTTCATACGTACCCCGACATCCGCGCGATGTTTCGTCGACTGCTGATTGCTACCGTCACCGGCGTGCTGGCCGCGCTGGCCGTGGCGGTGTTCCGCCACAGCATGTATCTGCTGGAGTGGCTGCTTCTCAGCAACGACAGCGGCAGCCTGGTGAATGCCGCCGCGTCGCTCTCACCCTGGCGGCGCGCGCTGACGCCCGCGCTGGGCGGGCTGGCTGCCGGACTGTTGCTATGGGGATGGCAACGGCTGACCGCCCAGCGGCCTCATGCCCCCACCGATTATATGGAAGCGCTGGAGACCGGCGACGGTCAGTTTGATTACGGCGCCAGCCTGGTGAAATCCCTTGCCTCGCTGCTTGTCGTGGCAAGCGGAAGCGCCATCGGGCGTGAAGGGGCGATGATCCTGCTTGCCGCCCTCGCCGCCTCCTTTTTTGCCCGGCGCTTTACGCCCAAATCTGAATGGAAGTTATGGATCGCCTGCGGCGCCGCGGCCGGGATGGCCAGCGCCTACCATGCTCCGTTAGCCGGAAGCCTGTTCATTGCGGAGATTCTGTTTGGCACCCTGATGCTGGCCTCGCTCGGGCCCGTGGTTATCGCGGCGGTAGTGGCGCTTCTCACCACGCAGCTCCTGGCGCCGGGAACCGGCACGCTCTACGCGGTCCATTTGAGCGGCACACTCACCGCAACTGATTATGCCCTGCTGGTCGCCATGGGGCTGCTGGCGGGTCTTTGCGGACCGCTGCTGATGTGGCTGATGGCGTTCAGCCACGGGCTGTTCCTGCGCCTTAAGCTTTCGCCGCCGTGGCAGCTGGCGCTCGGCGGTGCGATCGTCGGGCTGCTGTCTCTTCTGACGCCGAAGGTGTGGGGGAACGGCTACAGCGTGGTGCAGGCTTTTCTGCTCGCCCCACCGCTGCTGTCGATCGTTGCAGGCGTCTTTATCTGTAAACTGCTGGCGGTGCTGGCGAGCAGCGGATCGGGCGCGCCGGGCGGGGTGTTCACGCCCACGCTGTTTGTCGGCATGGCGACAGGCATGCTGTTTGCACAGCTTTTCGCGCTGTGGCTGCCGGGCGCTGAGACGGCGATTCTGCTTGGGCTGGCGGGGATGGCGACGCTACTCGCCGCGACCACGCATGCGCCCATTATGTCGGCGCTGATGGTCTGTGAAATGACCGGGCAATATTTTTTACTGCCCGGTTTGCTGGTCGCCTGCGTGCTGGCGTCCGTGCTGTCGCGGACGTTACGCCACGACTCGATCTACGGTCAACACGCCACTGAGGGCAGAGAGATCGATGTACTGCGATAGCTCGCGCTGCTCGGCGCGAGGCAGATAAGGCAGTTCACCCACCAGTGGTCCGGGTAGTTTAGCGCTCAGCACGTCGATGATCTCCGCATAGTGCGCCAGACCAGGGTTGATGCGGTTGGCCACCCAGCCAACCAGCGGCAGGCCGTCATTGGCAATCGCCTGCGCCGTCAGCAGCGCATGGTTAATGCACCCTTCCTGGATCCCCACCACCATCACCACCGGAAGCTGTTCCTGCACCACCCATTCCGACAGCGGGCGCAGATCGTTCATCAGGCTGCGCCAGCCGCCCGTGCCTTCCACCACCACGTGATCGACCTTCTCGCACAGGCTCGCCAGACCGTTGGACAGCAGAGGGTAATTAATCAGGCCGCTGTGCGCCACGCTGCTCTCCTCTTCGCTTAACGCAATAGGATTGATCGCGTGATAAGGCAGTTCCAGTGACGAGACGCTTTGCAGTACCAGGGCGTCTTTATTACGCAATCCCTCTGGCGTCTCTTTACTCCCTTTTGCGACCGGTTTGTACCCTGCCACGCGTTTACCGCTTGCTGCCAGCGCCTGCAGCAATGCGCGGGATACAACGGTCTTGCCGACAGAGGTATCTGTACCAGTAACAAAGAAACGCTTAAGCATGACTCACTCCACCTCTTGGGTATGCTTCGAAAATATAAACCAGGTAAATAATTCAGTGGAGGAAGTCTACGGGATGCGTGCGCTACCCGGCTTGAGATAGCGCAATTTTTCTTACATCTGCAAAAAAGAGTTAACCCTGTAACAGGCGGATCAACAGCGAGCCGTTATACATGGCATCTTTGACCAGCGCGGCGCCGGCCATCGTGCCCTGATTGGAAAACTGGGTACTTTCTACCGCAATGTTCCGGCTGTAGGCGGGAAGCGACTGCTGCTGAATACAGGCCGTAATCGCCGGGAAGAGGATCTCCGCCGCCTGGCTCAGCGGTGAGCCAATAAGGATTTTTTGCGGGTTGAAGAGGTTCACCATAATCGCCAGAATGCGGCCAACGTTATTCCCCACCCCGGTAATGATGTCCTTCGCCAGCAGATCGCCCTGACGCGCCGCGGCGCAGAGAGAATCCACCGTGAGGGGTTGTCCGTGCAGCGAGGAGCTCATGGACTGACTGAGCCTGACCTGCGCCAGCTCCAGCACGCTTTCCACGCTGGCAATGGTCTCCAGACAGCCGTGGTTCCCGCAGTAGCAGCGCTTGCCGTATGGGTCGACCTGGGTATGGCCAATTTCCACCAGACTGCTGCTTCCGGCGTGGAGAAGACGTCCGTCGGTAATGACGCCTGCCCCGACGTTATGATCGATAACCACCTGAATCACATCCCTCGCCCCGCGTGACGCGCCGAACAGCGCCTCCGCCATGGTCCAGGCGCTGATGTCATGCTGAATATAGACCGGCACGCCGGTATGGTTTTTCAGCACTTCCCCCAGCGGCATCTCTTTAACATCGTCGTAAAACGGCATGCGGTGAACAATGCCATTTTCGGTATCAATAATACCCGGCATGGTGATGGCAATGGCCGTTAAGCGTTCAAGCTTCTGCTGGTGACGAATAAAGAAGCGATCGATATGCGAAACAATCGCGTCGAGGAGCGGTTCCTCGGCGTTGAGCGGCAGTTCAAGACGGTCCTCTACCACCAGCTTGCTGCTCAGATCGCGCAGCGCAAGGAAGATCTCCCCCCGGCTGATGCGCAGCGACAGGTAGTGCCAGGCTTCCGTTTCCACCACCAGCCCGACTGCCGGACGGCCACGGCTGCCCGGCTCCTGAATTTCCGTCTCCTGAACCAGGTGCGCTTCCAGCATCTCGCGGACAATCTTGGTAATACTGGCGGGTGCCAGCTGTGCCAGGCGCGAGAGATCGATACGCGAAACCGGACCAAGCTGATCAATCAGGCGATACACCGCGCCAGCGTTGGTCTGCTTAATCTGATCAATATGCCCTGGCTGACTATCAGCGACCACCTCGTACTCCCTTATTTTCGAGCTTCGAAATAAACTGTTGGCTATGGTGAAGCACTTGCAGGGCTGCCGTCAAATATTTACTTAGCCATGTGATTTACTGCACATTTTTGCCCACTTTTCCCTGAAAATGCCGCCCGGCGGAGGCGTTCATCAACTGCTGTTTGAAGCGCTGTGCGGCATGGCTCTGTTCGCGATGTTTTGCCCAGACCAGCCACATCTCTGAAACGGCATCCTCTTCGGCGATGGTCACCCAGCGCATTTCGCGCAGTTGTACCCGTTTAAAGGAGGCCGGAAGAATAGACACCCCCAGCCCGGCGGCGACCAGGCCGATAATGGTCATCGCTTCCCCGACTTCCTGGGTGATGACCGGGGCAAGATCGTAGCGGCGCATCAGCCCCAGGATATCGTCATACAGACCCGTTCCGACCTGCGGGTCAAAAAAGACAAACGGCTCGTTTGCCAGCTCTGCCAGCGAAACCGCCGGACGCGACGCCAGCGGGTGATCGTGCGGGATCATGGCCATCAGCGGCTCGCGCAGGATCACCTCCCACGCCAGCGAGTCCGGCAGCTGGGTATTACGCATCAGCCCCAGATCCAGCGAACCTTCATTGAGCGGCGCGATCTGCTCGCGGGTGTTGATCTCGCGCGTTTGAATATGAACATCCGGGAAATGGCGACGGAATGACGACAGGGTTTCCGAGACGGCGCTGATAAACGGTGCGGACGAGGTAAACCCGATGCGCAACTCTCCGGCCTCCCCGAGATATAGCCGTTCTGCCCGGGCGGCGGCGTCCTCGACCATGCTCAGAATCTGTCGGCTATCGATGAGAAACTGCTTACCCGCCGCCGTCAGGCTCACGCTGCGGTTGGTGCGGGCCAGCAGGCGCGCCCCGACCTGCTGCTCCAGGATCTGAATCTGCTGGCTTAAGGGCGGCTGAGAGATGTTCAGCCGTGCCGCCGCGCGGCCAAAATGCAGCTCTTCAGCGACGGCGACAAAGTAGCGGAGATGACGCAGCTCGATATTCATATTTCTAAAGTATCATTTGAGATTATTAATATATTAGACAGAATATTTACATTTTCCTACCCTTATCAGGTGGTCATACCCGTCACCAGAAATCACGGGGATGTTTAAGCAAGGAAACTGTGTGAGTCGTACAACTGCCATTGATATCGATCCGGCGAGCGATATCGATGATTTACCTGCAACATCGCAGCCGGTTCAGTTCATTAAACGTGGTACCCCCCAATTTATGCGCGTCACGCTGGCGCTCTTCTCCGCCGGTCTGGCGACCTTCGCCCTGCTCTATTGCGTTCAGCCGATCCTACCCGTGCTCTCCCATGAGTTTGGCGTTTCACCCGCCAGCAGCAGCGTATCCCTCTCTATTTCAACCGGCATGCTGGCGGTTGGCCTGCTCTTTACCGGGCCGCTGTCCGACGCCATCGGCCGTAAACAGGTGATGGTAACCGCGCTGATGCTGGCCTCGGTCTGTACGCTACTCTCGACCATGATGACCAGCTGGCACGGCATCCTGGTGATGCGTGCGCTGATCGGGCTCTCGCTCAGCGGCGTGGCGGCGGTCGGGATGACCTACCTCAGCGAGGAGATCCACCCGAGCTTTGTTGCCTTCTCTATGGGGCTATACATCAGCGGGAACTCGATTGGCGGGATGAGCGGGCGTCTGCTGAGCGGGGTATTCACGGACTTCTTTAGCTGGCGTATTGCGCTGGCGGTCATCGGCTGTTTCGCGCTGGCTTCTGCCCTGATGTTCTGGAAAATTCTGCCGGAATCGCGTCATTTCCGCCCGACATCGCTGCGCCCGAAAACGCTGTTTATCAACTTCCGCCTGCACTGGCGCGACAAGGGGCTGCCGCGCCTGTTCCTGACCGGCTTCCTGCTGATGGGCTCGTTCGTCACGCTGTTTAACTATATTGGCTATCGCCTGATGCTCTCGCCGTGGCATCTGAGCCAGGCTCTTGTCGGTTTACTCTCGGTTGCGTATTTGACCGGAACGTGGAGTTCACCGAAGGCCGGGGCAATGACCGCCCGCTATGGCCGCGGCCCGGTCATGCTGTTCTTCACATCGGTGATGCTGGTCGGCCTGCTGCTGACGCTCTTCTCCTCCCTGTGGCTGATTTTTGCCGGCATGCTGCTCTTCTCCGCGGGTTTCTTCGCCGCCCACTCGGTCGCCAGCAGCTGGATTGGCCCACGCGCGCGTCGCGCCAAGGGCCAGGCATCCTCGCTGTATCTGTTTAGCTATTACCTGGGGTCCAGCATCGCCGGGACGCTCGGCGGCGTGTTCTGGCATCACTACGGCTGGAACGGCGTGGGCGGGTTTATTGCGCTGATGCTGTGCGCGGCGTTGCTCGTGGGGGGAAGCCTGCATAAACGTCTGAGATAATATGCTCGCGGGCGGACGTCCGTTTCCCGAAAAACGGCACCAGCGTACTGGTGCCGTTTCACGTTCAGGAATCCCAGGCCTGCTCTATTTTACCGGCTTCAAACTGCGGAGGCGGTTTTCGGAAACGGCGCGTGAGCCATGTCAGGTAAAGGATCCCCAGTGCCGCCCAGATGAGGCCAAGCGTCAGGGACGTCGCTTCGAGGTTTATCCACAGCACGCCGACCGTGACGGCACCAATGAGCGGCAGCAGAAGATAGTGGAACCGATCTTTCCACGTTTTGTTCAGCCCCTTGCGCCGCCAGAAATGGTTGTACACCGAGAGATTAACAAACGTAAACGCCACCAGCGCGCCAAAGTTGATCAGCGCCGTCGCGGTCACGAGATCAAAGTACAGGGCCGACAGCGCCACTATCCCAACCATAATGACGTTCAGGGCTGGCGTACGCCATTTCGGATGCACGTAGCCAAACACCCGCTCCGGAAACACGTTGTCACGCCCCATCACATACAGTAAGCGAGAGACGCTGGCGTGCGAGGCCAGGCCTGAAGCGAGCGTATTCACAAACGTGGTACACAGAAACACCGACTGGAAGAGCTTGCCGCCCACGTACAGCGCGATTTCCGGCAGCGCAGCGTCCGGGTTTTTGAAGCGCGCGATCGTCGGGAAAAAGAGCTGCATGAAAAACGAGGCAACAATAAATATCAGCCCGCCATACAAAGCGGTGAGGAAGATGGCTTTGGGGATCACCCGCGCCGCGTTTGGCGTCTCTTCCGACAGCGTGGTGACCGCGTCAAAGCCGAGGAAAGAGAAGCAGACGATAGTCGCGCCGGTAATAATCGGGATCAGGTGTGCGTTCTCGCTGATAAACGGCTGGAGCGACCAGACGGTGCCGACGCCCTCTCCCTTATGCAGACCGTGCACCACCAGTATGACAAACACCACCATGATGGCGATCTGCACCAGCACAAACAGGGTGTTAAAGTTGGCGACCAGATTCACACTCTTCAGGTTCGCCAGCGTCAGGATCGTCACAAACCCCACCACCCAGACCCACGGCGGGACTTCAGGGAACAGCGCGGAAAGGTAGATCTTCGCCAGCAGCACGTTGATCATCGGCAGGAAGAGATAATCCAGCAGCGATGACCAGCCGACCATAAAACCTAAATGGGGGCCGATCGATTTCTGCGTGTAGGTGTACGCAGAGCCCGCTTCCGGGAACTGTCGTACCAGTTTGCCGTAGCTGATGGCGGTAAACATGACGCCAGCCAGCGCCAGGAGATACGAGGCGGGCACGTGGCCGTTGCTGATACCGGACACAATACCGAAGGTATCAAACACGGTCATGGGGGTGAGATAAGCCAGCCCCATCATGACCACCTGCCAGAGCTTGAGGGAACTGCGCAGCCGGGTTCTGCCGGCCATGCGCGGCGAGTCAAGAGAGGTGTTAGTCGCCATAAACCGTCCCCCCCATGCTTACCGTGGTTTGCAATCGCGCTGTCCTTAACGCAAACCTGCTTAGCAAAGGGGGAAGTTGTAAAGAACACACGCGATCGTACCAGCGCACCGTCTCTGGCTCGCACTCACAGCAGGCGCCTGACTGGCCCCCTTCGCCCTGCGGATAGTTGAACATCTGCATCATTTCCTACCTCGTCACACAGTGTCGTTAAGAAAATCCCTGTGCCGCCTGCGCTCCATAACGCGACTCCCGGGAGAAAGCTGGCGTGCCAGCGAACAGTTAGGCCAGGCTCCGCGCAGGCCGTTTGGTGATACGTGTCAGATGAAACAAAGCGGCCCCTTACCGGGGCACGTCATCAGGCGTTTTTCAGCATCCACTCAATTTCCGTTTCGGTAATCAGGCGTTCAAACTGCAGCAATTCATCATTTTTGCAGGCGTGATAGACGTGGCAGAAACGTTCGCCCAGCCGCTCGCGAAGGCTATCGTTTTGCATAAATTCCCACAGCGCATCGCTCTGACGAATCGGGAACGGCAGCCCGTCCTGCTCCAGACCATTGCCTTCCACTTCTTCCTGCAGGGGTAAATCGTTATCCAGCCCATGTAAAATGCCGGCAAAAATCGCCGCCATCACCAAATACGGATTCGCGTCAGCGCCAGCCACCCGGTACTCGACCCGATGGTTATGGCGATCGCCGCAGGGGATACGCAGGGCAACGGTGCGATTATTGTGTCCCCATGACGCCTGCGTCGGCACGTACATCCCCGGCTGGAAACGGCGGTAGGAGTTGACGTTCGGTGCCAGCAGCGCCATGGACGCAGGCATCAGGTCGATCATCCCGGCCAGCGCGCGTTTCAGCAGCGCGGAATCCTCGCCGTTGGCGTCTGCGAGCACGTTTTCGCCTCGGTTGTTTTGCATGCTGATGTGGATATGCATCCCGCTGCCCGCATGTTCTTCATACGGCTTTGCCATAAACGTGGCGTGCATCTTATGTTTTTCCGCCATCTGCCTGACGAGACGTTTAAGCGCCAGCGCATCATCGCAGGCATCGAGCACGTTTTCCGTATGGTGCAGGTTTATCTCAAACTGGCCCGGGGAGGCCTCAGCCACTGCCCCGTCGGCGGGGATCAGCTGCAGCTGCGCCAGTTCGTCAATGTCGTTCAGCACGTCAGCAAAATGGTTAAGATTATCAACCGAGTAGACCTGACTCTGCGTGTTACGCACGTCGGTGCCCGGCGCGCAGGGGGGCTGCAGATAGCCGTCGGCATCGCGTTTACGGTCAAGTAAATAGAACTCCAGCTCTACCGCTACCACGGGGAACAGGCCGCGCTGGCGCAGCTGCTGCCAGAGTCGGTTGAGTACGTTCCGCGGCTCAACGTCAAAGGGAGCGCCATCTTCATCGACCATGGTGAGCTGCACCTGACCAATGTATTCCGGGTCGGCGGCGGAAGGCGTCAGGGTGCCCGGCACCGGCACGCAGATACAGTCCGGCTCGCCGAGCTCCTGCCCCAGACCCGCCTCTTCCACGACGTTACCTAAAATGTCCATGGCGAAAACCGATGCCGGGAAATAGCAGCCTTTTTCAAGCTTGCTCAGTCCGGCAACCGGGATGCGCTTGCCGCGAAAACAGCCGTTCAGGTCGGTCAGGAGGACATCAATAAACTGGGTGTCAGGATACTTTTCTAAATAGCGCTTCACTTCCTGCGTAAAGGCGCTGCCCCGCCTCTCATCCGTGTGCTGCACAAAGTTCTCAACTTCTACGATATTGGTTTCCATGATTTACCACCGTTTTTGGGATTTGCGTTCGCTGCTCTGGACTGTCAAATATAATGTCCACCCTATCGAATCTGTATGCAAATAAATTGTTTGTCAAATGTTAAATTAAGTTTGCAAAAGGCAGATCCCGTTGCTAGATTGAGAAAATATTGAACGAAAAGGCCGTTTATCAGGCGAAAATGGCCTAAATTTAGTCCACTTTGTGAGGGCGATCATGGAAAATATAATGAACAAGCCAGTTATTGGCGTGGTGATGTGTAGAAACAGGCTTAAGGGTCATGAGACCCAGACCCTGCAAGAAAAGTACCTGAATGCCATTATTAACGCGGGGGGTTTACCGATTGCCTTACCGCATGCGCTGGCAGAACCAGAGCTGCTCACCGCTCTGCTGCCCACCCTGGACGGGATTTACCTGCCGGGCAGCCCAAGTAACGTGCAGCCGCACCTTTATGGTGAAAACGGCGATGAGCCTGACGCCGATCCCGGGCGAGATCTTCTGAGTATGGCGCTGATTGCCGCCGCGCTCGAAAGGCGCATCCCCATTTTCGCCATCTGCCGGGGGCTGCAGGAACTCGTTGTTGCAACGGGGGGGATGCTGTATCGCCGCCTGTTCGAGCAGAACGACCTGCTCGAGCACCGGGAAGATCCTGAACTGCCGGTTGAGCTACAATACGCCCCGTCTCATGAAGTTCAGGTTCAGGAGGGAGGACTGCTGTCTCAATTAATACCAGGCTGTAACACATTTTGGGTAAACTCGTTACACGGGCAAGGTGCACGAACGTTAGGACCACGGCTTCGCGTGGAGGCCCGCTCGACGGATGGGCTGGTCGAGGCGGTCAGCGTTCATGACCACCCTTTTGCCCTCGGCGTGCAATGGCACCCCGAATGGAACAGCAGCGAGTACGCCCTG
Organism: Enterobacter roggenkampii; assembly: GCF_001729805.1. NCBI lineage: Bacteria > Pseudomonadati > Pseudomonadota > Gammaproteobacteria > Enterobacterales > Enterobacteriaceae > Enterobacter > Enterobacter roggenkampii. The sequence continues at coordinate 2,027,268 of NZ_CP017184.1, read as the reverse complement.
TCCCGTATGTTGTTTGAAGGTTTTATCACCGCCTGTCAAAGCCACATTGCCGAGAAGCAACGGCTTTGACCACTACCGTAAAGGAAATGCAACTATGAGCGATGACGGACTGGCGCCAGGGAAACGTCTGTCTGAGATCCGCCAGCAGCTGGGTCTCTCGCAGCGGCGTGCCGCCGAACTGTCTGGGTTAACACACAGTGCCATCAGCACCATTGAGCAGGACAAAGTCAGTCCTGCTATCAGTACGCTGCAAAAGCTGCTGAAAGTTTATGGGCTGTCGCTCTCGGAATTCTTTTCGGAACCGGAAAAACCTGATGAACCGCAGGTGGTTATTAATCAGGAAGACCTTATCGAAATAGGCAGTCAGGGGGTTTCGATGAAGCTGGTTCATAACGGAAATCCGAACCGTACGCTGGCGATGATTTTTGAAACTTACCAGCCTGGAACCACGACCGGAGAGAGGATCAAACACCAGGGTGAGGAGATCGGTACGATACTGGAAGGTGAAATATTGTTGACCATTAATGGCCAGCAATATCACCTGGTTGCGGGGCAGAGCTATGCCATCAATACCGGCATACCGCACAGCTTCAGCAACACCTCGGCAGGCATCTGCCGCATTATCAGTGCCCACACTCCCACCACGTTCTAATTACCACTCAGTCCCGGCGTAAGCGCGCTTACGCCGGGAAATATAAAAACGATCGCTGTCGGCATTTAACGGGTTAATTCCCGGGATGCCCCACGGCTTCGTATTGCCTGAAACGGCCATGCCTTTATTTATCTGATTGCGAAAGAAAGGAGTGAATATGCATTTTCAGCACCTGACTTACTGGCAGGATAAAGCAAAAAACAGCGCCATTGAGACCCGGTTATTTATTAACGGTGCCTATTGTGACGCCGCCGATAATGCCACATTTGACACCGTCAATCCCGCGACCCAGCAGACGCTGGCGAACGTCGCACGGGGCAAACAGGCGGACGTGGACCGCGCGGTTCAGGCCGCGCGTGCGGTATTTGAGCGCGGTGACTGGTCGCAGGCGTCTCCGGCGCAGCGCAAGGCCGTGCTAAATACGCTCGCCGATTTAATGGAACGTCACGGCGAAGAGCTGGCCTTACTGGAAACGCTGGACACCGGTAAACCCATCCGCCACAGCCTGCGCGACGATATTCCCGGCGCGGCACGCGCCATTCGCTGGTACGCCGAAGCGGCGGATAAAGTCTACGGCGAAGTGGCGCCTACGGGTCCGGGCGAGCTGGCGATGATCGTGCGCGAGCCCATCGGAGTTGTCGCGGCCATCGTCCCCTGGAACTTCCCGCTGCTGCTGGCCTGCTGGAAGCTGGGCCCGGCGCTAATCGCGGGCAACAGCGTGGTATTGAAACCATCGGAGAAATCACCGCTCACCGCCCTGCGGCTGGCCGGACTGGCGAAAGAGGCGGGCCTGCCTGACGGCGTGCTGAACGTGATAAGCGGTTACGGCCACGAAGCGGGCCAGGCGCTGGCACTGCACCCGGAGGTTGAGGTGCTGACGTTTACCGGCTCTACCCGTACCGGCAAGCAGCTGTTGAAGGACGCGGGAGAAAGCAACATGAAGCGCGTCTGGCTGGAGGCGGGCGGCAAGAGCGCCAACATTATCTTTGCCGACTGTCCGGACCTGGACAAGGCCGTGAGCGCGACCGCCGCCGGAATTTTTTATAACCAGGGGCAAGTCTGTATCGCCGGTACCCGCCTGCTGCTCGAAGAGAGCATCGCCGATGAATTCCTGACAAAGCTGGAAGCGCAGGCCCGTCACTGGCAGCCGGGCGATCCGCTCGACCCCGACAGCACGATGGGGATGCTCATCGACGCCGCGCACGCCGATACCGTACACACGTTTATTCGCGAGGGAACCCGGAAAGGTAAGCTGCTGCTGGACGGGCGGGAACAATCATGGCCTTCCGCAGTCGGTCCAACCATTTTCGTCGACCTCGAGCCCGACTCCCCGCTGTGCCGGGAAGAGATTTTCGGGCCGGTGCTGGTCGTCACCCGTTTTAAAACCGAAGAGGAAGCCTTAACGCTGGCCAACGACAGTGAATACGGGCTTGGCGCGGCGGTATGGACCCGCGATCTCTCCCGCGCGCACCGCATGAGCCGCCGCCTGAAAGCTGGCTCGGTCTTCGTCAATAACTATAACGACGGTGATATGACCGTCCCCTTTGGCGGCTATAAGCAGAGCGGCAACGGTCGCGATAAGTCCCTGCACGCGCTGGAAAAATTTACCGAACTGAAAACCATCTGGATTGCCCTGGAGCCTCAATCATGACCGAACATACCACCAGCTACTACGCGGCCAGCGCGAACGCTTACGAACCTTTCCCGACGCTTAACGAATCGATCAGCTGTGACGTGTGCGTGGTGGGCGGCGGCTATACCGGCCTCTCCTCCGCGCTGCATCTCGCCGAAATGGGCTATGACGTGGTGCTCCTTGAAGGGGCGCGCATCGGCTTCGGCGCCAGCGGACGCAACGGCGGCCAGCTGGTTAACTCCTACAGCCGCGACATCGACGTGATTGAGAAAAACTACGGCCCCGATGCTGCCAGAGCCCTCGGGAGCATGATGTTTGAAGGCGGGGAGATCATCCGGGAGCGTATCCAGCGCTATCAGATCCAGTGCGATTATCGTCCAGGCGGGCTGTTTGTGGCGCTAAACCATAAGCAGCTGGAGACGCTGGAGGAGCAAAAAGCCAACTGGGAACGCTACGGCAACACGCAGCTGGAGCTGCTGGACGCCAGCGCCATCCGCCGGGAAGTCGACAGCGAACGCTATACCGGCGCGCTGCTTGACCGCAGCGGGGGGCACATTCATCCGCTGAACCTGGCGATCGGCGAAGCGGACGCCATTCGCCTGAACGGTGGGCGGGTGTATGAACAGTCCCCGGTGACTGCCATTCAGCACACCAGCCCGGCCGTGGTGAGCACGCAGCATGGTCAGGTGACGGCCCGCTACGTGATCGTCGCCGGGAATGCCTATCTGGGCGATAAGATCGAACCGGAGCTGGCAAAACGCAGCATGCCCTGCGGCACCCAGGTGGTGACCACCGCCCCGCTGCCGGAAGAGCTCGCCCGCACGCTGATCCCCAATAATTACTGCGTGGAAGATTGTAACTACCTGCTGGATTACTACCGTCTCACCGCCGACAACCGCCTGCTGTACGGCGGTGGCGTCGTGTATGGCGCGCGCGATCCGGACGATGTCGAGCGCCTGGTGATGCCAAAGCTGCTGAAAACTTTCCCTCAGCTGGCCGGCGTCAAAATCGACTACCGCTGGACGGGCAACTTCCTGCTGACCCTGTCCCGAATGCCGCAGTTTGGTCGTCTGGACAAAAACATCTATTACATGCAGGGCTACAGCGGCCACGGCGTGACCTGCACCCACCTGGCCGGACGGCTGATCTCGGAACTGTTGCGCGGTGACGCAGAGCGCTTTGATGCGTTTGCCAACCTCCCGCACTACCCCTTCCCGGGCGGCCGCAGCCTGCGGATTCCATTTACGGCGATGGGCGCGGCGTACTACAGCCTGCGCGATCGTCTTGGCGTATGATCGTTTCGACAAAAGGGTATCTGACATGAGTAACCAGGAATTTCATCAGCGCAGACTTTCTGCCACCCCGCGCGGCGTTGGCGTAATGTGTAATTTCTTTGCCCGCTCGGCGGAGAATGCCACGCTCACCGATGTGGAAGGCAACGACTATATTGATTTCGCCGCCGGGATCGCGGTACTGAATACCGGCCATCGTCATCCTGAACTGGTGGCCGCAGTGGAAAAACAGCTTCACCAGTTCACCCACACGGCCTACCAGATTGTGCCGTATGAAAGCTACGTTTCATTGGCCGAAAAACTTAACGAGCTGGCCCCGGTGCAGAGCCCGGCCAAAACGGCGTTCTTCACAACGGGCGCGGAAGCGGTGGAAAATGCCATTAAAATCGCCCGGGCCCACACCGGCAGACCGGGTGTGATTGCCTTCGGGGGAGGCTTTCACGGCCGAACCTATATGACCATGGCCTTAACCGGCAAGGTCGCGCCTTATAAGCTGGGATTTGGCCCCTTCCCGGGGTCGGTTTACCACGTGCCGTATCCCTCCGAGCTGCACGGCATCACGACGCAGGATGCCATCACGGCGATAGAACGCCTGTTCAAAGCAGATATTGAGGCGAAACAGGTGGCGGCGATTATTTTTGAACCCATTCAGGGTGAAGGCGGATTCAACGTCGCCCCGCCAGAACTGGTGGCCGCCATCCGCCGTATCTGTGATGAACACGGGATCGTGATGATTGCCGACGAAGTGCAGAGCGGCTTCGCCCGAACGGGTAAGCTGTTTGCGATGGAACACTACGCGGACAAACCCGACCTGATGACGATGGCTAAAAGCCTGGCAGGCGGAATGCCGCTGTCCGGCGTGGTGGGCCGCGACGAAATCATGGACGCGCCGGCTCCCGGCGGCCTGGGGGGCACCTATGCAGGCAACCCGCTTGCGGTGGCCGCCGCGCACGCGGTGCTGAAGATTATCGACAACGAGTCGCTGTGCGCGCGTGCCCGTCAGCTGGGCGATCGGCTGAAAGCCACGCTGGAGGAGATTCAGGGCACCTTCCCTGCGCTCGTGGCGATAAGGGGAAGAGGCTCGATGATTGCGGCGGAGTTTTTTGACCCCGAGAGCCGTGAACCGTCGGCCGCCATCGCGCAGGCGATCCAGCAAAAGGCGCTCGCCCAGGGCCTGCTGTTATTGATCTGCGGCCAGTACGGCAACGTGATCCGCTTCCTTTATCCGCTGACCATTCCGGACGCCCAGTTCAACCAGGCGCTGGCGATCCTGCAACAGGTTATGCGCGATAAGTCCTGAGTGCCCACCGAAAACCGTCTTCCGGAATGCCGGGGACGGTTTCAACGGAGGAGATCGGCACAGATTTCCTCCATGTGGGAAATGTTGGGGAATTGGGTCTGTTTCATTGTATGCTCCCTGAAACACATCCCCGGCATGAGGAAATAAGAATTGCAAAAAACATCAGCCTATCAGTCACTTGTGAAAACCTTCCAGCGTCTCTCCCGCTTCTCGCACCTTACCTCCATCGCCAGCTGGGACATGTTCACCATGATGCCGCCCGGCGGCAGCGCCGCGCGCGGCGAGGCGCTGGCGGAGATGAGCGTCCTGCAGCACCAGATCCTGACCGATAAAAAAGTCGGCGACCTGTTAGCGGCGGCAGCAGGAGAAGATCTGAATGACGTCGAACAGGCCAACCTGCGCGAAATGACGCGCCACTACCAGCAGGCAACCCTGCTGCCGGAATCGCTGGTGGAAGCCAAATCCCTGGCGGGCAGCAGGTGCGAGCACGCCTGGCGCACGCAGCGTCCCGCCAACGACTGGCTGGGCTTTTCCGCCAACCTGAAAGAGGTGGTCAAACTCAGCCGAGAAGAGGCGCGCCTGCGGGCGGAAGCCAAAGGCTGCACACCGTACGACGCGCTGCTGGATATTTTTGAGCCCGACATGACCAGCGCCCGTCTGGACGTTCTGTTCGGCGATATGAAATCCTGGCTGCCGGACCTGCTGGCAAACGTCGTGGAAAAGCAGGCGCAACGTTCGTTTGTTCCTCCTCAGGGCCCGTTCCCGACCGCAACACAGCGCGAACTGGGCCTGGAAGCCATGAAAATGCTCGGCTTCGATTTTAACGGCGGTCGCCTCGACGTGAGTGCGCACCCGTTCTGCGGCGGCGTACCGGAAGACGTGCGCATCACCACGCGCTACGACGAGGATGAACTGCTCAGCGCGCTGTTTGGCGTGATCCACGAAACCGGACACGCGCGCTACGAACAAAACCTGCCGCGCGCGTGGGCAGGACAGCCGATTGCGCTGGCCCGCTCAACCGCGATCCACGAATCCCAGAGCCTGTTCTTTGAGATGCAGCTGGGGCGCAGTGAAGCCTTCCTCAAACATCTTCTCCCTGCGGTGCACGCCCGCTTTGGCAGCCAGGCGGCGTTCAGCGAAGAGAACTTTATTGCCTGGAACCAGCGCGTGAAGCCGGGCTATATCCGCGTCGATGCGGACGAAGTGAGCTACCCGGCACACGTGGTGCTGCGCTATGAGATTGAGCGCGCGCTGATCAACGGCGAGATCGAAGTGGACGATATCCCTGCCCTGTGGGACGAGAAAATGCAGGCCTGGCTCGGGTTATCCACCAAAGACAACTACCGCAACGGCTGTATGCAGGATATCCACTGGACCGACGGCGGTTTTGGCTACTTCCCGTCGTATACGCTGGGGGCCATGTATGCCGCACAGCTGTTCCACGCCGCGAAAACGGCGCTTCCGGGTCTGCAGACCTCCATCGCTGAGGGCGATTTTTCCGCACTCTTTGAGTGGCTGCGTCAGAACATCTGGCAGCACGGCAGTCGCTTCAGCACGTCGCAGTTAATCACCCAGGCGACGGGTGAAGATCTGAATATCCGTTACTTCCGCGAGCATCTGACCTCCCGTTATCTTTAATCCCTCTGCCGGAGCCTGCTCCGGCACTCTTCTCACCCTTTTCAATAAGAATATGATTTAGCACATATTGCCATGATTGCGCCGGGTGTATGAATGCGTGTCCTTCCGACACAATTAGACTGCTATCAGGCCAGGATTAAAAAAATAAAGGGATCAATGATGAAAGGCATAATGAAAACGGTGTTAGCGATTCTGTGTGCGACCAGTTTAAGTACTTTCGCAGCCACGGATAATACCCCGCAAGACGCGTTCAACGATATTACCCGCTCTCTTGCAGACCTCCAGCCAATCACGTTTCAGGCTCCCGCTGAAAAATATAAGCTGCTGGTGTTTATTGATAATCAGTGCATTTACTGCAGCAATGTAGTGAAAAACGTTAAGCAATATACGGATGCCGGTTTGACGATGTCGTTTCTGACCGTTGCGCCCAGCGCCATTCGCGACTCGGTAATTGAAGATATGGGGCGCGTCTGGTGTTCAGCCGATAAGGTCAAAAGCCTGCAACAAGCGATGGCGGGATTTTTACCGAATAACGACACCACGACAGCGTGCTCCGATCTGATCGCGCGGCAATCTGCACTGGCAGAACGGTTGGGCATTAGCGTCACCCCGGTAATGGTGGTTATTGAGCCTGAATCACGGTCGATTATAGGCAGTCAGTCTCCGGCGGCTATTCTGGCCACACTGAAAAGATAACAGAGACCTGTACGAGCAGCGGCGTTTGGTCTGTTCGTACACTTTTCTCCCCTCTGTACATTCCGTTACACGCCGATACCAATCACTCACGGAAACCCCGAATTTACAGGGATATAGTTATTTCAACGGCCCCGCAGTGGGGTTAAATGAAAAACCAAATTCGAGGGTATGAACATGAAAAAAGTATTAGCTCTGGTTGTTGCCGCTGCTATGGGTCTGTCTTCTGCTGCGTTCGCTGCTGAAACCACTGCTGCACCGGCTGCTGCGGCACCTGCTGCAACGACCACCGCGGCGCCAGCAAAAACTGTCCATCACAAGAAACATCATAAAGCCGCTAAACCGGCTGCAGAGCAAAAAGCCCAGGCCGCTAAAAAGCACCACAAAAAAGCGACCAAACCAGCTGCAGAGCAGAAAGCCCAGGCTGCTAAAAAGCACCACAAAAAAGCGACCAAACCGGCTGTAGAGCAGAAAGCCCAGGCTGCTAAAAAGCATCACAAAAAAGCAGTAAAACACGAAGCTGCTAAACCAGCTGCACAGCCAGCTGCGTAAGAGTACAAGCTAAACCGTGCCCTTCGGGGCACGTTGGTAAACCGGCGCTGAACCGGAACAGGTTCCGCGCCGTTTTTTTTTATCCGGAGGGCGTATGCTGCGGCGCTATCGGTTTGAGCTGATTCTGATCCTGCTTATTTTATGCGCGCTCATCGCCAGCCATTTTTATCTTTCCTGAATGTAGCACGCTGATTTTACTCCCACTTTAGCGCTGTCCCGTCTATAGTATTTTCATAGGGTTCACTTTTAATAATCATAATTACCCCCACCAGAGTGAGATATGCGTAAATCTGTTGTGTTGTTACTGGGAACGTTTGGTCTTTTTTCTGGATTCTCACATGCGGATGATGGCGGTGATGACACCATTAGCGCGAAAGAGCTAAAGACGCTTTTTTTCAATCATGACGACCGTACGCGCGTCGCCGATCCCACCCAGGCACCCTGGGATGCTATAGGTCAACTGGAAACCGCCAGCGGTAACTTATGTACTGCGACGTTGATCACCCCTCAGCTTGCCCTGACGGCAGGCCACTGTCTGTTAACGCCGCCAAACGGCAAGCCGGATAAAGCGGTGGCCTTGCGGTTTGTGTCGCAAAAAGGCACCTGGCGCTATGAAATACACGGCATTGAAGGCCGGGTCGATCCGTCTCTCGGCAAACGGCTGAAACCGGATGGTGACGGCTGGATCGTGCCACCGGCGGCCGCCTCATGGGACTTTGGCCTGATCGTTTTACGCTACCCCCCTTCCGGCATTACGCCGCTGCCGTTATTTGACGGCGATAAAGACGCACTCACCGCCGCGCTGAAAGCCGCCGACCGGAAGGTGACGCAGTCCGGCTATCCTGTCGACCATCTGGATACCCTTTACACCCACACCGACTGTATTGTGACGGGCTGGGCGCAAACTAGCGTACTCTCGCACCAGTGTGATACGTTGCCGGGCGACAGTGGTTCACCGCTGATGCTGAAAACAGATAACGGCTGGCAGTTGATTGGCGTGCAGAGCTCTGCACCGGCGGCGAAAGATCGCTGGCGGGCTGATAACCGTGCCTTGTCCGTGACCGGCTTTCGCGACAAGCTGGAAGCGCTGGCGCAGCAGTAAATCAGCATCGTCTGACCTGATGTAATGCCCTGATTGACTCAATCGGCATCGGCTGGCTGAACCAGAAACCCTGCAGTTGATCGCAGCCAGCCAGCCGCAGCAGTTTCATTTGTCTTTCGGTTTCGACCCCTTCGGCGACCACCGCCATCCCCAGCGCGTTGGCGATCCGCACCGTGCCGCTCACCAGCGCGGCCGCCTGTTCATCGTGGTCCACCAGCCCGGCCAGCGATTTATCAATCTTGATGGTGTCGAAGTTAAAACGCCGTAAATAGCCAATGCTGGAATAGCCGGTGCCAAAGTCGTCCAGCGCCACCGCGGTGCCCAGCGCTTTAAGATTGGCTATCGCCATGCGGGCACGCTCCGGGTTTTCGAGCACATAAGACTCCGTGACCTCCAGCTGCAGTCGGTTGGCAGGAAAATGGGTGGTTTCCAGCACGCTGGCCACTTTGTCTTCGAAGGCGGGATCGCGGAATTGTGCGGGAGAAATGTTAACGGAAAGCGTTAAGTCACCGTATGGCTGGAGGTCCTGACAGGCGCGCTGCAACACAAACTGGCCCAGTTTGTAAATCAGGCCGCTGGTCTCCGCGATGGCGATGAAGGTATCCGGGCCCAGCGGCCCGTCCGGGCGACGCGGCCAGCGGACTAACGCTTCGACGCTGCTCATTTTCTGGCTGCGAGCGTCAATAATCGGCTGATACCAGACCTCAAACTCATCGCGCTCCAGACCGTTACGGATCTGATTTTCAATCGCCAGCTTGCGCTCACGGGCGCTGTTCAGCTCGGCGTCGTAGTGGGTGATACGCCCTTTCCCGCTCATTTTGGCATGGTACATGGCAATATCGGCGCGACGAAACAGCTCGGAGCTGGTGCATTCAATCAGGGTTCCGCTGGCGATCCCGATACTGGCCCCGATATGGATGGTGCGTTCCCCCAGCTGAATCGGGGCGGAGAGAGAATCCAGCACCGACACGGCAAAAGCGGTGGCCTGTGTCTCTGCCTTATCACCGCCGATTGTCATGGCAAACTCATCCCCGCCCATACGCGCCAGCATTCCCCCCGGCGGCACGCGTTCACTCAGCGTTTTCGCAATCGCCACAATGAGATCGTCACCCACGCTGTGGCCGTAGATGTCATTCACGTCTTTAAAGCCATCCAGATCGATAAACACCACGCTTTTGACGTCGATATCTCCGCGTAAGCTCACCCGATCCAGCGCCTCGATGAGCGCTCGCCGGTTCGGCAGATGGCTTAGCCAGTCCGTTCTGGCCACCAGACGTGCCTGGCTTTCTCCTCGCGCAAGCTTGTACAGCCCCACGCTGCTCACCAGAATAAAGAGCAGGATCAGGGCCGATGCCAGCACGACAATCTGGGTGATATCAGAGGATGCCGCCCGGGCGGCCTGCGCTCCCGGAAGCCGTGCCTGCCAGTTAAGATAGCCCAGCAGCTCCCCTGCCGAGCTGCGCAGCGGCATACTCAGCTCGTTAATTTTATCCGGCGTAAAGTGCAGGTTATCGATCTGAAAGGTCGACCCCAGGTCGGATAAAATTCTGGCGTTCAGATGACGGGTGATTACCAGATAGCGGCGCGTTCCGTCGGTAACCTGTAATCTTCCGACCATCGGGCGAATCAGCCCAATGCCCACAAAGGCGACGCCGCTTCGCGTTTTGCTGATCCCGGCATAGATATTTTTATCGCCTGATAAGGCGCGCGCGTGCTGAGCAATAAGCGCCTTCAGCCCCTTACCGAAAAAATCGAGATTCGTCTCCTGAAATGGCTGACTTTGAAACGATCCCCAGATGACGTTGAAATGCTCATCAAGCACGAAGGTGCCATCATAGAGGTTGTTGATTTTAAAGCCGGCGCCCCAGGTGTTATACAACCAGTTGGTATCGAGCGTGGGACGGTAGGCCTCCCGCACCGCATCGTCCCAGACGGCGTTATCCAGCACCAGCGAGGAGACGCGGTTGACCGATGTCTGAATGGCCCCCTGCACGGAAAGCGCCGCGCGGTGTTCATCAATTTCATTGGTTTTGGTGCTGATAAGATGCAGGGAAAGATAGAGGAGTGCGACGACGGAGATGATTAAGCCGATGCCCGCCATAAAGACCATGGCAAACAACGTTCTCGCGGTGGGAATATTGCGCCAGCTTAATGTGCGATACATCCGCCATCCTCTTCAGGGTTTTGCTTTTCTAAGCGTAATACAGGCAGCGAATTTCGCTGCCTGTAAAGGATGGCTTTATGAGCGTCAGGCGAGTTTTATCATAATCATACCGGCAAGCAGCAAGATGAGTCCCATCCAGCCCTTGTTATTTAAACGCTGGCCGAAGAGCACCCAGCCTGCGGCCAGCGTGGCGGCGATACCAAAACCGCCCCACAGCGCATAGGCCACCGACAGGTCAATCCCTTTTACCGCCTGGGACAGCGCGCTGAACGCGCCCAGAACCGCGGCAATCGACATCAGGCCGTAGAGCTTACGGCGAAAACCATCGGAGAATTTCAGCAGAACGTTCGCCAGAATTTCCAGCACGATGGCGAACCCCAGCCAGGCCGCATGAACCCACTCAAACTGTTGCATGGTTCTGCTCCTTCTGCACTTTAGACGGCTTACGGGTACCTGATTTAATCAGCACAATACCCGCGACCAGCGTCGTTAATCCGGCGACCTTCATTGTTGTTAATGTTTCGTCAAATATCAGCACGCTGAACAGCGTAATCAACAAAATACCGATCCCTTCCCACAGGGCATACGCGACGCCCAGCGCAATTTTTTTCACCGCAAATGAGAGGAAAATATAAGAAAGCGAAATCATCACCAGCATCAAAATAAAACCAGTATTGCCATCGCTGACGCTTGCCCACTTCATCGACAGCGTGCCGGTAATTTCAGCAATAATAGCCAGTGCTAATAAAATCCAGTAAAACATGTTTTTCTCCTGCTTGAGAATATAATCCATCGTGGCCCGCTGCGTGCAGCAAACCCAAAAATACGAATTGAAATCAGTCAGCTAAGCGCTTAGCGCCAGCTCAGGCAGAAGAAATGACTAGAGTGCGGTGCGCCAGTGTTGCTCACCAGAAAGCAGGCAGAAAGAGGTGGAATATACAGCAGTATTGTTTGAAGAGTACGTCCTGAACATATTGTCCATAAAATTACAATTATCCGCGTTGTTGCTTCTCGTCTTTGCGGATCAAAATTGTCCTCGGTAGTTAAACACACCGAATTTGTACCATAAGCCAGGATTTTACTCAAAGTCTTTGCAATTCTTTACCCACCCCGTTTGATTTTGGTTAGTTTATTGCAACGCCTTTCGCCTTTATTATAAAAATAACGAAAATTGCGGAGTCACCATGGCTAAACCCATCATTACCCTGAACGGGTTAAAAATTGTCATCATGCTGGGCATGCTGGTGATCATATTGACAGGCGTGCGCTTTGCCGCCGACATTATTGTGCCCTTTATTCTGGCCCTGTTTATTGCGGTGATCCTCAACCCGCTGGTGCAGCGCATGACGCGGCTGCGCGTCCCGCGCGTGCTGGCCATCACGCTGCTTATCAGCATCATTATTGTGGCGATGGTGCTGCTGGTCGCTTATCTGGGCACCTCGCTCAATGAACTGGCGCGAACGCTGCCGAAATATCGCTCTTCGCTGGCGATCCCCCTGCTGCAGCTGGAGCCCTGGCTGCAGCGCGCGGGGATCGAAGTCTCGGTTGAGGAACTCCTGAAATATATCGACCCCAATGCGGCGATGACGATCGTCACCAGCCTGCTGACGCAGCTTTCCAACGCCATGACCTCCATTTTCCTGCTGTTCTTAACGGTGGTGTTCATGCTGCTGGAGGTGCCCCAGCTGCCGGCAAAGCTGCAGCAGATCATGGTCCGTCCGGTTGAAGGAATGGGGGCGATTCAACGCGCGCTGGACAGCGTTTCTCGCTATCTGGTGCTGAAAACCGCCATTAGCCTGGTGACGGGCGTTGTCGTCTGGGTGATGCTTCTGGCGCTGGACGTCCGCTTCGCGTTCGTCTGGGGGTTACTGGCGTTTGCGCTTAACTACATTCCCAACATCGGCTCCGTGCTGGCGGCGATCCCCCCTATCCTTCAGGTGCTGGTTTTCAGCGGGCTTTATGACGCGCTGATCCTGCTGGCCGGATACCTGGTCATCAATCTGGTGTTCGGTAACATACTGGAACCGCGCATGATGGGCCGGGGCCTGGGGCTGTCCACGCTGGTGGTCTTTTTGTCCCTGATATTCTGGGGCTGGCTGCTCGGGCCCGTTGGGATGCTGCTCTCCGTTCCGCTCACCATCATCGTCAAGATTGGTCTGGAGCAGACGGCGGGCGGGCAAAGTATCGCCGTGCTGCTGAGCGATATGAGTCATAAATAGCCGTCATTCCGCCATCGACAGGAGGGGCTTGCGGGTCCTTCCACCTGTACGATAAGTACTGAGCGCCCTTCGCCACTCCGCCAGCGGGTACACCGTAACGTCGCTGTACTCACTGTCGGGCAACCTCAGCCAGATGCGCTCGAACTCCGCGCGCCACGCCTCAACGCTGAGCGCATCCAGACCGTTTCGGATATGGAACCACGCCACGCGCGGCGCAGGCCGCCGCTGTGTGAAGGCTTGCCCGGACAGCAGCCCGTAGCAAACAAACATGCCCGGCTCGGGCATCACGCTGAGGATCGCTTCCGCAAGCGGCCCGCCGGTGGCATCGTAGACGATATCGCTGCGTGCGGCGACGGCGCCGATTCTGTTTGCGTCATGCTGCGCGACAGGCGCGATCCCCATCGCCTCCAGCCGTTCAGCATGCACGGCGGAACGGTGAATGCCGTACACCGCTTCCGCCCCCGCCTGACGCGCCCACTGCCCCAGCAGGATGGCGCAATCGGATCCCGCAGCCGTGAGCAAGACCCGCTTTCCGCGCGGCGGGTAGCGGGTCAGCATCATCTGCGCCGCCAGCGGGTTGATGTAGGCACGCGCGGCCAGGCGCGAGTCGACAGCGTCCGGAACGGGTATCGCATACTCTGCCGGACAGTCCACATAGCGCTGCCAGGTGCCCTGACCGCGCAGCGGCAGGACGCGCTTACCCACCAGATGCTTAAACGAGGCGGGCGCCCCGGTGACAACCCCGACACCTTCATACCCCGCGACGGCGGGTAACGGGGTTCGGTGGCGATAGGCGCCGGTGATGGGGATAAGATCGGACGCGTTGACCGGAGAAAACAGCATCCGCACGCGGAGCTGTCCGGGCGCAAGCGCGCCCAGCGGCGCGTTTTCAGGTTGCAGAACAGATTCTGGCTCGCCAAACCGGCGATACCAGAGGGCCAGATTTTCCATTACGATCTCAAGGCTGATAGCGGAACTACTCGCGCCAGCCCATTGCCGGTGCGACATGTTTGAGAATAGACTCAATCACGTGCGCATTATAATCCACCCCCAGCTGGTTCGGTACGGTCAGTAAGAGCGTATCCGCCTCGGCAATCGCCTCGTCTTTTTTCAGCTGTTCAACCAGCTTGTCCGGCTCCGCGGCATAGCTGCGCCCGAAGATGGCGCGCGTTTTCTCATCAAGATAACCCACGCTATCGCTGTCGTTGCGGCTGGCACCGAAATACATCCGGTCACGGTCGTCCATCAGCGCAAAAATACTCCGGCTAACCGACACGCGCGGCTCGCGCGTATGCCCTGCGTCTTTCCAGGCCTGACGGTACGCGCGGATCTGTTTTGCCTGCTGAATATGGAACGGCTCGCCGGTTTCATCGTCCTTCAGCGTTGAGCTTTGCAGGTTCATGCCCAGTTTTGCCGCCCATACCGCCGTCGCATTAGAACCCGCGCCCCACCAGATACGCTCGCGCAGCCCTTCTGAATAAGGCTCCAGACGCAGCAGCCCCGGTGGATTGGGGAACATTGGCTGCGGGTTCGGTTTGGCAAACCCTTCCCCACGCAGCACCTCAAGCAGCACCTCGGTATGACGACGCGCCATATCCGACTCGTTTTCCCCTTCCTGCGGGACATAGCCGAAATGCCGCCAGCCATCAATAACCTGCTCCGGTGAGCCCCGGCTAATGCCCAGCTGCAGGCGACCGCCGGAAATCAGATCCGCCGCGCCCGCATCTTCGGCCATGTACATCGGATTTTCATAGCGCATATCGATCACGCCGGTACCGATTTCGATGGTCTTCGTTTTTGCGCCAATGGCGGCCAGCAGAGGGAACGGCGAGCTAAGCTGTCGGGCGAAGTGGTGCACGCGGAAATAGGCGCCGTCTGCCCCCAGCTCTTCAGCCGCCACGGCTAAATCGATGGACTGCAGCAGCGTATCGGCCGCCGAGCGCGTGCCGGACTGCGGTGAAGGCGTCCAGTGGCCAAAGGATAAAAATCCGATCTTTTTCATAACCCTGTGTCCTGATAATGCGTTGCGTTCTGTCCACTTTACGCATTACCCGGTAAGAATAAATGCCGTTTATTTAACGGAATGGTTCAAATAAATTGACATAACTGACGAGTTCGTCACGACGCAACGTTATGGGATATACTCTTCCCCACTCTTTTCATGGCAGGTAAAACCGGCAATGGCTTTGATCCCCAAAAACTACGTGCGGCTGGAAAGCGGCTATCGCGAAAAAGCATTAAAAATTTATCCCTGGGTGTGTGGACGCTGCTCGCGCGAGTTTGTCTATTCCAATCTGCGTGAACTCACGGTTCACCATATCGATCACGACCATACCAACAACCCGGAAGATGGCAGCAACTGGGAGCTGTTGTGCCTGTTTTGCCACGATCATGAGCATTCGAAATACACCGAAGCAGATCAGTACGGCACCACCGTGGTGGCCGGGGAAGACGCGCAAAAAGACGTGGGCGTCGCCACGTTTAACCCGTTTGCCGATTTAAAGGCGATGATGGATAAGAAGAAGTAATCCTCTCGCCCCCTCGCTCACATCATGATCCGCGAATTTAGAATGTCCAGGTGATAGCGGCGGTTGCAGACCCCTCATTACGCCGCATCACGATCGGGCTTTGATTGGCATGGTCGCCAAGCCAGGTATAGTCCGCGCTGAGGACAGTTCCCCAGTGACCATCGAACTGATGGCTCCAGGTCAGGCTGGTGTCGACGCCATAAAATCCACCCGGCGCAGCATAGCGGCGATAGCCGGTGCGGCGGCTCTGCTGCTCACTGACCCCATACCAGGTATTCAGGTAACGGCTGTCGCCAAACAGGGCCGCAGACTGAAAGGCTATCGTGTCCTGGTTATTTTGTACCGGGATCAGCGTAACGGAGGCCTGATAGCTTGCCCCCTGACTGTCGGTTAACGGCAGCGTCGCTTTGCCTTCCATGCTCAACCATGGCGCAGCCTGCCAGCCGACGGCAAGGCCGGTATTCAGGGTGGCATCAATATCCCCCATCCCTTTCAGGTTGTTTGCACCCTCGCGCCAGCCAGAATTTTTATCAGCCCTTCCGGGGTCGTAGCCCAGCGTGTGTTCGAAATACCAGCCGCTGTCGTTTTGCAGGTCATATCCCACCCCTTTTTGTGCATCAACAAAGAAAGCACCTTTGCGTCCCTGCAGCACAGGAACCACCTGCCATACCTGCTTGTCTGAGCCTGAGTAACGCGGGGCATATTGCCCTCCCAGCCCGACGGTTAAGGAATCAGACGCGGTGTCATCATCCGCCTGCGCGGCGGATGCCATGACCATCAGAAGCGGGACGGACATATACAGGACTTTTTTTATCGCTATCATACTGCTCTCCTTACAGACGCTGGCGTCTCCTGAGACAGGAATAGCCACACAATGTTGGCGCAGTATGATTTGGCTGAATCAATGAATCGTCGGGATAGTGTTAAGAAATGGTCAAGGTGAACGGATGTTATCCAGAAGAGTGCTGATTATTGAAGATGACGCCGACGCGGCTGGCGTGCTCGAAGCCTATTTACGGCGTGAAAATTACGACGTGACCATTACCGGAGACGGTCTTTCCGGGCTGGATATGGCGCAGCGGTGGAAGCCCGACCTCATCCTGCTGGACGTGATGCTGCCGGGACTTAACGGCACCGAGGTGCTGGCGGGCCTGCGTCGTAAAAGCGATGTGCCGGTAATCATGGTCACGGCCATGGGGGATACTCCCGATCGCATTGGCGCCCTGCGCTACGGTGCCGATGATTACGTGGTGAAGCCTTATCATCCGGGCGAAGTGGTGGCGCGGGTGCAGGCGGTGCTGCGGCGCAGCAGTAAAAAAGAGACAGAGGAAAAGATCCTTCGCTGGCAAACGCTGGCGGTGGATGTCGCCGCCATTGTGGCGTGCGTGGACAACGGCGACGACGCGCCTGTGATGCTCGATCTTACGCCAACGGAATTCTCGCTTCTGGCAACGCTGCTGCGCTCGCCTGCGCACCCGTTCTCCCGCCAGTATTTACTGGAACACTGTTTGCCGGAAAGCGAGGCGCTGGAGCGCGTGGTGGACACCCATATTTATAACCTGCGTAAAAAACTCGAAGCTGTGGGTATTTCCGGCGTGCTGATCAACGTGCGCGGCGTGGGTTACAGGTTCAGACAGCCATGATAAAAAACCGGCACGCCTCTCTGTGGCGCTGGATTTGCGCGCGCATCTTAGCGCTGGCCATCGGCAGCGTGATCGTCATTGCCACCTGCATGTGGCTGCGCTATGCGGTCCAGAACTACTGGATCATGGGCAGGATGCCGCCAGCGGTCCGGCAGGAGTTTCTTGCGCTCAGCCAGAACCCGCAGGCCAATCCGGCCCGCTTCCACACGATTGTGGATACCTGGTGGGGCCTGAGCTATTCCACGCCGTCCATCGCCTCAGCGGACTGGGTCACGGTGGCCCTGCTGGTGCTGGTGATGATCCCGTTTATTGTGGTGATGGGGCTCAAACACGCCCGCCCGCTGGCGCTGCAGTTCAGCCGCCTTCGCGATGCGGCAAAGGATGTCGCCGAAGGGCAGTTTGGCCGTCAGGCAGAGCTCATCAAGGATGCACCGGCAGAAATGGTCAGCTTTGCGACCGACTTTAACTCCATGACGGGGCAACTGGCCCGCTATGAGAAAGAGCTCCGCGCCTCGCACGTCGCGATGGCGCACGAGCTGCGCTCGCCCCTGACGGCCGCCATCGGGCGTCTGCAGGGAATGCTAGACGGCGTGTTTGATGCCAGCCCGGCGCAGCTGGGCATGGTGATGAAACAGCTCCAGCACCTCAACCGCCTCACCGACGAGCTCCACCTTCTCTCTTTGGCAGACGCGGGTAACCTTGTGCTGGAGGACCAGCCGTTCTGTCTGGATGAGCTGATTCACGAGCGGGCTGCCTGGATCATGCCCCAGGCGGATGCGCATCATTTCAGGATAACGCTGCGTAACCCGCACACCAGCCCCTTCCGGGGCGATGCGTTCCGTATGGGGCAGGTCGTTACCATCCTCATGGAAAATGCGCTACGTTACGGACGCGAAGGCGGCCACCTTGAGGTGGCGCTGCATTACGCCAGCGGGCATTACATCCTCGAATTCACCGATGACGGGCCGGGCGTGTCGCCCCAGTTCTTACCGGAAATGTTTAAACGCTTTAGCCGCGAGGAGCAGTCCCGCGCGCGGCATTCCGGCGGCAGCGGCCTCGGTTTGTCCATCGCCCGGGCGATTTGCGAGGCGCATGGGGGTGAGATTAGCGCGTCATTACCGGAAACCGGCGGCCTTGCGGTGCGCATTTTGTTGCCCTGGCAGCCGTCCGATAATGAAAATCTCCCCTCTTGATAAAGCCTTGACAGAACATCGAATCTTTCTCGACGTAGCGCGCATTTAATAACGCCATTCCCTTTATGGAGCGGCGTTATGTCAGACGAATTTTTTCTCTCCCTCCGCCACTGCCTGCATCATTTGTACGGCGTGGCGCGCACCTTTTCCTGGCTGCATTTTCTTCCCCTGGCCCTGCTTGCGCTGGCGATTTTTCCGCTGGCCGGCTGCGGTGATAAACACGAAAACAAACCTGACCCAGTGCGTAAGGTACGCTACGTCGTCGTTGGCTCCGCCCAATCCCTTCCCGCGCTGGAAAGAACCGGTGAGATCCATGCCCACGATGAAACGACCCTGAGCTTTCGCACCGGAGGCCGGATACTGACGCGTAGCGTTGATATTGGCGACCGGGTCACTGCCGGACAGCTGCTGGCCACGCTTGATAATACGACCGGGCAAAACCAGCTCGACAGCGCCGTGGCCGACTATGAAGGCGCCAAAGCCTCAGCCCAGGTCGCCGCGCTTAACGTCAGTCGCATGCAAAAGCTCATGCCAACGGGTGCGATAGCCCGCACGCAGCTCGACAGCGCCCGGGCTGACTGGCTTGTCGCCCGCGCGCGCTTAAAAAGCAGCGAGGCCGCATGGCGAAATGCCCGCGAAAGCCTCGGCTGGACGCGCCTGATCGCGCCGCAAGCGGGCGTCATCACGGCCGTGAGCGCCTCTGCGGGACAGGTTGTCAGCGACGGCCAGTCCGTTCTGACGCTGGCGACCGGGGAAGCCCGCGACGTGGCGTTTGATATTGCCGCGCCCGATGCGATCCCGCCTCTGGATAAGGCGGTTTTGCAGGTTTCCCTGCTCGGCGACCCGTCGGTGCAGGCGTCTGCCCTGCTGCGGGATATCACCCCGCAGGCCGATCCTCAGACCCGCACGTGGCGCGTCAGAGCCACCCTGCAAAACCCGCCGGAGGCCATGGCGCTGGGCGCCAGCGTCACCGTGACGTTGCCCTCCGCCGCCCCGCACGGGTACGCGCTTCCCGCGTCAGCGCTGACTCGCGTCGGCGACAAACCGGCCGTTTTTGTCATTACCCCGCAGTCGCGGGCGCAGCTGCGCGTGGTGATACCCGTCGGCTATACGGCCTCCTCCGTCATGATTGCCTCCGGCCTTGAGCCAGGCGACAGGGTGATTACGGCGGGCGTGAGCACATTACGATCCGGCGAGCCGGTGATGGCCGGAGAGGTTCAGCCATGAACACAGGATCGGAAGCAAAATTTAACCTCTCAGCCTGGGCGCTGAAGAACCAGCAGATGGTCAGCTTTTTCATGCTGCTGGTGATTGCGATGGGCGTGTTCTGCTATGAGAAGCTGCCGCGTAACGAAGATCCGGCATTCACCATTAAAACGGCCGTCGTCTCCGCACAGTGGCCGGGAGCCTCCGTGACGGATACCACCCGCCTGCTGACCGATACGCTTGAAAAAAAGCTGCAGGAAACGCCCTGGCTGGACTATCTCGAAAGCGAAACCCGTGCCGGACGCACCGTTATCCACGTCAACCTCCGTGATGATACGCCCCCGCAAAGCGTGCCCGATATCTGGTATCAGGTTCGCAAAAAAATGCAGGACATCGCGCCGTCCCTGCCCGAAGGGGTGCAGGGTCCTGCCGTGGATGACGAGTTTGACGACACGTTCGGCACAATTTACGCCTTTATTCCCGAAGGCTTCACCCTGCGGGAGGTACGGGATCGCGCAGAGACAATACGGCGCGAGCTCATGTCCCTGCCGGATATGGGCAAAACCACCCTGCTGGGCGAACAGCAGGAGCAGTGGGTTCTCGCCTTTTCTCCGGCGCGCCTGGCCGGTATGGGGCTGGATATTCAGGACGTTGCCGACGCCCTCCGGGCGCAAAACGCCGTTGTCCCGGCAGGAACGATGCGTACCGGGCAGGAGAACATGGCGATAAAGGTCAGCGGGGCGCTCACTACCGAAGAGAGTTTGCGCGCCGTCACGCTGCACGTTAACAATCGCTATATTCCGCTGACCGACATTGCCACCGTCACCCGGGAAATCGCCGAGCCACCGGCCCCGGCCTACCGGGTGAACGGCAAACCGGCTATCGGGCTGGCGGTGTCGATGGCGCCGACAGGCAACATGCTGCGTTTCGGTGCTGCGCTGAACGCAAAAATGGCGGCCCTCAGCGCCGGGCTGCCGCACGGTATCGAGATGGTGAAAGTCGCCGATCAGTCAGCGGTGGTGAGTGAAGCGGTAAGCGGGTTTATCCGGGTACTTATCGAAGCCGTTGTTATCGTGCTGGCGGTTTCATTTGTCTCGCTGGGTTTGCGGGCCGGACTGGTGGTGGCGACGGCCATTCCGCTGGTGCTTGCCATGACGTTTGTCGGCATGATGCTCGCCGGCATCGGCCTTCAGCGTATCTCGCTCGGGGCGCTGATCATTGCCCTGGGCCTGCTGGTGGATGACGCCATGATCGCCGTCGAAACGATGGTCTCCCGACTGGAAGCGGGGGATTCCCGTCGACTCGCGGCCACCTATGCATTCAAAACGACGGCCTTCCCGATGCTCACCGGTACTCTGGTCATGATTGCCGGTTTTATTCCCGTTGGTTTTGCGGCCTCCAGCGCCGGTGAATACTGCTTCTCCCTGTTTGCGGTGGTGCTCATCGCCCTGCTCTGCTCCTGGGCCGTCGCGATCCTGTTTTCGCCGCTAACGGGCACGTGGCTGCTGCCGGAAAAAGTCAGACATCACGCGGCAGGACCGGGACGGATCGCGCGCGGGTATGGACGGCTTTTACGCCTGGCGCTCCGCCACCGGCTCGCTACCGTACTGATTGCGCTTGCCACGCTGGGGCTGTCAGCGTACGGCACGACGTTTATGCAGGGCGAGTTTTTCCCCGCCTCGGACCGGCCCGAGTTGCTGGTCAGCCTGACGCTTCCGGCCAACGCGTCGCAGCCGGAAACGCTCAGAGAGGTGGAAAAGCTGGAAAAAGCGCTGGCCGACAACAGCAATATCGATCGCTTTTCGACGTACGTTGGCTCAGGCGCCGTCCGTTTTTACCTGCCGATGGACGTGCTGCTGGAAAATGAAAATATCGCCCAGATGGTTGTGGTCGCGAAGGATCTTGCGGCGCGGGATCGTCTGCACGCACAGCTCAACACGATCCTGGCGACGCAATTTAGCGACATCATCACCCGCGTGTCGCCCCTTGAGCTGGGGCCTCCCGTCGGCTGGCCCATCAAATACCGGGTGAGCGGGCCGGATTATCTGCAGGTCCGGGCGCTTGCGAACCGTCTCACGGACGCGATTGGCCGCTCCCCGTTCTCACGCGACGTTAACCAGACGGCCGGAGAGCCGGAGAGGGTCATCACCCTTAAGGTGAATCAGACGGCGGCCAGAGCGGCGGGAATATCGTCAGAAAGCCTTGCCCGCACGCTGAATACCGTCTGGTCCGGCAGCGTTGTCACGTCCATCAGAGATAATGACCGCCTTGTCGACGTGGTGCTGCGGGCCACGGACGATGCACGTCACAGCACCGCCACCCTCTCCTCGCTCACGATTCAGGGGAATGACGGTAAAAAAATTCCGCTCAGCGCCGTCGCAACGCCGGTCTGGGGCGTGGACGATCCGGTCATCTGGCGCCGCCAGCGCGTGCCCTTTATCACGGTGCAAACCGACCTCGCCCCGGAGCTGAGGGCTGAAGCGGTATCCGCCGCGCTGCGTCCGACGGTGGATAAACTGCGCGCGAGCCTGCCCGCAGGTTACAGCATTGAAGAAGGCGGCGCGGTTGCCGAATCGGATAAGGGGAACAGCTCCGTCTTTACCGTTCTTCCGGTGACGCTGGTCATCATGCTGATGCTGCTGATGCTTCAGCTGCGGCGATATTCCCGTATGCTGCTGGCGCTCCTGATGGCCCCGTTTGGTTTACCGGGGATCGTGCTGGCTATGCTGCCTGGCGGCACGCCGATGGGGTTTGTCGCGCTGCTGGGCGTCATCGCCCTGGCAGGGATGATCGTGCGTAACGCGGTGATATTGATTAGCGAGGTTGACAGCAATCTAGCTCAGGGGATGGCAAACGATGCCGCGATTATGGCGGCCGCGGAGCACCGGGCCAGACCCATCTGTCTGACCGCCTGTGCCGCCATTCTGGGCATGATCCCCATCTCTCACCAGGTCTTCTGGGGCCCAATGGCCTATGCCATCATCGGCGGGCTGCTGGCTGCGACGCTGGTGACGCTGACCGTGTTACCCGCGTCGTTTAGCCTGCTGTTACAGTGGGGGGCTCAGCGCAAAGCCGCAGCCGACGGGCCGGGCTGAGTCCCCATCGTTCTCCGATTACGCGGCGGTCAGCGCAAAACGGTCTTTCAGGACATGGCGGATGTCCTCCTCCGCCAGCTGCCGCGTTTCAGTGCCGTTCGCCGTGATGGTTTTCAGCATATCGCCCAGCAAAATCTGGCGTCCTTCCGGGCTGTGCTGCACCACCACCCGCTTCTGCACAAAAATAGCATCAGGATGCGTGGAGTTCAGGTAGTTGGCCGGAACGAAATCAATCCACTCCTGGGGCGTGAGATCGAAGCCGTATTGTCGGGCCCATTCGCCTTCAACCTTCGCCTCAAGCAAATACTCGCCCTCCGCGCTGCGGCTCAGGCGAAACGTGTCGAAATCCTGGGTGATTTCCACGTCAAGCGTATCCAGCGCCATTGGCGCGCGGATGCCGTAGCTGCCGAAGCCGAGATCGCAAAGCCACTGACGGCTCTCCACCGCGGCGATGAGCGCCATATGGGTTTTTGGCCGCCGCGCGGGGTAGAACATCGGGCGCGCCGCCACGAAACGGTAAGGTATCCCTAACGCTTCCAGCGCCATGGCAAAAAGCCCGTTCACCTCATAGCAGTACCCGCCGCGCCCTTTCTTTAGCACCTTCTCGGCAATGTCGTCTGGTGCCAGCGAGACAATTTTCCCCGCCTGCACGTCCAGATTTTCAAAGGGAACGGAAAAGATCTGATGACGCATCAGCGCATGCAGGGTGGACGTATCGGCCGCCGCCGGTCCGGTGTAGTTTATGCGTTTGAAATACGAGGAAATGTCGAAATTATCGCTGTGCATAATGCCTCCTTGTCCTGAACATGCCGGACACTATAGATGGCGCACATCATTGGCTGTATAGTCAGTTTTATCGAAAATTAGCCTGAACAGATACCCATGTCTGCCCCCTCCCCACACTATCGCCGGATTGCTGAGCGTCTGCGCCTCACGCTTTCTTCAGGCGCATTGCGAGTCGGTGACCGGATGATCTCCGCGCGTAAACTGGCCGAACGCGAGCACGTGAGCCTTCCGACGGCGCTGGAGGCCCTTCGCTGCCTTGAGGCTGAAGGGCTGATCGTTGCGCGACCGCGTTCAGGTTATTACATCCGCCAGATCAGCCTCCCTCCGCGCGCGGAGCCCGCGCGTTCCACGCCGGGCCCGGTGCCCGTGACTATGTCCGCCGTGGCCCGGTCGCTGTTCAGCAGTGCAGAAGCCCGGCTGATCCCGCTGGGCGCCGCCCTGCCCGATCCCGCGTGGCTGCCCGGGGAGGCGCTACAGCGGGCGTTACACTCCGTGGGCCGTCGTCTGGACGCGCATGGGCAGAGCTACAGCCTGCCGCCGGGAAGGCGTGATTTACGAAGCAAGATTGCGGCGCGTGCTGCGCAGTGGGGAGCCCGCTTCGGCGCGGACGATCTCATTATCACCGCGGGCGCGACGCAGGCGCTGCGCCTGGCCCTGCGGGCCGTGTGTCAGCCAGGTGATGTGGTGGCGGTGGAGCAGCCCGCCTACTTTGGCACGCTCCTGCTGCTGGAGGATTTAGGCCTGAAGGCGTTAGAAATCCCCACCGATCCTGCTGAAGGTCTGTTACTGGAACCGCTGGCTGACGCCATCCGCTGCCACCGTCCCGCGGCCGTCCTGGCCTCGCCCACCGTGCAAAACCCATTGGGTGCCAGCATGCCCGTCGCGCGCAAGCAGGAACTGGTTGCTCTGCTTGAAGAAGCCGGTATTCCTCTGATTGAGGACGACGTTTACGGTGACCTGGTCGGTGACGGACAACGTCCTCCGGCCTGCAAAGCCTTCGACCAGAACGGGAATGTGATTTACTGCAGCTCCCTGTCTAAAACGCTTGCACCGGGGTGGCGAATCGGCTGGATTGCCGCCGGACGCTATTACCCGCAGGTCTTGCAGGCCCGCATGGCCGGAGACTGGGCCGGCGCGCCGCTGCTGGAAGCCGCGACGAGCGAGATGCTGGCAAACGGCGACTACGACCGTCACCTGCGGCGGCTAAAGCGGCGGATCGCAGAGGGAATCGCCGCCGTCGTGGCGCGGGTCAAGGCCAGTTTTCCCCCCGGTACCCGCGTAAACGTCCCCGCAGCTGGCTTTCTGCTGTGGGTCGAACTTCCTCCGCAGGTCAACGCGCTGGAGGTGCATCGCCGCGCGCTGGCGCGGGGTATTGGCGTCAGCCCCGGCCCCCTGTTTTCCCCTGGCGCAGAACTCACGCACTTTCTGCGGCTAAACTGTGCAAACGAACCGACGCCCCGCCTGCTCAATGCCGTGGAGCAGATTGGTGCGCTATGCCATGAGCTGGCCGCTTTCACACCAGACTCTCCAGCCATTCGGTAAATACCCGTACCTTGCGGGAGAGATGGCGGTGTGGGTAGAGCAGTGACAGTTTGCGGTCCGGCGAACGATATTCAGGCAGGACCTCAACCAGCAGGCCGCGGTCAATGTAAGGCTGGAGAAAAAGATTCATTCCCTGCATTATCCCCAGCCCGGCCAGACCTGCCGCGATGTAGGCCTCGGAGTTATCCACCACGAGCTTACCGGGTAGCGCGATCTCCGCAACGCCCTCTGGCGTGGTAAACGTCCACGGCTGAACGTGCCTGCTGCTGTTGTTAATCCAGTTAATCGCCTGATGCTTGCGTAAATCCTCCAGCGTTTCTGGCGTACCGTGTTCAGCCAGCCAGGCCGGGCTGGCGCAGGTCGTGATTTTAATGTTCCCGATTTTACGCGCGATATAGTCGCCGTCGTCCAGCTCGCCCACCCGCAGCACGCAGTCCAGACCGTCCCGCAGCATATCCCGACGGCGGTCAGAGCTGCTCAGGATGATGTCGATCTCAGGATGCTGACGATAAAAATCAGGCAGGTTGGGTATCACCCGCAGTGCCGCAAAAGAGATGGGCATATCCACACGCAGCTGGCCGTGTATCGGTCGATCGGCGCCAAACGACTCCAGTAATTCGTCCGCCTGTGCCAGCAGGGGTTTACTGCGGCGATAAAAGGCTTCCCCATCCGGCGTCAGGCTAATCCGACGCGTGGTGCGCTGCAGGAGCCGCGTGCCGCTGTGTTGTTCCAGAAGCTGCAGCGCTTTGGTCACTGCCGGGCGATGGACCTGCAGATTTTCCGCCGCCTGGGTAAGGCTCCCCGAGTCGACAATTTCAATAAAAATCCGAATAGATTCAAAGAGGTTTATTTGCATAAGGGATGTCTTGCCGCGAGCGGGAGAAAATGATTGTTATTAATTTTATAACAGTGATGAATCTTTCTGGCTATTTTTCCTAACAATCTTCCTCTCTACACTCTCCCTCATTCAAACGTAAGGGAGAGTCTGCTATGAAAAATAACCGTATCTGTCAGATCCTGGGTATCGAAAAGCCCGTTATTCAGGGGCCGTTATCCTGGCTTACTGATGCCCGTTTAGTGGCCGCGGTCAGCAATGCCGGAGGACTCGGTGTGCTGGGTCCCAACGCAGGGTTAACCGCCGATACTGCGGTCTCCACGCCGGAAGCAACCGCCGAAAAAATGCGGGAAGAAATTCGTAAAACCAAACGGCTGACCGAAAAACCCTTCGGCGTCAACCTGATCCCCACCGCCGTTAATGACGTCTGGACCGGGCCAATTCTTAAGGTGGTAAAAGAGGAAGGCGTCAGGGCCGTGGTGTACACGGGCTATGGGGAAGGCAGCATTATTCCCGCGCTGTTTAGTGAGTTAAAAGAGGCGGGTATCGCCATTATCTACCGCGACATCAATCCCACGCCGGAAAACACCCTTCTTGCTGAAGAGATGGGGGCAGACATCATCGTCGCCACCGGTTTTGACGAGGGTGGGACGCTACCCGCGACGGCGCTGGGTACCTTTTCCATCGTGCCGCTGATTGCCGATGCCGTGAAGCACGTCCCGGTGATGGCCGCGGGCGGTATTACCGATAATCGCACCGCCAGAGCGGCGCATGCATTGGGGGCGGAAGGCGTGTTTGCCGGTTCGGTCTTTATCAGTACCGAAGAAAGCCGCGTGCCGCAGGGGGTCAAAGAGAAAATTGTTGCCGCCAACGGTCTGGACCTGCTGCTTTTCCGCACAGTCCCCCACTACTATCGTTCTCTCCCCGGCAAGCTGGCGGAAAAACTGGCGGCGATGGATAAAGCGGGCGCAAGCAACGAAGCGCTGGGCAAGGCGATGGGCGGATTACGGGGCCTGCGCCTGGGCATGCTGGAAAATAACACCGATGAAGGGTATATCGCGCTCGGCACGGGGATTGGGAATATCCGCAGCGTGAGAAGCGTGGCCGAGGTTGTCGATGCGTTAACGGTTGAGTAAGCCCTTAACCCTGATGCTATGGACGCTGCACAGGAGCAGCGTCCGCAAACCGTCTGCGGTCCTTTTTCATAGATTGAGGATTGCGCGTTCTTTAACCACAGCGTCAGGATTGGCACGTTTTACCGCTGCCAGAAAAGCCGTGAAGTTATGATTCCAGAGGGTAAGATTGTTATAAAACTGCACCTGCTTTTCATTAACACCGTCGCGGTAAATAACAATCCAGACCCGTCTGCTATTTATCTCGGTATTCCCCGGTCTGATTTTAATGATGTTAGCCAGCGCAATTTTACGGGTGGCGTTGTTTTTAACTTCATATAAAAACTGGTCATCATAAAACCAGGTTTTACCTCCATTCCCGCCAAATATTGAGGGACTGGCAGAGATCTTTTTCATCCCGTTACGGTCTGAAATGATACGTTTTGCCTGGCGAATGCGTCTGACCAAAAAGCTTAACAGAATGAGAAGCGCAATGAGGGGCAGAGCGACTGATATCATTTTTAGACTTTCGTGCATATCCCTGCCCCACAATACATTCATTTTAACGCGTGAGTATAACGCGCCGATCGTTGATGACAACAACCCTTACGGTCAGGGAATAATCCGCGCGGCTCTCAACTGCGCAAACAGGTGGAAAAACATCTCATCCGTCGCCTGCATTTGCGTAAAGCCCGCCCTGCGCAGCTTGCTCCCGTCACCAAACATGTCGTAATTCCAGCTTAAGACAAAATCGGCAAACCGCCCGTCGCTCAGCTGCAGAATATCCGCTTCCACCAGCCGCTCTCCGGCAAGCTCGCGCCATACGCCGCGATAGTCCGTAAACAGCTGATGAAATGACAGCCTCACCGGCGGTGCAGAGTCCAGGTCAAACCAGCGTGCGATGCGCGGCCAGAGCTCGCTCCAGCGCCAGATATCGCCATTATTCACGTTGAACGCCTGATTCTGTGCCGCAGGTGACGCGGCGGCCCACAGCGTTGCCTCGGCCAGCAGCCCGGCGTCGGTATGGTCAACGATACTGTGCTAGGTCTGTTCCGAACCGGGAAAACGCAACGGTAAACCCAGCGCCTTGCACAGGGAGGCGTACAGGGCAATGCTCAGCGCAAGGTTCATGGCATTGCCCGGTACCGCACTCCCTACCACGCCCGGCCTGATGGCATTCCAGTGCCAGCGCTTTCCCCGCTGAAACTGGCTGAGCCACGCAAGCTGCGCGGCGTTAAATTCGGCACCCGGTACGACGGGATCGCTTTCGCGCGCCGGGGTTTTAAACGGCCCCAGATGCGCGCCGTAGACCTTGTACCCCTGCATCAGGCTTACCGTCTGCAAAGGTGCCGTTTTTTCGAGGATGCTGACCAGATTACGCAGCATGGTGACGTTCGGCTCAACCATGTCTTCCCAGTTCGCCGCGTTCGCCCAGGCGCTGTAAAAGAGATGGGTGGCACCGTCCAGGGAGCGCAGCGCCCGGGCGCTGTCCTTTTCATCCAGTAAATCGATCTTGACCATCGGAATGCCGTCAGGATGCGACCCGGCATGGCGGCTAAGGCCGATCACCTGCCACTGATGGTGCAGGAGCGTGTTGACCATCTGTCTGCCGACAATGCCGCTGGCGCCCGCGACCAGGGCGACGTTGTGTTGCTTCCTATTATTCATGGTATTTCTCCGGAAAGGGTGACAGACGCAGTGTGATATATTATTTTTTCTGGAGATATCCCATGAAACCGATGGCACTTATAAGCAAAATCATTAAATGAATAATAAGCTCAATGCCATTTCTACCTTTCTGCGCGTCGCTGAAGCGGGCTCGTTTTCAGCGGCTGCCCGTCAGACCGGTATTAAGCAGTCCGCCGTCAGTCAACAGATCGCGGCGCTTGAGGAAGAGCTTGGCGTGGTACTGCTGCACCGTACGACGCGTACGATGAAGCTGACCGAACAAGGGGAGCGCTACCGGCATGATATGCAGCTCGTGCTGGACGCCATGGGGGAAGCGGAGAGGCGTTTACATCCTGTCGATCATAGCGTTCAGGGACGCGTCCATGTCCAGTTGCCGAGCGGCCTGGGGCAGATCATTTTGCCGCATCTGCTGGCGTTACAGCGCCTGCATCCCGAGCTGCAGCTGATGCTTTCCCTGGATGACCGCCTTGCCGATCTGGTGGCGGAGGGCGTGGATGTCGCGATACGGCTGAGCAGCGAGCCTCCGCAGGCGCACGCGGCTCGCGTGCTGGGACGGATTGAAGCTGCACTGTTTGCCGCTCCCGGTTTTCAGGCGGTACACGCGGTCAGCGAACTGGCGACGCTGCCACACGTACGGTTCAGCGGCATTCCGCCGGATGCTCCCCTGCGCCTGATGTCTGACGCGGAGACGGTCGAGGTCAACGTGAATACCGTTTTCCGTGCCAACACCAGTGAGGCGCTGCTGCAGGCGCTGGAATCCGGCATGGGTATCGGCGGCATGCAGCGACCGCTCGTGGCCAGGGCTCTGCAGGCGGGCACGCTGGTACCGGTGCTGCCCGACTGGCGGTTACCCGATCGCTTCCTCTATGCCGTTTATCCTGATGCCCGCTTTATTCCGCAGCGCGTCAGAAAGGTCGTCAGCGTGATTGAGCAATTACTGCCTGAGATCGCGACCCACAACGCCACAAAATAACCGCCTTTTACCTCGCCACCGGTAAATCCGCGTACCGCGTCGTATAGGCCGGTGACAACATCTCTCGCTTCATGGCCCACGGTTTCTCAATCCCCTGCCCGGCGAACCATATCTTCCCTTTGCCGGAGTGATTGACGCTGTCGATCATCTCCATCAGCGCCGCGCTGTTGGCGCGCAGGCGATTGTCGTCAAACAGATTAAGCTGAGCGACGCCGCTGCTGAAAAAGTCCGCCAGCATGACCCCAGCCTTCATATAGCGATACCCGTCGAGCCATATCCGCCCCAGCGCCTCCGTGGCGGCACGGATGATATCCCGCGAGTCATTGGTGGGCGTCATCAGGGTGACCGAAGCCTGATTACCGTAATAAATTTCGTTGTCCGCATGCGGGCTGGTGCGCACAAACACGCTGATAAAACGACAGTATTGATGCTCGCCGCGCAGTTTCTCTGCGGCGCGTTCCGCGTAGGCGCAAATCGCCTGGTGCATCTCTTCATATTGCGTAATGCGATGACCAAACGAACGGCTACAGATGATTTGCTGCTTCGTGGGGGTGTACTCTTCCAGGTCAAGACAGGGCTCACCGCGAAGCTCGCGCGCCGTACGCTCCAGCACCACGTTAAAATGTTTGCGAATGACCCACGAGGAGGCCTCCGCCAGTTCCAGCGCCGTGGTAATCCCCATCGCGTTCAGTTTTTTCGTGATGCGCCGCCCTACGCCCCATACCTCCTCTACCGGAACCTTTGCCAGCAGTTTACGCTGCCGCTCGCGGCCCGACAGATCGACCACGCCGCCGGTACTGGCCCAGCGTTTCGCCGCATAGTTGGCCAGCTTCGCCAGCGTTTTTGTCGGGGCAATGCCGACGCCAACGGTTAAACCCGTGTTTTTAAAGACCTGCGTGCGCATCTGGTGTCCGAACGCGTCCAGCGACATGCAGTTACCGATCCCTGAAACGTTCACGAACGCCTCGTCAATCGAGTAAATTTCTATGGCCGGAGCCAGATCCGTCAGCGTCTGCATCACCCGACTGCTGAGGTCGGCATACAGCGCATAGTTCGAACTGAAGACGTAAACCCTCGCCGGAAAAAGCTTCTCTTTGAATTTAAAATAGGGCTCACCCATTTTTATGCCGAACTGCTTTGCCTCCCGCGAGAGTGAAATTATGCAGCCGTCGTTGTTGGACACCACCACGATGGGCTTCCCCTCCAGATCGGGGCGGAATACCTTCTCGCAGGAGGCATAGAAGCTGTTCACATCAACCAGCGCGAACATGTTTATGCGTTTTAAGCGTGTGGGTGACGACGCCGAAGATCTGCAGCTCCTCTTCGGACTGAAAGGTAATCGGCTGATAGCGGGCGTTATGTGGCAACAGCCTCAGAACCGGGCGCGTCTGTAGCTCTTTCACCGTAAACTCACCGGCGACCGACGCCACGACGATATCCCCATGTTCGGCATTTAACGAGCGGTCAACCACCAGCAGATCGCCGTCGCCAATCCCCGCGCCAATCATGGAGTCTCCACTCACCTTGATAAAATAGGTCGCACTGGGGTGCCTCACTGCCAGCCGGTTAAGATCGAGACGATCCTCCACATAATCCTGCGCCGGGCTGGGAAACCCACAGGCAACACGTTCTAAAAACAAAGGTAGTTCAATGATTTGTTTTGGTTGATAAGAAAAGAGAGTGTCCATGATGCCTTTCTCGCCATATACTGTATATAAATACAGTATTACGGATTATGGTCAGGGATCAAGGTCATTTCCGGAAGCGAACCCAAACGCGTTGAAGTGTCAGAAGATTTAAAACGCGCAAAGCCCGGAAGCACATGTCGGGCTTTGCGCCTGTGACGATCAGTCCATCAGCGTATTCAATGTTTCCAGCGCGTCAGGCGGCAGCTGCAGTTCCCCCGCCGCGAGGTTTTGCCGCAGATGCGCCACGGAAGAGGTGCCCGGGATCAGCAGGATATTCGGAGAACGCTGCAGCAACCATGCCAGCGCAACCTGCATTGCCGTGACGCCCAGTGAATCCGCGACAGCCTTCAGCCCGGACGATTGCAGCGGCGTAAAGCCGCCCAGAGGGAAGAACGGCACATACGCAATCCCCTGCTGCGCGAGCAGATCCACCAGCGCATCGTCACCCCGGTTCACAATGTTGTACATGTTCTGCACGCACACCACCGGCACCATCTTCTGCGCTTCCGCGACCTGGGTGGCCGTGACGTTGCTCAAACCAATATGCCGCACCAGCCCCTGCTGCTGTAATTCTGCCAGGGTGGAGAGCGGTTCAGCAATCGACCCTTCCGCTGGCCCGTGCGCGCTAAACATGATCCGCAGGTTCACCACGTCCAGCACGTCCAGCTGCAGATTACGCAGGTTGTCATGCACCGCCTGCGTCAGCTCCTGCGCAGAAAAGGCCGGCAGCCAGGCGCCTTTGTCGTTGCGACGGGCGCCAATCTTGGTGACGATCGTCAGATCGTCCCGGTAAGGATGAAGCGCCTCGCGGATCAGCTGGTTCGTGATATGAGGACCATAAAAATCACTGGTATCAATGTGGTTCACTCCCGCCGCCACGGCCTCGCGTAACACGTCCAGCGCGGCCTGCTTATCCTTCGGTGGCCCAAAGACGCCCGGCCCGGCCAGCTGCATCGCGCCGTAGCCCAGCCGTTTCACCGTCCGCGTCCCGAGCGCGTATGTCCCGCTTTTATCAATGCTGCTCATGTTGACCTTCCTCATAAAAATGATCCGGATTTACAACAGGTTCCCAAAAGGGCCCCTTAGTTAAGCGCGAGTTAATTAAAGTTTACATTCTCTACGACGATAGTAATGAAGTAACCCTGCATCTTCTCTAACGGACGACCGCTATGCTGAAAAATCTGCACGTGATTACCGGTATTATCTTTGCCCTCACCATATTCTGCCTGCTGCAAGTTGTCACGGGAGGGTTGTTCTACTCTGCCGTCAGTAACGATCGCCATAACTTCCAGAACTCCGGCGTGCTCAATGCCCAGCAGGAAAGCCTGAGCGACAGCGTGAACACGCTGGTGAAAACGCGCGTCACCGTCACCCGCGTGGCGATCCGCTACCTGAAAAACCAGCGTGACCCGGCTTCCCTGGCGGCGATCAATAAACTGCTGGGCACCGCAGGCGACTCGCTGGCAAAAGCCGAAGCCTATAACAAAGAGTGGCAGAAACTGCCGCAGGTTAAGGGCCAGGAGGCGGCATTGACCGACGAGATGCAGAAATCCTGGAACCAGATGCACGAAGTCATGCGTTTATCGATTGAGTATCTGCGCGCCGACAACTATCAGGCCTATGGCGATCTGGATGCGCAGCAGGCGCAGGACGATATGGAAGCGGTCTATAACCGCTGGCGCGCCGAAAACAACACCCTGCTGAAGGCCGCAACCGAAGAGAATCAGAGCAGCTTCACGCAGATGCAGTGGACGCTGGCGGCAATTCTGCTGGCCGTTATCGCGGTTCTGGTGGTCATCTGGCAGGGTTTACAGCACCTGCTGTTAAAACCACTCCACTCCATTATGGACCATATTCGCGCCATTGCAGGAGGCGACCTG
Source organism: Enterobacter roggenkampii (assembly GCF_001729805.1). Classification (NCBI taxonomy): domain Bacteria; kingdom Pseudomonadati; phylum Pseudomonadota; class Gammaproteobacteria; order Enterobacterales; family Enterobacteriaceae; genus Enterobacter; species Enterobacter roggenkampii. Next base: position 1,993,853 of record NZ_CP017184.1, on the reverse strand, counting down.
ACGCAGGAGATCGCTATCTCGGGCCGCAATGAGATGGGTCAGCTGGCCGCGGGCCTGCATGAGATGCAGCAGTCGCTGGTGACCACCGTCAGCGCCGTACGCGGAAGTACCGATTCCATCTACACCGGCGCAGGCGAAATTGCCGCAGGAAGCAACGATCTTTCCGCCCGCACCGAGCAGCAGGCCGCCTCGCTCGAAGAGACCGCCGCCAGCATGGAAGAGCTGACCGCGACGGTTAAACAGAACTCCGATAACGCCCGTCAGGCCACGCTGCTGGCGAAAAACGCCTCTGAAACGGCCGCGCGCGGCGGTCACGTCGTGGATAACGTGGTTCGCACCATGAACGAGATCGCCGACAGTTCGCAGCAAATTGCGCATATTACCGGCGTGATTGACAGCATCGCGTTCCAGACGAACATTCTGGCGCTTAACGCCGCGGTGGAAGCGGCACGCGCCGGGGAACAGGGGCGTGGCTTTGCGGTTGTCGCAGGGGAGGTCCGGACCCTGGCGAGCCGCAGCGCGCAGGCGGCGAAAGAGATCAAAGGGCTTATCGAGAACTCCGTCAGCCGCGTGAATACCGGTTCTGAGCAGGTTAGCGAGGCAGGCACCACCATGAAGGAAATCGTCGCCGCCGTGACCCGCGTGACCGATATCATGGGCGAGATTTCCTCTGCCTCTGACGAGCAGAGCCGCGGCATTGAACAGGTGAGCCTGGCCGTTTCGCAGATGGACAGCGTGACGCAGCAAAACGCCGCGCTGGTGCAGGAGTCCGCCACGGCGGCAGCGGCGCTGGAAGATCAGTCCGAACAGCTGCGCCAGGCGGTGGCCGCGTTTCGTCTGAACGGCAAAGAAAAAGCGGTAGCTCCACGTCCGGCCAGCGTGAAAACGCCTCAGCTGTTGCGCCCGGCAACCGCAAACGCCGCCACCGACAGCAACTGGGAAACCTTCTGAATCACCGGCGGGCGAGGAGATCGCCCGCTAGCGGCTGCGCTTGGCGTGCCGCTCCCAGTTCTCCTGTTTTGCTTCATCGGATTTACGCAGTGAAACGTAGCATGCCCCGCTGCCGCCGTGATGCGGCAGCGCCACGCAGAAGGCCTGCACTTCCTCGAACTCCGTTAACCAGCGCGCCAGATAGCTGCGCACCACATTAGGATGCGAGTTCTGCTCGCGCCCTTTTCCGTGAATGATAATCAGATTGCGTAACCCGTCACGTCCGGCCTGGCGAATAAAAGAATAGAGCATCTGACGGCAGCGTTCGGCGGGCTGACGCAGGAGGTTTAAGCTGGCCTGGCGGGCATATTTACCCGAGCGCAGCTTCTCGATAACGCCCTGCTGCACCCCTTCGCGCTGGAACGCCAGCGGTTCTTCCAGGGGAAGAAGGTCAAGAAAGTCCAGCGTCAGGAAGTTATCCAGCTGTTCACTATCCACCTCCTGGCGCGCCCGCGTATTGCGGCTGGGCTGCCAGTGAATATCCGGGCCACGCTTCAGCGGCTGGACATCTTCCATGGCGTCAAGAAAAAAGGATTTGTCGTCAGGGTTCATGGATATCCTCCGGCTACAACTGAGGACGGTACTATACCTGTGCCCGAGACAGGCCTCAATCACCGTTACAGGCCGTCGTGCGCAACAAATATTAACCTGATGAATATATATAGTATTTATAAAATGGATTTAAATACAACTTAACTAAAATTTCAGCAAAGATGAAATAAGTGATTTGTGTTAAATTTTCGTAAAATCAAACACTCGACATCCTTTCTTTTTGCGGAAAAGGTGTTATACCTAAATATACCTGCTTCATGGATATAATATTCAGGATTGGCGAAAGGACGCACTGCTGTGTGTACTGGAGGATCTGTCTGATGTCGGGCAGATCCTGTTTTTTTATTATCTCACTTTCACGCCACGATTATTTTTCTCGCTTCCCGTCTGAACTGCGTAATTAATGATTCAGCCAGGGGCGTCTGACGTGAATCACGGCGCTGAATTAAATAATATGCTGCTTTTGGAAGCGATTCGACAACCGGCAGCATGACCAGACGGTGCGCCAGAAGCGGGTCACAGCCTAACTCCTGCGGCAATATGCTTAGAAAATCACTTTGCGCAACCAGGCTTATGCAGGAAGAAAAGGTTTCGCAGACCACACCAATTCGCGGTATTTGCGAGCGATGGCTAAATACCTCTTCTAACTGCTTATAATAACTTCCCCGCGGCGTCGGCATTGTCCAGTTATAATGCAGAAGTTCGTTAATCGACGTTGCCCCCGTTGCCGGATGCCCTTCGCGACAAAATACCGCAAATGGCTTCTCAAAGAGTTTTTCAAGCGTAAATTCCTGATCGTAAGGTCCCTGATAATAAGTATTGATGGTGAAATCCAGCTCTCCCTGCCGTAATTCGTTGATCATCGACACCAGCTGCCCTTCCATTATCCGCACTTTGACCTGCGGATGTTGGGCATGAAAGCGGGTAATAACCGCGGGCATCAGGCTGCGCGAAACGCTGGCCCCCATCCCGATGTTGATCTGCCCGGCCTGTTCCCCCTGCCGCTGACGAATGTCATCCTGCGCCGCGCGCAGCTCTTCCAGAATTAACCGGGCGCGCTGGTAAAAGCCCTCACCGCATTCGGTCAACGCCACGCCCTTACTCCTGCGCACGAAAAGCTGCGCCGCCATGCCCTCCTCCAGCTCTTTGATGGATTTGGTCAGCGCCGGCTGCGAAAGATTCAGCGTCCTGCTGGCACCGCGAATGCTGCCCTGACGTGCGACTTCAACAAACGCCCGGAGATGATGGAATTTAACCTGAAATGACATAGCCCGACCGATAACCGTTGTTTATCAGAGTAAAGAAACTGTCATCTACTTTACTGGAAAGGGATGTGCGAGGGTAATTCCTGAACGGTTAAAACTGTGAAAAATCGGTTAGTGATAAGTAAAAACTATCACAGCGTGAAGCAGTTCACATATTTTCATGATGACAGGAACAGATATGGACACACTGGCGCAGTACATCCAGACGTTAACCCCGCAGCTGAGCGCGTGGCGTCGCGATTTTCACCATTTTGCGGAATCCGGCTGGGTAGAGTTTCGTACCGCCGCGAAAGTTGCGGAGACCCTGAACTCGCTGGGTTACGAACTGGCGATGGGGCGTGACGTGGTCGATGCCGAAAGCCGGATGGGGCTGCCCGACGAGGCAACCCTGGCGCGAGAGTTTGCCCGCGCGCGGGCGCAAGGCGCGCCTGAGAAATGGCTGGCGCCGTTTGAAGGCGGCTTTACCGGCATTGTCGCCACCCTGAATACTGGCCGCCCTGGCCCAACCCTGGCGTTTCGCGTGGACATGGACGCCCTTGATTTAAGCGAAGCGCTCGACGACAGCCATCGCCCGTTCCGCGACGGGTTTGCCTCCTGCAATCCGGGCATGATGCACGCCTGCGCGCACGACGGCCACACCACCATTGGTCTGGGACTGGCACAGGTGCTTAAGCAGAATGCAGCCCGGCTCAACGGCACCATTAAGCTGATCTTCCAGCCTGCTGAAGAAGGCACGCGCGGCGCGCGCGCCATGGTTGCCGCCGGGGCGCTGGATGACGTGGACTATTTCACGGCCATTCATATTGGTACCGGCGTCCCTGCCGGTACGGTGATCTGCGGCAGCGATAACTTTATGGCCACCACCAAGTTCGACGTGAGCTTCACCGGCGTGGCCGCACACGCGGGCGGTAAGCCGGAGGACGGGCGTAACGCCCTGCTCGCCGCCGCGCAGGCCGCCCTCGCCCTGCACAGCATCGCCCCGCACAGCGACGGCGCATCCCGGGTGAACGTCGGCGTGATGCAGGCGGGCAGCGGGCGCAACGTGGTGCCCGCGAATGCCCTGATCAAAGTTGAAACCCGCGGCGAAAGCGAAGCGATTAATCAGTATGTCTTTGAACGCGCGCAGGCCGTCATTACCGGCGCGGCGGCGCTCTATGGCGTGAGCGCGGAGATGCGCCTGATGGGGGCTGCCACCTCCAGCGCGCCGACACCGGCGTGGGTGGATTATCTGCGCGAACAGGCGAGCCAGGTTTCCGGGGTTGTTCATGCCATCGATAAGGTGAAAGCGCCAGCGGGTTCCGAAGACGCCACGCTGATGATGGCCCGCGTGCAGCAGAACGGCGGCATGGCGTCCTATATGGTGTTTGGCACGGATTTGAGCGCCGGACATCACAACGAAAAATTCGACTTCGATGAGCAGGTCATGACTATCGCCATCGAAACGCTGGCGCGAACAGCGCTCAATTTCCCGTGGACGCGAGGTGTGTGATGCAGGAGAACTACGCTTTTATTGCCGATGCGATCGACACGCGATGTCGGACGTTAACCGATATTGCCGACGCGATCTGGGATCGTCCCGAAACCCGCTTTGAAGAGTTCTGGTCCGCCGAACGGCTGGCCAGCGAGCTGGAAGCAGAAGGCTTCACGCTGACCCGCGAGGCAGGCGGTATTCCCAATGCCTTTATCGCCAGCTTCGGCAGCGGGAAACCGGTTATCGCCCTGCTGGGCGAGTACGACGCGCTGGCCGGGTTAAGCCAGCAGGCACACTGCGCGACCGCGCAAACCGCCACGCCGGGGGCTAACGGCCATGGCTGCGGACATAACCTCTTAGGCACCGCGGCGCTTGCGGGCGCGGTGGCGGTGAAAAGCTGGCTGGAGCAGCACGGCGGCAGCGGAACGGTGCGTTTTTACGGCTGTCCCGGTGAAGAAGGCGGCTCCGGGAAAACCTTTATGGTGCGCGAAGGGCTGTTTGATGATGTCGATGCCGCCGTCACCTGGCACCCGGAAGCCTTTGCCGGGATGTTTAACGTCAGCACGCTGGCGAATATTCAGGCCGCCTGGCGTTTTCACGGCGTGGCGGCGCACGCGGCCAACTCTCCTCACCTGGGACGCAGCGCCCTGGACGCCGTGACGCTGATGACCACCGGCACCAACTTCCTTAACGAACACATCATCGAGAAAGCGCGCGTCCATTACGCCATTACCGACACCGGCGGGATTTCGCCCAACGTGGTGCAGGCGCAGGCCGAGGTGCTGTACCTGATCCGCGCCCCGGAGATGGCGGATGCGCAGCAAATCTACGAACGCATCGAGAAAATCGCCCAGGGCGCGGCGATGATGACCGAGACCACCGTCGAGTGTCGCTTTGATAAAGCCTGCTCCAGCTACCTGCCGAACCGCACGCTTGAGGCGGCGATGTATCGCGCCCTGCAGCACTACGGCACGCCGGAGTGGACCGACGAAGAGCGAGAGTTTGCCCGCGAGATCCGCGCCACGCTGACGCCCAACGATCTGCAAAATAGCCTGAAAAATATTGCCGCCACGGGTGGTGAAGCGGGTAAAGCCTTTGCCCGTCGTCATCAGGCGACGCTGCTGGTGGATGAAGTCGCGCCTTATGCCGTCACCGACAACGTGCTGGCAGGCTCAACCGACGTGGGTGACGTCAGCTGGAAAATGCCGGTCGCCCAGTGCTTCAGCCCCTGCTTTACCGTCGGCACGCCGCTGCATACCTGGCAACTGGTATCTCAGGGGCGAACCTCTATTGCCCACAAGGGCATGCTGCTGGCCGGGAAAGTGATGGGCGCGACCGCGCTGAATCTGCTGCAGGACGCGGCGCTGCTGAAAAAATGCCGTGAAGAGTTCGAACAACAACTAGAAGAAAAACCGTACGCGTGTCCGATCCCACCGGGCGTGACACCGTCACCTTTAAAATAAAAAAACACAACACAACAACACTCCCGAGGAACGCCCATGAGTATGTCATCCATACCTTCGCATTCCCCATCCGGTAAGCTCTATGGCTGGGTTGAAAGGATCGGCAATAAAGTGCCGCACCCTTTCCTGCTTTTTATCTATCTGATTGTGATTTTGATGGTCGCCACCGCCGTGCTCTCCGCCTTTGACGTCAGCGTGCGCAGCCCGGCCGACGGCAGCCTGGTGGCGGTGAAAAATCTGCTGAGCATTGAAGGGCTGCACTGGTTTTTACCCAACGTGATTAAAAACTTCAGCGGCTTCGCCCCGCTCGGCGCCATTCTGGCGCTGGTGCTGGGCGCCGGGCTGGCCGAACGCGTGGGCCTGTTGCCCGCATTGATGGTGAAGATGGCTTCTCACGTCAGCGCGCGCTACGCGAGCTACATGGTGCTGTTTATCGCCTTCTTCAGCCATATCTCCTCCGACGCCGCGCTGGTGATCATGCCGCCGATGGGGGCGCTGATCTTCCTCGCCGTCGGGCGCCATCCCGTGGCGGGCCTGCTGTCCGCGATTGCGGGGGTGGGCTGCGGTTTTACCGCTAACCTGCTGATCGTGACCACCGACGTGCTGCTCTCGGGCATCAGTACGGAGGCGGCGAAAACCATTGATGCGGCCATGCACGTCAGCGTGATCGACAACTGGTACTTTATGGCAAGCTCGGTCATTGTCCTGACGATTGTCGGCGGGCTGATTACCGATAAGATCGTCGAGCCGCGGCTGGGTAAATGGGAAGGCCGCAGTGATGAAAAGCTGGAAACCCTGAGCAAAGAGCAGCGCTTCGGCCTGCGCGTGGCGGGGATTGTCTCGCTGGCGTTTATTGCCGCGGTGGCGCTGATGGTGGTACCGGAAAACGGCATATTGCGCGATCCGGTTAAACATACGGTCCTGCCCTCGCCGTTTATTCAGGGCATCGTGCCGCTGATTATCCTCTTCTTCTTCATTGTTTCGCTCGCCTACGGTATCGCCACCGGCAAAATCCGCCGCCAGAGTGACCTGCCGCAGCTGATGATCGAGCCGATGAAGGAGATGGCGGGCTTTATCGTGATGGTGTTCCCGCTGGCCCAGTTTGTGGCGATGTTTAACTGGAGCAACATGGGCAAGTTTATGGCCGTGGGCCTCACCGACGCGCTGGAGGCTGCCGGGCTAAGCGGCGTGCCGGCGTTTGTCGGTCTGGCGCTGCTGTCATCCCTGCTGTGCATGTTTATCGCCAGCGGCTCCGCCATCTGGTCGATTCTGGCCCCGATCTTCGTGCCGATGTTTATGATGCTGGGGTTCCACCCGGCTTTCGCGCAGATCCTGTTCCGCATCGCGGACTCTTCGGTTATCCCGCTGGCGCCGGTTTCGCCGTTTGTTCCGCTGTTTTTAGGCTTCCTGCAGCGCTATAAACCCGAGGCCAAACTGGGTACCTACTATTCGCTGGTTTTACCCTACCCGCTTATCTTTTTAGGGGTATGGCTGGTGATGCTGGTGGCGTGGTATCTTGTCGGCCTGCCGATTGGGCCGGGGATCTACCCGAGGCTGAACTAAGGGAATGAGGATGCTGAGATTACTCGAAGACAAGATTGCGACGCCGCTTGGCCCGCTGTGGGTGATCGCGGACGAGCAGTTTTGCCTGCGCGCCGTTGAGTGGGAAGAGCACAGCGACCGCATGGAAGAACTGCTTGCGATTCACTACCGCTCACAGGGGTATGAACGTATCCGCACCACCAATCCGGGTGGACTGAGCGACAAGCTTGCGGCGTACTTCGAAGGCGATCTCAACATCATCGACACGCTGCCCACCGCCACGGCAGGCACCCCTTTTCAGCGCGAAGTGTGGCAGGCGCTGCGGGCCATTCCCTGCGGACAGGTGATGCATTACGGCCAGCTCGCGGCGCAGTTAGGTCGCGCTGGGGCCGCACGTGCCGTAGGCGCCGCGAACGGCTCTAATCCGGTCAGCATCGTGGTGCCCTGCCATCGCGTTATTGGCCGCAACGGCACCCTGACCGGCTATGCCGGTGGCGTGCAGCGAAAAGAGTGGTTGCTGCGTCACGAAGGGTATCTCTTACTCTAGTTCCCAGGCTTTTTGTGCTTAATTTTCTTCCGGTTAGGCTAAAAATCCATAATCAAGCTGTGGAATTTCAAGAAGATGGCGACACATTGCCGTCTCTTGTCCTTATTGAGGGTTTGTCAGGCTTACGTACTTACCAAAAAGATGTTAAAATTGACCAATATCAATTAAGGCTTGAGCAAACCTATGATCCCGGAAAAGCGAATTATACGACGCATTCAGTCTGGCGGTTGTGCTATCCATTGCCAGGATTGCAGCATCAGCCAGCTCTGTATCCCGTTTACCCTGAATGAGCATGAACTCGATCAGCTTGATAATATTATCGAGCGTAAAAAGCCTATTCAGAAAGGGCAGACGCTGTTTAAAGCGGGAGACGAACTGAAATCGCTCTATGCTATCCGTTCTGGCACCATCAAGAGCTACACCATTACCGAACAGGGCGATGAGCAGATCACCGGCTTCCATCTGGCGGGTGACCTGGTAGGCTTTGATGCCATCGGTACGGGCCACCACCCGAGCTTTGCTCAGGCACTCGAAACCTCGATGGTTTGCGAAATTCCGTTTGAAACCCTGGACGATCTGTCCGGCAAGATGCCTAACCTGCGTCAGCAGATGATGCGTCTGATGAGCGGTGAGATCAAAGGCGATCAGGACATGATTCTGCTGCTTTCTAAAAAGAACGCAGAAGAGCGTCTGGCCGCGTTTATCTACAACCTCTCCCGCCGCTTCGCCGAGCGTGGCTTCTCGCCGCGTGAATTCCGTCTGACCATGACGCGTGGCGATATCGGTAACTACCTGGGTCTGACCGTGGAAACCATCAGCCGTCTGCTGGGTCGTTTCCAGAAAAGCGGGATGCTGGCCGTTAAGGGTAAATACATCACTATCGAAAACGGTGAAGCGCTGGCCGTTCTTGCCGGGCACGCCCGCAACGTGGCGTAAACGCCATACGTATACTGCCAGACCGATAAATTTTCCTGATTTATGGGTCTGGCCTGTTACCCCGTCTTATATCTGCCCTTTTCACCGTAGCACGTCCCCACACAGCACCCAAAAGGGTCTCGTTGAGGTTATGAATTGAGAGAAAGTTTGTTTTTCGTTTCAGTCGTGATTGCCTCAGTGACCTTTATCTTCATCTGGATCATGCTTGTCGGCCCAATGAAGGGGGAGGAAAAAACCTACGTTCAGGACTCCACGACCTTTGCGATAGCGGTGATGGTGCTGCTGTTTATTGCGTTTATCGCGGTAACGACCACGGTGCTTTTCCTCTGATAAATTTTCATGAATTATTGATCTGGCAAAAGCTCTCCTCTGTTTCATTCAGGATATATAGGTTACTCTTTTAATTACAGACTGTGGTGACAGTAGTAAGGAGACCTGTATGGCCAAGTATCAAAACATGCTGGTAGCAATCGATCCGAATCAGGACGATCAGCCGGCATTACGACGTGCTGTGTATTTGCATCAACGGATTGGTGGCAAAATCAAAGCGTTTTTGCCGATCTATGACTTCTCGTATGAGATGACCACCCTTCTGTCGCCTGACGAGCGCACCGCTATGCGTCAGGGCGTCATCAGCCAGCGTACCGCGTGGATTCGCGAACAGGCGAAGTATTACCTGGAAGCGGGCGTGCCCATTGATATTAAAGTGGTCTGGCACAACCGACCTTTCGAAGCCATCATTCAGGAAGTCGTTGCCGGTGGGCACGATCTGCTGCTGAAGATGGCGCACCAGCACGACAAGCTGGAATCCGTGATCTTCACCCCGACCGACTGGCACCTGCTGCGTAAATGCCCTTGCCCGGTCTGGATGGTGAAAGACCAGCCGTGGCCTGAAGGCGGGAAAGCCGTTGTGGCGGTAAACCTCGCCAGCGAAGAGGATTACCATAACTCGCTGAACGAGAAGCTGGTGAAGGAGACCCTCCAGCTTGCCGACCAGGTCAACCACACCGAAGTGCATCTGGTAGGTGCCTATCCGGTTACCCCGATTAACATCGCCATTGAGCTGCCGGAATTTGACCCGAGCGTGTATAACGACGCCATCCGCGGTCAGCACCTGCTGGCCATGAAAGCGCTGCGCCAGAAATTCAGCATCGATGAGAAGATGACCCACGTGGAAAAAGGGCTGCCTGAAGAGGTGATCCCGGACCTGGCTGAACACCTGCAGGCGGGGATTGTCGTGCTGGGTACCATTGGCCGTACCGGTATTTCTGCCGCCTTCCTCGGCAACACCGCCGAGCAGGTGATCGACCATCTGCGCTGCGACCTGCTGGTTATCAAGCCGGATGAGTACCAGACGCCGGTTGAGCTTGACGATCCGGAAGACGATTGACCCGCAAGATGAAAAAAAACCGTCGGCGAACCGGCGGTTTTTTTTGCCGGGTGGCGGCTACGCCTTACCCGGCCTACGGGTTTGGTAGGCCCGGTAAGCTTGCGCCACCGGGCTTTACCCTGTCAGAGCGCTTTCAGAATCGCATCCACGCTGGCTTTGGCATCGCCAAACAGCATGTGGGTGTTCTCTTTGAAGAACAGCGGGTTCTGCACCCCGGCATAGCCGGTATTCATTGAGCGCTTAAACACGATCACGTTCTGCGCCTTCCACACTTCCAGAACCGGCATCCCGGCGATTGGGCTACGCGGATCGTCCTGCGCCGCCGGGTTAACGGTGTCGTTAGCCCCAATGACCAGCACGGTGTCGGTGTCGGCGAAATCATCGTTGATCTCGTCCATCTCCAGCACGATGTCGTAAGGCACTTTCGCTTCCGCCAGCAGGACGTTCATGTGGCCTGGCAGACGCCCCGCCACCGGGTGAATACCAAAGCGCACCTTGATGCCGCGCGCTCGCAGCTTCTCGGTGATTTCCGCCACCGGATACTGCGCCTGCGCCACCGCCATGCCGTAGCCCGGGGTGATAATGACCGAGTGAGAGTTTTTGAGCATCTCGGCGGTATCTTCCGCACTGATCTCACGGTGCTCACCCACTTCCTCATCGGAACCGGTAGACGAGCCGTCAGAACCAAAGCCACCGGCGATGACGCTGATGAACGAGCGGTTCATCGCCTTACACATGATGTAAGACAGGATCGCACCCGAAGAACCCACCAGCGCACCGGTAACGATCAGCAGGTCGTTGCTCAGCATAAAGCCCGCCGCCGCCGCCGCCCAACCGGAGTAGGAGTTCAGCATGGAGACCACCACTGGCATATCCGCACCACCGATGGACGCCACCAGATGCCAGCCGAAGGCCAGCGCGATGATGGTCATCACCAGCAACGCCAGCACCTGCAGACCGACGCTTTCGGTACGCACGAAGACCACCAGCAGCACAAACGACACCACCAGCGCCGCCAGGTTCAGCTTATGGCGGTTTGGCAGCATCAGCGGCTTAGAGGAAATCTTCCCGCGCAGCTTGCCGAACGCGACAATGGAACCGGTGAAGGTGACCGCACCGATGAAGATACCGAGGAACACTTCCGTCAGGTGAATATTCACCAGAATCGGTTCCAGACCAGGCGTGTGGTACAGGTAGCTGTTGAAGCCCACCAGCACCGCGGCCAGACCCACAAAGCTGTGCAGAATCGCCACCAGCTCCGGCATCTCGGTCATTTCAACGCGTTTCGCCAGGCGAATACCAATCGCACCGCCGATGATCATCGCCACCAGGATCCACGCCACGTTGCCGGTGTCCGGCCCGAAGATGGTGGCAATCAGCGCAATCGCCATCCCGGCGATACCAAAGTTATTCCCCTGCTGAGACGTTTCGTGTTTGGAAAGCCCCGCCAGACTGAAAATAAACAGGATTGCAGCAACAATGTATGCGGCTGTCACTAATCCTCCAGACATATGCTACCCCTTAGCCTTTACGAAACATTTTCAGCATGCGCTGAGTCACGGTGAAACCACCGAAAATATTGATACTGGCGATCAGCACCGCGATAAAGCTCAGGAAGCTGATCCAGCCGCCGTGGCCAATCTGCAGTAACGCCCCCACCACGATGATCCCGGAGATGGCGTTGGTTACCGACATCAGCGGCGTATGCAGCGCATGGGAGACGTTCCACACCACGTAGTAGCCCACGACGCAGGAGAGCGCGAAGACGGTAAAGTGGCCGAGGAACTCTTTCGGCGCGACGTCAGCCAGCCAGCCGAACAGAATAATCACCAGCGCCATGATCGCGTATTTGCGCCACGGGGAAGCCGGTTTGGCAGGTTCTTTTGGTTCAGGCGCCGCTTTAGGCGCTGCCTGAGGCTGGGCCGAAACCTGAATCGGTGGCGCAGGCCAGGTAATTTCACCTTCACGCACCACGGTCACACCGCGCACCACCACGTCGTCAAAATCGACGGTGATGTTGCCGTCTTTCTCTTTGCAAAGCAGCTTCAGCAGGTTGACGAGGTTGGTGCCGTACAGCTGAGACGATTGCGTCGGCAGGCGACCCGGCAGATCGGTATAGCCGATCACCTTCACGCCGTTTGCGGTCGTGGTCACCTGATTCGCTACGGTATATTCGCAGTTGCCGCCGTTTTGCGCGGCCAGGTCGACAATCACGCTGCCCGGCTTCATGGAGTCCACCATCTCACGGGTAATCAGCTTCGGCGCCGGTTTACCCGGGATAAGCGCGGTGGTCACAATGATGTCGACATCTTTCGCCTGCGCGGCGAAGAGTTCCATTTCGGCTTTGATAAAGGCTTCGGACATCACCTTCGCATAACCATCACCGCTGCCCGCTTCTTCCTTGAAGTCCAGCTCAAGGAATTCGGCCCCCATACTCTGGACCTGTTCCTTCACTTCAGGACGGGTATCAAACGCGCGAACGATAGCGCCCAGGCTGTTTGCCGCACCGATGGCAGCAAGTCCCGCCACGCCCGCGCCAATCACCATCACCTTCGCCGGAGGGACTTTACCCGCCGCGGTGATCTGACCGGTAAAGAAGCGACCAAATTCGTGGGCCGCTTCAACGATGGCGCGGTAGCCCGCAATGTTTGCCATCGAACTTAAGGCGTCCAGCGACTGGGCGCGCGAAATACGCGGCACGGAGTCCATCGCCATCACGGTGACGCCGCGCGCGGCCAGTTTTTCCATCAGCTCAGGATTTTGCGCAGGCCAGATAAAGCTCACCAGCGTGGTGCCCGGATTCAGCAGCGCAATCTCACTCTCTTCCGGTGCGTTGACCTTCAGAATAACCGGCGACTGCCACACGTCGGCACTGTCCACCACTTCCGCGCCAGCCTGAATAAAGGCCTCGTCATCGAAACTCGCCAGTTTGCCCGCGCCGCTTTCAACTGCGACGGTAAAACCCAGCTTAAGCAGTTGCTCCACCGTTTTCGGTGTTGCCGCTACGCGGGTTTCATTGGCTAACCGTTCTTTTGGTACCCCAATACGCATAGTTTTCCCTTCCATCGGTTTTTGATGATGGTTTAACGATAAGTGCCCGCGGTTTGTATCATTTTTCGCCATCACGCAAGCAATGAGACACAATTCACCCCGGAAAATAAAACAGTAACAAACTGTCTATAACCTACTGAAAATAGCGGCCGTGATCTACCGCCAGAAAACACTATTTCTTACTTTATCTGTGAAAAATAAGCGATCGGCGTCACTGACAGTGATATTTACCTTAAATTCATCGCCAGAACCGATAATTCGCGCAAGCGAAGCGGTAAAAACATGATATAGCGCCATAAGAGAACAACTTATTAACATTAAATTAACTTGTAAAAGTCATAAGCTTTATCAGTTTTACTTGTCAAACGCGTGTTTTTTCAACATATCACTAAATGTTATCGAATAAGGTGATTCAGTGAGCACAGGCAGTGAAAAATGGCGCAGACAGCGACGGGTTTTAAATGCCATAATCGGGACCGTCTCAAATTAACAACAATACCAGTACATGGTTTGCGCAAGGCGAAGGATCATTTTTATGAAGCTTAAGAACACACTCCTGGCGTCCGCACTTCTCTCCGCGACCGCCCTGTCTGCGAATGCCGCAACAGAGTTAACGCCGGAGCAAGCGGCAGCGTTAAAACCTTTTGACCATAAGGTCATTGTGGGTCGTTATAATTCTATTGGCGACGCCGTCGCCGCTGCATCAAAGGCCGCTGATAAAAACGGGGCAGCCTCGTTTTATGTTGTTGACCAGTCTGATAACGGCAACAGCGGTAACCAGCGCGTGACCATTGCGCTGTATAAGGACAACGCGCCAAAAGCTGACGCGCCGAAAAACCGCGTGATCAACGGTGTTGTTGAACTGCCGAAAGATCAGGCAATTGCGCTGGAACCGTACGACACCGTCACCGTTCAGGGCTTTTACCGCAGCCAGCCTGAAGTGAACGATGCCATCACCAAAGCCGCGAAAGAGAAAGGGGCCTACTCTTTCTACATCGTGCGTCAGGTCGATGCTAACCAGGGCGGCAACCAGCGTATTACCGCGTTCATCTATAAAGAAGATGCGAAGAAACGCGTTCTGCAGAGCCCGGATGCGATTCCGGCAAACTCAGAAGCCGGTCGCGCGGCGATAGCGAAAGGCGGCGAAGAAGCGAAGAAAGTGGAAATCCCAGGCGTCGCAACGACGGCTACGCCAAGCGCTGAAGTGGGCCGTTTCTTTGAAACGCAGTCCACGAAAGGTGGCCGTTATTCGGTTACGCTGCCAGACGGTACCAAAGTTGAAGAGCTGAACAACGCCACTGCCGCGCAGATGGTGCCGTTCGACAGCATCAAATTTACCGGCAACTACGGCAACATGACGGAAGTCTCTTACCAGGTCGCGAAGCGTGCGGCGAAGAAAGGGGCGAAGTTCTACCACATCACCCGCCAGTGGCAGGAACGTGGTAACAACGTGACCATCAGCGCCGATCTGTACAAGTAACAAAATCGTTTAAGAAAGGCGGCGCAATGCCGCCTTTTTTGTTACTTTTTTTGAATTTCTGCCACACGTCATTGCATGCTTTCGTTACACTCCGTAAAATCCCGCGCCTTAGTGTGATCCACCATTTTTATGCGCCTGAGCGAAATAATTATTCTGGATTTTGACCTTTCATAACAGGAAGCCAATGGAAAAGAAACTTGGCCTGAGTGCTCTGACTGCACTCGTTTTAAGCTCAATGCTGGGTGCAGGCGTATTCAGTTTGCCGCAAAATATGGCGGCCGTCGCCAGCCCGTCTGCCCTCATCATTGGCTGGGGCATTACGGGTGTCGGAATATTGCTGCTGGCCTTCGCCATGCTGCTGCTGACGCGCATTCGCCCGGATCTGGACGGCGGCATTTTCACCTATGCCCGGGAAGGTTTCGGCGAGCTGATTGGCTTCTGCTCCGCCTGGGGATACTGGCTGTGTGCGGTGATCGCCAACGTCTCCTATCTGGTGATCGTTTTCTCGGCCCTCAGTTTCTTTACCGATACGCCTGAGCTGCGCCTGTTTGGCGACGGGAATACCTGGCAGTCTATTGTGGGCGCCTCGGTGTTACTGTGGTTCGTCCACTGGCTGGTGCTGCGTGGCGTACAAACGGCCGCCAGCATTAACCTGGTGGCGACGCTCGCGAAACTGGTTCCGCTCGGCCTGTTTATCGTTCTGGCCTTCATTGCATTCCGCATGGACGTGTTCACGCTCGATTTCAGCGGCGTTGCGCTGGGCGTCCCCGTCTGGGAGCAGGTGAAAAACACGATGCTGATTACCCTGTGGGTGTTCATCGGTGTTGAAGGCGCGGTTGTGGTTTCTGCCCGGGCCCGAAATAAACGCGATGTGGGCCGCGCCACGCTGCTGGCGGTACTGGCCGCGCTCGGGGTCTATCTGCTGGTAACGCTGCTGTCGCTGGGCGTAGTGGCGCGTCCTGAACTGGCTGAAATGCGTAACCCGTCAATGGCGGGCCTGATGGTGAAAATGCTCGGCTCCTGGGGCGACGTGGTGATTGCGGCGGGTCTTATCATCTCCGTCTGCGGAGCCTACCTGAGCTGGACCATCATGGCGGCTGAAGTGCCCTTCCTGGCCGCGACGCACAAGGCGTTTCCACGCCTGTTTGCGCGTCAAAACCAAAACAGCGCGCCGTCTGCCTCACTCTGGCTGACCAACATCAGCGTTCAGGTCTGTCTGGTGCTGATCTGGCTCACAGGTTCAGACTATAACACGCTGCTGACCATCGCCTCGGAGATGATTCTGGTACCCTATTTCTTAGTAGGTGCGTATCTGTTAAAAATTGCCACACGCCCGGCGCATTATGTCGTGGGTGTCGGAGCCTGTATTTACGGCCTGTGGTTGTTGTATGCTTCCGGACCTATGCATCTGCTGCTGTCGGTGGTGCTGTACGCACCGGGTCTGCTGGTGTTCATCTACGCCCGCCGCACGCATCAGCTGGAGAACGCGCTGAAACGCCGTGAGATGGCCTTAATTGGACTGTTACTGGTTGCTGCCGTGCCGGCAACCTGGATGTTAGTGGGATAGCATCGCCTTTCCCATTGTTGAACTGTAAAGGAGAATACGATGGGAAATGCACCGCTTCGCCCCATACTGATCACCGGCGGAGGCCGCCGTATCGGCCTCGCCCTCGCCCATCATTTTCTCAACCTTCGCCATCCGGTCATTGTCAGCTACCGCACGGAATACCCGTCGATTGAAGGGCTGCGCAAAGCCGGGGCGGTTTGCATTCAGGCTGATTTTTCAACCGATGAAGGCATTCTGGCCTTTGCGGAAAAGGTGAAATCCACCACAACGGGTCTGCGCGCCGTGCTCCATAACGCCAGCGCATGGCAGGCCGAAAAGCCGGGTACCTCACTCAGCGAAACGCTCTCCGCCATGCTGCAGATCCACGTCAATGCCCCTTATCTGCTTAACCACGCTCTGCAGGATCTGCTCCGCGGCCACGGGCATGCTGCGGGCGACATCATTCACTTCACGGATTATGTGGTGGAGCGCGGCAGCGACAAGCACATTGCCTATGCGGCCAGTAAAGCCGCGCTGGATAACATGACCCGCTCGTTTGCCCGCAAGCTCGCCCCCGAAGTGAAGGTGAACGCCATCGCCCCGGCAATGATCTTATTCAACGAAAACGATGATGCGGAGTATCGCCAGCAGGCGCTGAATAAATCGCTGATGAAAATTGCCCCAGGCGAGAAAGAGGTCATCGACCTCGTGGATTACGTGCTCACCAGTTGCTACGTCACCGGCAGAACCTTTGCCGTGGACGGCGGCCGACCGCTGCGCTAGTGAAAGCGGCTCCAGAAGAAAATTAACACCCAGGCGCTGAGCCCCCAGCAGACCACCGCCCCGCCCAGCGCCAGGGGAAGACGCAGAAAACCGGTGAAATACCACAGCGAAAGCAGGTAGAGAAAATACGGGATGATTGACCACATGCCAAACACGATGGTCGTGCGTAACGCTTCCGTGCCGCGTTCGGACGCCACAATATAGTGGGCAATGAGTGCAAAAGTCGGGAAGAGAGGGATCAGCCCGGCAATATAGTAGTTTTTCGTTTTTGCCAGAATGCCAATCAGCAACACCACCAGCGCACCCAGCGCGGCTTTGATCACCAGAGCCATCGTTTTCCTTATAATAATCAACTCACCCTATGGGCCAGAATAACGGAACCGGCGTTAATTTTGAAAGATTAATGGAAGGTTAAGGTTTCGCGGTGTATGTTGGCTTTTTTCACGAAAACAGACGCTGTATGAATAAGATTGTTTATGTTGAAGACGAACCCGAAGTCGGGCAGCTGATCGCCGCCTATCTGGGTAAACATGATATGGACGTCATTGTTGAACCTCGTGGCGATCGTGCCGAAGAGGTGGTCGTCCGTGAAAACCCGGATCTGGTGCTGCTGGATATCATGTTGCCGGGCAAAGACGGCATGACGCTCTGCCGCGACCTGCGCGCCCGGTGGGAGGGCCCTATCGTCCTGCTCACCTCACTGGACAGCGATATGAACCATATTTTGTCGCTGGAGATGGGTGCCAATGATTACATTCTGAAAACCACACCGCCTGCCGTCCTGCTCGCTCGCCTGCGCCTCCATTTACGCCAGCACGCCAGCATCGAACGCGAAGCACCGGCGCCGTCTCTGACGCCGCACAAAGCGATGCGCTTCGGTACGCTGTCTATTGATCCGATTAACCGTCAGGTGCTGCTCTCTGGCGAGCTTATCGCCCTTTCCACCGCAGATTTTGACCTGCTGTGGGAGCTGGCAACGCATGCCGGGCAGATCATGGATCGTGACGCGCTGCTGAAAAACCTGCGTGGCGTAAGCTATGACGGAATGGACCGCAGCGTGGACGTGGCGATTTCGCGTCTGCGCAAAAAACTGCAGGATAACGCCACCGAGCCCTACCGTATTAAAACCGTGCGTAATAAGGGCTATCTGTTTGCCCCACATGCGTGGGAAACCTGATCGCCGGACAGGATAACCTGCGCGAAATAAAGGCATTACGCGACAATGCCCTTCTTTCGCGCGTTTATTTTTACGTTTGCGCAACAATTAACTTGCTAAGCACGCAAACTATTCCATAATTACCTTCTCGACTCTCCTTTCTTCAGCTCGCCCCGCTCTTGCGATTGTTTTACTCATTTTCGCCGTGAAGCTTTCACGACATCTCTCCAATAAATCTTGAAATGAGGATTTAAGCTCATGAATTATGTATAGCTACGGTCAGGTAGAAGCGATAAAAACCAATCTTGAGTGGATTGTTAATCAGGCAACCCTGAACCACGCCTCCCCCTCACGCACCGATCAAAAAGCGCTCTTTGACCTGCTGGAACTCATCCAGTCTTACGAAATACTGCTGGATCTCATCAGCGAATACGGAACGGATGTGATTGATACGCACATTGCAGAAGGCCTGGCCATGACGGAAAAATTCATCGCCAAGGTAAAAAACAGCGCGAAAGCCGTCTAACACGCTCGACAGACGTGAAAAACTCGAAGGGTTTTCATGTATATTCTGCACATAGCGTTTTTGCGGTGAGATCCAATGAAAAAGCTGTTTGTGCAGTTTTATCTTTTGCTGTTTGTCTGCTTCCTGGTGATGACCATGCTGGTCGGGCTGGTGTATAAATTTACCGCCGAACGTGCGGGCAGGCAGTCTCTGGACGACCTGATGAAAAGCTCGCTCTATCTGATGCGCAGCGAGCTGAGAGAGATCCCGCCACACGACTGGGCGAAAACCCTGAAAGAGCTGGATCTCAATCTGTCATTCGATTTACGTATCGAGCCGTTGAAAGATTTCGATCTGGACCCGCCCGCCATGCAGCGTCTGCGCGACGGGGATATCGTCGCGCTGGATGAGAAATACACCTTTATCCAGCGAATTCCGCGCAGCCATTACGTGCTGGCCGTCGGGCCGGTGCCCTATCTCTATTATCTGCATCAGATGCGCCTGCTGGACATGGCGCTGATGGCCTTTATCGCCATTTCACTCGCGTTTCCGGTTTTTATCTGGATGCGCCCGCACTGGCAGGACATGCTGAAACTCGAATCCGCCGCGCAGCGTTTTGGCGAGGGGCATTTTACAGAGCGTATTCACTTCGACAGCGGTTCCAGCTTTGAACGTCTGGGCGTGGCCTTTAACCAGATGGCCGATAACATCAATGCCCTTATCGCCAGCAAGAAGCAGCTGATCGACGGAATTGCGCACGAGCTGCGCACGCCGCTGGTGCGCCTGCGCTATCGTCTGGAAATGAGCGAGAACCTGACGGAAGCGGAGTCTCAGGCCCTTAACCGCGATATTGGTCAGCTTGAAGCGCTGATTGAGGAGCTGCTGACCTACGCGCGCCTCGATCGCCCGCAAAACGAACTGAACCTCAGCACGCCGGACCTACCCGCGTGGCTGCAAACCCACATTGACGACGTTCAGAGCGTGAACCCGCAGCGTACGCTGTTGACGCGCGTCACGCCGGGTGACTACGGCGCACTCGATATGCGCCTGATGGAACGCGTGCTGGACAATCTGATGAACAACGCCATGCGCTACAGCGAAAGTACGCTGCAGATTGGGCTGGATCTGCAGGGCAATCAGGCCCGCCTGACGGTAGAGGATGACGGACCGGGGATTGCCCCGGAAGCACGCGAAACCGTGTTTGAACCGTTTGTCCGCCTCGATCCCAGCCGCGATCGCGCCACCGGCGGATGCGGTCTGGGGCTGGCAATCGTCCACTCTATCGCGCAGGCGATGGGCGGCACGGTGCATTGCGAAGAGAGCGAGCTCGGCGGCGCGCGCTTCTGCTTTAGCTGGCCGGTGTACCATAACATCGCCCTTCCCGTCCCTGCCTGACTTCAACCGCACGCTGGCCTGACCCGGCGTGCTGTGCTATATGATAAGTATGTTGTAACTAATGAGAGTGCTTATGGCGACCTACGATCTTATCGAACGGCTGAACAGCACGTTTCGGGAAATAGAACACGAGCTGCTGACCCTGACAGAACGTTTGCAGACCTGCCGCCTGCTGGCCGCGCGCGTCTTTACCCTGCCCGAGGTGGCCAAAGGGGCCGAGCACGATCCGCTGGACACCATCGACGTGAAGCAGCACATCGGCAAGGTCGCACTGGAGCTGGCGATGAAGCACTATCGCCATCTTTTTATCCAGCAGCAGTCTGAACAGCGCAGCAGCAAGGCGGCCGTGCGGCTGCCGGGCGTGATCTGTCTGCAAACCGATGCAGTAGCGCGCGAGGCGCTGGAAAGCCAGATTGCCCATATCAACAGTCTGAAAGCGGCATTTGAGAAGATCGTTACCGAAGAGTCGGGCCTGGCCCCCGCCGCCCGGTTTGAGTGGGTGCACCGTCAGCTTCCGGGGTTAATTACCCTGAATGCCTATCGCACGCTGACGGTTCTGCGCCATCCCGCCACGCTGCGCTTCGGCTGGGCGAATAAGCACATCATTAAAAACTTCACCCGGGATGAAATTCTGGCGCAGCTGGAAAAGAGCCTGAAGACGCCGCGCACCGTCGCGCCGTGGTCGCGTGAGCAGTGGATCGAGCGCCTGGAGCAGGAGTACCACAGCATCGCCTCGCTGCCAGCGGATACGCGCCTCAAAATTAAGCGCCCGGTGAAGGTGCAGCCTATCGCCCGCGTCTGGTATTCCGGCCAGCAAAAACAGGTGCAGTATGCCTGTCCAACGCCGCTGATTGCGCTCTATGATGCCGATCAGGGGGCTATCGTGCCGGATATTGGTGAGTTGCTGAATTACGATGCTGAAAATGTCCAGCACCGTTACCGACCTCAGGCGCAGCCGCTTCAGCTCATTATTCCGCGGCTGCACCTGTACGTGGCGAGTTGATTATTTCAGACTGCCAACCATCGCCTCAGGGCGCACCCAGGCATCAAACTCCGCCTCCGTCAGATAGCCCAGCGCCAGGGCGGAGGCTTTCAGCGTCAGCCCCTCCTTATGCGCTTTTTTGGCGATCTCGGCGGCTTTATCGTAGCCGATATGGGTATTGAGCGCGGTCACCAACATCAGCGACTCGTTCAGCAGCTGGCTGATGCGCTCGCGGTTTGGCTCGATCCCCACCGCGCAGTGTTCGTTAAAGCTCTCCATGCCGTCCGCCAGCAGACGAATTGATTGCAGAACGTTGTGGATCACCATCGGGCGATAGACGTTCAGCTCGAAGTTGCCGGATGCACCGCCCAGGTTGACGGCCACGTCGTTGCCCATTACCTGACAGCAGAGCATGGTCATGGCTTCGCACTGGGTCGGGTTGACTTTACCCGGCATGATGGAGCTGCCCGGCTCGTTTTCCGGAATGCTGATTTCACCGATGCCGCAGCGCGGGCCCGAGGCCAGCCAGCGCACGTCGTTGGCGATTTTCATTAGCGACGCCGCCAGCCCTTTCAGCGCGCCGTGGGTGTGGACCAGCGCATCGCAGGTCGCCAGCGCTTCGAACTTGTTGGGCGCCGTGATGAACGGCTGTCCGGTTATGGCCGCAAGCTCCTCCGCCACGCGCACCGCATACTCCGGATGAGTGTTTAACCCGGTGCCGACCGCCGTGCCGCCGAGCGCCAGCTCCGCCAGGTGCGGCAGGCTGTTTTCAATATGCTTCAGGTTGTGTTCCAGCATCGCCACCCAGCCGGAAATCTCCTGGCCGAGCGTCAGCGGCGTGGCGTCCTGCAGGTGCGTACGGCCAATTTTGACGATGTCGCGGAAGGCCTGCGCTTTCTCGTTGAGCGTGGATTTGAGGACGTTGAGCTGGGGGATAAGCTGCTCGCGGATAGCAATCACCGCCGCCACGTGCATGGCCGTGGGGAAGACGTCGTTAGAACTCTGGCTCTTGTTGACGTCATCGTTCGGGTGGACCTTGCGCTCCATGCCGCGCACGCCGCCCAGCAGTTCGCTGGCCCGGTTCGCCAGCACTTCGTTCATGTTCATGTTGCTCTGGGTGCCGGAACCGGTCTGCCAGATGGCGAGCGGAAATTCGTCGGGATGCTTGCCCGCCAGCACTTCGTCGGCGGCATTTATGATGGCGGTGGCCTTGTCTGCCGCCAGCAGGCCTAAATCCTGGTTTACCTTCGCGGCTGCGCGTTTGGTGAGCGCCAGCGCCTGAATCAGCGAAACGGGCATTTTTTCAGTCGAGATACGGAAATGCTCCAGCGAACGCTGGGTTTGCGCGCCCCATAGCTTGTCGGCCGGGACGTCGATGGCGCCCATCGAGTCTTTCTCATGGCGTACCGTGGTCATTACTTTCTCCTTGATAACACTGTCGGGATTGCTCACATGCTTAAGGGATAAGTATTGATGACTTCTGAGAAACGGTATGGCGCTTTGTGCGCTCTTTTTGGTGTCGGGTGGCGGCTTCGCCTTACCCGACCTACGAGAATGTAGGCCGGGTAAGGCGAAGCCGCCACCCGGCATTTTCTTCAGACTACTTCACACACGCCGAACACTGAGAAGACTGGATCTGTTTGAAGAAGTCGTTGCCTTTGTCATCCACGAGGATAAACGCCGGGAAGTCTTCCACCTCAATTTTCCAGATCGCTTCCATGCCCAGTTCCGGGTATTCCACGCACTCCAGGCTCTTGATGCTGCCCTGCGCCAGCACCGCAGCCGGGCCGCCGATGCTGCCGAGGTAGAAGCCGCCGTGCTTGTGGCAGGCGTCCGTTACCTGCTGGCTGCGGTTGCCTTTCGCCAGCATGATCATGCTGCCGCCGTTAGCCTGCAGCTGGTCGACGTACGAGTCCATACGGCCCGCCGTGGTTGGGCCTAATGAACCAGAGGCATAACCTTCAGGCGTTTTCGCCGGTCCCGCGTAGTAGATTGGGTGATCTTTAATGTACTGCGGCAGCCCTTCGCCGTTGTCCAGACGCTCTTTCAGCTTCGCGTGCGCAATGTCGCGGCCCACGATAATCGTGCCGTTCAGGGAGAGACGGGTCGAGACCGGATACTGAGACAGCTGCGCCAGGATCTCTTTCATCGGACGGTTCAGGTCCACGCGAACCGCTTCCCCCTCGCCCGCTTTACGCAGTTCTTCCGGGATGTATTTGCCCGGGTTGTTTTCCAGCTTTTCGATCCACACGCCTTCGCGGTTGATCTTGGCCTTGATGTTGCGATCCGCAGAGCAGGAGACGCCCATCCCGACCGGACAGGATGCACCGTGACGCGGCAGACGGATCACGCGCACGTCGTGGGCGAAGTATTTACCGCCAAACTGCGCGCCGAGGCCCAGATTGCGCGCTTCTTCCAGCAGCTCCTGCTCAAGCTGCACGTCGCGGAACGCCTGGCCGTGCTCGTTACCTTCGGTTGGCAGGCCATCGTAGTATTTGGTTGAGGCCAGCTTCACGGTCTTCAGCGTGCTTTCCGCCGAGGTACCGCCAATCACAAACGCGATATGGTACGGCGGGCACGCCGCGGTGCCGAGGGTGCGCATCTTCTCAACCAGGTAGTTCTTCAGCTTGCCCGGGGTGAGCAGCGCTTTGGTCTCCTGATAGAGATAGGTTTTGTTGGCCGAACCGCCGCCTTTGGCGATGCAGAGGAATTTGTACTCGTCACCGTCGACGCTATAGAGATCGATCTGCGCCGGCAGGTTGGTGCCGGTGTTCACCTCTTTATACATATCCAGCGCCGCGTTTTGCGAATAGCGCAGGTTGTCTTCGGTGTAGGTGTTGTAGACACCGTGCGCCAGCGCCGCTTCATCGCCGCCGCCGGTCCAGACGCGCTGGCCTTTTTTACCAACGATGATCGCCGTGCCGGTATCCTGGCAGGTAGGCAGAATGCCTTTCGCCGCGATATCGGAGTTACGCAGGAACTGCAGGGCAACGTACTTGTCGTTTTCGCTGGCCTCCGGGTCGCTCAGGATATCGGCAACCTGCTGCTGGTGCGCAGGACGGAGCATAAACGAGGCGTCGTGGAAAGCGTGCTGCGCCAGCAGCGTCAGCGCCTGCGGATCCACCTTGAGGATCTCTTGTCCTTCAAACTCAGAGACGGAGACGTGATCGCGGGTTAACAGGTAATACTCGGTCTGATCCTGACTGAGGGGGAAAGGATCCTGATAATGGAAGGGTTTATTCGACATTGGTCTCTCACTTACTGCTTCGGTCTGTTTATTCAGGGCAGATGTTCCGCTGCCCGGCTTAAAAGCGAGTCAGCTTATCCTACACAATTTTTTAACAAAAACTGAGACTAGTACGACTTTTTACATCCACAGGTTACTTCCATGTGGTTTATTGCTTTAATACCCGGAGTTTATTCCACATTTGAATCAGGGCTTGATAATGCAAAAACTCATCAACTCAGTGCAAAACTACGCCTGGGGAAGTAAAACTGCGTTAACGGATCTCTACGGTATCGCGAACCCAAACAACCTGCCGATGGCAGAACTGTGGATGGGGGCGCACCCGAAGAGCAGCTCAAAAATTGAAGACGCCAGCGGCCAGGCACGCAGCCTGCGTGACGTAATTGACGCCGATAAAGCCGCGCTGCTGGGCAACAAGGTGGCTCAGCGCTTTGGCGAACTGCCGTTCCTGTTTAAAGTGCTGTGCGCTGACCAGCCGCTCTCCATCCAGGTTCATCCGAACAAGCAAGCGTCTGAAATCGGCTTTGCGAAAGAGAACGCGGCGGGTATTCCGTTAGACGCCGCCGAGCGTAACTACAAAGATCCTAACCACAAGCCGGAGCTGGTGTTCGCGCTGACGCCGTTCCTGGCGATGAACGCGTTCCGCGAATTTTCAGAGATTATCTCCCTGCTGCAGCCGGTCGCGGGTGCCAATAACGCTATCGCGCATTTCCTTGAAAACCCGAATGCCGAGGCGCTAAGCCAGCTGTTTGCCAGCCTGCTGAACATGCAGGGTGAAGAGAAATCCCACGCCCTGGCGGTACTGAAAGCCGCCCTGGAGAGCCAGCAAGGTGAACCGTGGGAGACCATCCGTCTTATTGCGCAGTTCTATCCGGACGACAGCGGCCTGTTCTCCCCTCTGCTGCTGAACGTGGTGAAGCTGAATCCGGGTGAAGCAATGTTCCTGTTCGCGGAAACTCCGCATGCCTATCTGCAGGGCGTGGCGCTGGAGGTGATGGCCAACTCTGACAACGTGCTGCGCGCGGGCCTGACGCCGAAATACATCGACATCCCCGAGCTGGTTGCCAACGTCAAGTTCGTGGCGAAACCTGCCGCGGAGCTGCTGACTCAGCCGGTGAAAAACGGCGCAGAGCTGGACTTCCCGATTCCGGTTGAGGATTTTGCTTTCTCCCTGCACGACCTGAGCCAGACAGAAACGACCATCGCACAGGAAAGTGCGGCGATCCTGTTCTGCGTGGAAGGCGAAGCGACGCTGCACAAAGGCGAACAGCATCTGGTGCTTAAGCCCGGTGAATCAGCATTCGTTGCAGCCAATGAGTCTCCGGTTAGCGTAAGCGGCACCGGTCGACTGGCGCGCGTTTTCAATAAGCTTTAAGCACTTACTGAATTTTTTAACAACTCTTGCTAAGCTAGTTGCAGGCTTAATATCTCCAGGCGGTTTTTACCGCCTGGTTTCATTTTAGGGATAGTCGCAATGAAAAAATCGGTCGTAGCGGTAGGAGTGATTGTAGCGTTAGGCGTGGTCTGGACGGGTGCCTCCTGGTTTACCGGGAAACAGCTGGAAGGACGCCTGGCTGAGATGGTGGCGCAGGCTAACGGAGAGATTAAGCGCAGCGCGCCGGAAGCGGGCCTTGAGCTGAGCTACCAGAATTATGAGCGCGGCGTGTTTACCAGCCGTATGCAGGTAGTGGTGAAGCCGGTTGCCGGTACGGAAAACGGCTGGCTGAAACCGGGTCAGAGCGTGGTGCTGGATGAAGTGGTGAGCCACGGTCCCTTCCCGCTGGCGCAGCTAAAGTCGTTTAACCTGATCCCGTCAATGGCGTCCGTTCACACGGTCCTGGTGAATAACGACGTCACCAAACCGCTGTTCGACCTGGCAAAAAATACCTCACCTTTCGAAATCGACACCCGCATCAGCTATGCCGGTGACACCAGTTCCGATATCGCGCTGAAAGCGCTGAACTACGAGAAAGAGAATGAGAAAGTCGCCTTTAGCGGTGGTCACTTCAAACTTGACGCGGACCGCGACGGGAACGTGTTCTCCCTGACGGGTGAAGCGGAAAGTGGCCTGGTCAACGCCGTGAACGAATACAATCAAAAAGTTCAGCTCACCTTCAACAACCTGAAGGCCGACGGCAACAGCCGCATGACCGATTTTAAAGAGCGTATCGGCGATCAGAAACTGTCTCTCGATAAAGTCGCCATTGCGGTTGAAGGGAAAGAGATGGCCGTGCTGGAAGGCATGGACGTCAACGGCAAATCCGACGTGTCCAAAGACGGTAAGAGCATCAATACCCAGCTGGATTACACGCTGAAGAGCCTGAAAGTGCAGAATCAGGATCTGGGCACCGGCAAACTGTCGCTGAAGATCGGCAACATCGACGGCCAGGCGTGGCACGAATTTAGCCAGAAATACAGCAAAGAGAGCCAGGCGCTGCTGACCGATGCCGCGCTGCAGCAGAACCCGGAAGTGTACCAGCAGCAGGCGATGGCGGTGCTGTTCAACAACCTGCCGATCCTGCTGAAAGGCGAGCCGGTGATCACCGTTGCGCCGCTGAGCTGGAAAAACAGCAAAGGCGAAACCAGCTTTAACCTGTCGCTGTTCCTGAAGGATCCGGCCACCGCCACGGGTGAACCGCAGACGCTGGCGCAGGAAGTGGATCGCAGCGTGAAGTCGCTCGACAGCAAGCTGACCATCCCGATGGATATGGCGACCGAGTTTATGACCCAGATTGCGAAGCTGGAAGGCTACGGCGAAGAAGACGCCGGCAAGCTGGCGAACCAGCAGGTGAAAGGTCTGGCGGCCATGGGCCAGATGTTCCGCATCACGAAGGTGGACAACAACACGATTTCCACCAGCCTGCAGTACGCCAACGGCCAGGTCACGCTCAACGGCGACAAAATGCCCCTGGAGGATTTTGTCGGCATGTTTGGCATGCCTGCTCTGGGGATGCCGGAACCGGCTGAACCGGCAGCGCCAGCCGAACCGGCGGCACCGCAGCAGTAAACGTCAAAACCCCTCGCATGAGGGGTTTTTTATTGCCGGGTGGCGCTGACGCTTACCCGGCCTACGATCCCGGGCCGTTGCAGGCCCGTGCAAGCGCAGCGCCGCCGGGCGATGTGCAGCGGAGATTATTTCACCGTCACCAGGCGCGCCGCCACAATCTGGTGCCCGGCCTGAACGTCCGTATTGTCGATGCGCTGCATGATCCTGTCCGCCAGGGTGTAGCCCATCTCCCGCGCTGGGGTCGTGGCCCAAACGATCGGCAGATCGTCGAGCGCGTTTTCACCGACGTCGGCGAACGCCCCCAGCGCCACCTGGTGGCCGAAGAAGGTTTCAACGCCCCCTTCACCGCTCTGACGCCCGGCGCGGATCAGTCCAAACCAGGCGCCCATGGCGATCACATCGTTATAGCAAATGACGGCGCTGATGGTCGGGCTGCTGCGCAGCAGCGCGCCTATCGCTTCCGCCGCCATCTTCTGGCTGGACTCACACTCAACAACCCACTCGCTGTGGAACGGCAGGCCGTATTTAATCAGCGTCGCGCAGTAGCCGCCGACCCGTTCGGCGCGGGTCAGGGACGAGCTTTTGCCGCCCAGCCAGGCAATGCGCTGATGGCCGCGACGAATAAGATGCTCGGTCAGCATTTGCGCCGCCTGCATGTTATCCGGGCGCAGCGTATCGGCTTCATCGAGGTAGCTGGCGCGTGAAGCAAACACCAGCGGCACGCCTTTTTCAGCGGCACGCTCGCACAGCTCGCTGCCCACGCCCGACGCCCCGGCGACGATCACCCCGTCCACACCCTGATTCAGCAGCATATCGAGCCGGGAAAGCAGCTGATCGGCCTCGCGACCGCCGTGAAGCAGAAAGACCATCCGCCCCTGCGCTTCAAGCGCTTCGGTTAAGCCGGCGGTCAGCTCCGCATAGAACGGTGACGTCAGGTCACGGACAATCAGGCCAATCACCCCGCTTTGCCCGCCGCGCAGCGCCGACGCCTGGCGGTTTCGCACAAAGCCCAACTGCTCAACCGCCTCGTTCACCCGCTGACCGGTCGCGGGAGAGATGCGTCCTTTTCCGCTCAGTACCAGAGAAACGGTGCTGACGGAAACCCCCGCCGCCAGCGCGACATCGTTGATGGTGACTTTTTTCGCTACAGCCATGTGTTGGCGTGACTCCCTGAAAAATGAGATCGGTAAAACGTTTTATCAATACGTTATCTTTATACTACCAGTCAAAGCCTGAGAATGTGATTTAGCGCGCACTAAACTTTGATAAAACGTTTTATCTTCTCGCAGCATTGAAGCAGACAAACTGATTTTAACAATAAAGGAGTCGTTTTATGACGGCGAAAGCAGCACAAAAAATATCGCTGTGGGAATTTTTCCAGCAACTGGGTAAAACCTTTATGCTGCCCGTGGCGCTTCTCTCGTTCTGCGGGATCATGCTCGGGATCGGCAGCTCGCTCAGCAGTAAAGACGTCATCACGCTGATCCCCTTCCTCGGCGCGCCCGTGCTGCAGGCGATCTTTATCTGGATGAGTAAAGTCGGCTCCTTTGCCTTCAGTTTCCTGCCCGTGATGTTCTGTATCGCAATCCCGCTGGGCCTGGCCCGCGAGAACAAAGGCGTCGCGGCGTTTGCCGGTTTTGTGGGCTACGCGGTGATGAACCTGGCGGTTAACTTCTGGCTGACCGCGAAAGGCATACTGCCGACCACCGACGCCGCCGTGCTGAAGGCCAACAATATTCAGAGCGTGATTGGCATCCAGTCTATTGATACCGGGATCCTCGGGGCGGTGATCGCCGGGGTAATTATCTGGATGCTGCACGAGCGCTTCCACAATATCCGCCTGCCGGATGCCCTGGCCTTCTTCGGCGGCACCCGCTTTGTCCCAATTGTGACCCTGGTGGTAATGGGACTGTTTGGTCTGATTATTCCGCTGATTTGGCCAGTTTTCGCTATGGGCATCAACGGCATTGGCCGCATCATTAACGGCGCGGGAGATTTTGGTCCGATGATCTTCGGCACCGGCGAGCGTCTTCTGCTGCCGTTTGGCCTGCAGCATATCCTGGTGGCCCTGATTCGCTTCACCGAAGCGGGCGGCACCATGGAGGTGTGCGGTCACGACGTGAGCGGCGCGCTGACTATCTTCCAGGCGCAGCTGAGCTGCCCGACGACACACGGCTTCTCCGAAAGCGCAACCCGCTTCCTGTCTCAGGGTAAAATGCCTGCCTTCCTCGGCGGCCTGCCGGGTGCTGCGCTGGCAATGTACCACTGCGCGCGCCCGGAAAACCGTCATAAAATTAAAGGCCTGCTGATTTCCGGCGTGATCGCCTGCGTCGTGGGCGGTACCACCGAGCCTATCGAGTTCCTGTTCCTGTTCGTCGCGCCGGTGCTGTATCTGATTCACGCGGTGCTGACCGGTCTGGGCTTCACCGTGATGGCGGTGCTGGGCGTCACCATCGGCAACACTGACGGTAACGTGATCGACTTCGTGGTGTTCGGGATCCTGCACGGCCTGTCGACTAAGTGGTATCTGGTCCCGGTCGTGGCGGCAATCTGGTTTGCGGTGTACTACGGGATCTTCCGCTTCGCCATCACCCGCTTTAACCTGAAAACGCCAGGACGCGATATTGATACGGCCACCAGCGTTGAACAGGCGGTTGCCGGTACCGTGGGCAAATCCGGCTATAACACCCCTGCCATTCTGGCGGCGCTGGGCGGTGCGGATAACATCACCTCGCTGGATAACTGCATTACCCGCCTGCGTTTGTCGGTGGCGGATATGTCGAAAGTGGATACCAACGCCCTCAAGGCCAACCGGGCCATCGGCGTGGTACAGTTAAACCAGCACAATTTGCAGGTGGTTATCGGCCCGCAGGTACAGTCAGTGAAAGATGAGCTGGCGACCCTGATGCGAACAGTAGAAGCCTGATGCCTCCGCCCCCTCACCATGAGGGGGTTTTACGTTAAGGATTAAAGCATGTTTGATTTCTCAACCGTCGTGGATCGACACGGCACCTGGTGTACGCAGTGGGACTATGTCGCCGACCGCTTTGGCGCGGCGGATCTGCTGCCCTTCACCATCTCGGATATGGATTTCGCCACCGCCCCCTGCATAACCGACGCGCTGCAACAGCGCATTCATCACGGCGTGTTTGGCTATAGCCGCTGGAAAAACGACGAGTTTCTCGCCGCCGTCGTACACTGGTTCCAGCAGCGCTTTAACACCCGAATTGATACCGAAAGCGTGGTTTATGGCCCCTCCGTCATCTACATGGTCTCGGAACTGATTCGCCTCTGGTCACAACCCGACGACGGCGTGGTGGTTCACACCCCGGCATACGATGCCTTTTACAAAGCCATAGAGGGTAACGGGCGTCGTGTTGTGGCGGTTGAAATGGAAAAACAGGCCGCTGGCTGGCAGGGCAATATGGCAGCCCTGGAAGCGGCGCTGGCGAAACCGGAAAACAAAATTATGCTGCTGTGCAGCCCGCAGAATCCGACCGGCAAGGTCTGGACGCGGGATGAATTGACGCAGATGGCGGAACTCTGCGAGCGCTATGACGTGGCGGTTATCAGCGATGAAATCCATATGGACATGGTGTGGGGAGAACATCGTCACACGCCGTGGACCGCAGTGGCGCGGAGCAAATGGGCGCTTCTGACCTCCGGCTCGAAAAGCTTTAACATTCCGGCGCTGACGGGGGCTTATGGCCTGATCGGCGATGAAGAGAGCCGTAACGGCTATCTCAGCGCGTTAAAAGGTCGGGACGGGCTCTCTTCCCCTTCCGTGCTGGCGCTAACGGCGCATATCGCCGCCTATCAGCAAGGGGGGCCGTGGCTGGATGCCCTGCGGGGTTATCTGGAAGAGAATCTGTTGTATATCGCTCAGGAAGTAAACCGCGCTTTTCCGAAACTCAACTGGCAGCCGCCGGAAGCGACCTATCTTGCCTGGATCGATCTGCGTCCGCTGAACATTGACGATCGGGCGCTGCAAAAAGTGCTGATCGAGCAGCAAAAGGTCGCCATCATGCCGGGATATACCTATGGAAAAGAGGGAAATGGCTTCGTACGCCTGAATGCTGGCTGCCCGCGCAGCAAGCTGGAGCAAGGGGTTCAACGCCTGATTGCCGGCATTAATACGCTTCTATAATCAATTTGCGCAACGGAATATTCCCTTGCGCAAATAGCTTTTTACCCCGTTTTGTTTTTATAATATGGCGCACTTTAACCAGAAAAGAGTGCGACCATGATTGATACACGCCTGCCTTTAACTGATATTCATCGTCACCTTGACGGTAACATTCGTGCCCAAACCATCCTCGATCTTGGCCGCCAGTTCAATTTAACGCTTCCTGCTCAGACCCTTGAGTCCCTGATCCCTCACGTACAGGTGACCTCTAATGAACCGGACCTGGTCAGCTTCCTGAGCAAACTCGACTGGGGCGTGAAAATGCTGGCGTCGCTGGATGCCTGCCGCCGCGTGGCGTTTGAGAACATCGAAGATGCCGCCCGCAACGGCCTGCACTACGTCGAGCTGCGCTTCTCGCCGGGCTACATGGCGATGACCCACAACCTGCCCGTTGCAGGCGTCGTGGAAGCCGTCATTGAAGGCGTCCGCGAAGGGTGTAAAACCTTCGACGTTCAGGCTCGCCTGATCGGCATCATGAGCCGTACCTTCGGTGAAGCCGCCTGCCTGCAGGAGCTGGAAGCGCTGCTGGCCCATCGCGATGCCATCACCGCCGTCGATCTCGCCGGTGATGAACTGGGCTTCCCGGGCAGCCTGTTCCTCTCCCACTTCAACCGCGCGCGCGATGCCGGCTGGCACATTACCGTGCACGCGGGTGAAGCGGCTGGCCCGGAAAGCATCTGGCAGGCTATTCGCGAGCTGGGTGCCGAGCGTATCGGCCACGGCGTGAAGGCGGTTGAAGACCGCGCGCTGATGGATTTCCTGGCGGAGCAGCGCATCGGCATTGAGTCGTGCCTGACGTCCAACATTCAGACCAGCACCGTGGCAACGCTGTCGCAGCACCCGCTGAAAACGTTCCTTGAACACGGCGTGCTAGCCTCGCTGAATACGGACGATCCGGCGGTTCAGGGCGTGGATATCATTCACGAGTACAACATCGCCGCACCGCAGGCGGGTCTGAGCCGCGAGCAGATCCGTCAGGCGCAAATCAACGGGCTGGAGATCGCCTTCCTGACGCCTGCGGAGAAGCAGGCGCTGAAAGATAAAGTGGCTCGCGGTTAACACCGTTGCCGGGTGGCGCTGACGCTTACCCGGCCTACAAAATATTAAAAAACTATGCCAGACAGAGCGTCGCGCGATGTTTGGCAGATTCGATCCCCAGCTCAATCAGCTCCATAATCTGTATTGCCTGGCTGGCCGGAACCGGATTCTCTCCCGTGCCGTTCAGCGCATCGCGGATAGCGGCATAATACGCCGGATAGTTACCCGGTATCGTCAGCAAGGTCTCCTCGACCAGCTCTTCGCCTTCCACCCGCGTGACGACGCCGTCGCGCATATCATAGCCCCAGTCTTCCTGCGGCAGACGCTCACCGTTTTTCAGCCTGTCTTCCTGCGGATCGAGACCAAACTTCACGTAGCTGCCGCGCGTGCCGTGAATAATGTAACGGGCAGATTCTGCCGCCGCGACCATCGTCCCGTGCAGCACAATTCGCCGCTGCGGGTAACTGAGCACCGCGTGGAAGTAATCGGTCGTCTGCGCACCGGGCCTGAGCTGGGCCAGATCGACCGTCATGCTCACCGGCAGACCAAAGAGATTGACGACCTGATCCAGCAGATGCGGGGCTAAATCATACCAGATACCGCTGCCAGGACC
Organism: Enterobacter roggenkampii; assembly: GCF_001729805.1. NCBI lineage: Bacteria > Pseudomonadati > Pseudomonadota > Gammaproteobacteria > Enterobacterales > Enterobacteriaceae > Enterobacter > Enterobacter roggenkampii. The sequence goes on along the minus strand of NZ_CP017184.1, from coordinate 1,960,708 downwards.
GGCCTGCTCGCGCCAGCGGTTTCGTACCTGCGGGCGAAAGCGGTCAAAGTGCGACTCAAAAAAGAGGATCTCCCCTAACGTACCTTCACTGAGAAGCCGTTTTACCGTCAGAAAATCACTGTCCCAGCGGCGGTTATGGAACACCGACAGCAGTCTGCCCAGACTCTTTGCCAGCGCATCCAGCTCGCGAGCCTGTGACAGTGTCACGGTAAAGGGCTTATCGACAACCACATGCTTCCCGGCTTCCAGCGCGGCCTTTGCCAGCGGAAAGTGGGTATCGTTCGGCGTGGGAATGACGATTAAATCAATGTTTGGATCGTTGAAAAGATGTTTTGGCTCGGAGACAACCGGCACAGAAGGCCAGTCTGCATGGACTTTAGCAGCGTCGCTGCTGGATACCACCGCCAGCGCCATCCCCGGCGTCCCGGCAATCAGAGGCGCATGAAACGTTTTGCTCGCGTACCCGTAACCAATAAGCCCAACGCGGATATTATCACTCATAGTGTCATCCTCTTTTAAGTCGTTCTTATTTCACACTGGCTAGTCTGGCATTAGCACGGATTAATAATGTGCCGTATGACGTAAAATAGCAGGTTATACGGATTGTTTTTGTTACATAGTATTAACCTACTGATTTTGTTTAAGGGAACCGTTCCCAAAGCCCTTGCCGTCAGGGAAACGTCGCTGTAACATTTGCGCCCTGTCTTTATGGATAAAGTACAATTACACATCATGACGTCAATTATTAATCGAATCATTGAATTAGCGGGATGGATTGTCCTTGGGGTGTCGGTCATTTTGCTGGGCGTTGCCAGCCATATCGATAACTACCAGCCGCCGGAGCCTGTCACCGTCGCTCAACCTAAGTAACCGGTTACTGCAATAAAGAGTGACATAATATGTCAGTTACTTATTGCCAGCCCTGGTGAACACGGTTAACCTTCTCTTCCAGGCATCGTCTGATGCCTGAATTTCAGCAAAGAAAACTCCTAATTTCGTCGCGTTACCTGAGTGGGCTGTTTACGTCTTTATTAATCCGTTTATTATTCGAACGAATTACCTTAACTGGTATTACTCACTTTTATATGGAAACTTATTAATATGACAGTTCAGGACTATTTATTAAAATTTCGCAAGATCAATTCGCTTGAGAGCCTGGAAAAACTGTTTGACCATCTGAACTACACCCTGTCGGATAATCAGGAAATCATTAATATGTATCGCGCCGCTGACCATCGCCGTGCGGAGCTGGTCTCCGGTGGCCGTTTGTTCAACGTCGGCGAAGTGCCAAAGTCCGTGTGGCGTTACGTTTTATAAGAAAGTAGCCATCCGCGCGAAATGTTATATACTCTCCGCCCTGCCAACTGGCTGTACAACATTTCGCGCAGATTATGGGAGAGTTCATGACCGCAACGCCTGGAGAACGCATTGGAGGCTGGTTAATCGCCCCACTGGCATGGCTGCTGGTTGCCTTATTAAGCGCATCACTTGCGCTACTGCTTTATACCACCGCACTGATTACCCCTCACGCCATTCAGACCCTGTTGTCGCAAAGCGTGCCTAATATTGCTTTGTGGTTTGTGTCGTTCGTTTTCGCGATCGGGATGTGGTACTACACACTGTGGCTGACCATCGCCTTCTTTAAGCGCCGTAAGAATGTGCCTAAGCACTACATTATCTGGCTGCTGGTTTCGGTCCTGCTGGCGGTGAAGGCGTTTGCTTTTTCGCCCGTTTCAGACGCGCTGGCCGTTCGTCAGCTGCTTTTCCCGTTGCTGGCCGCGGCGCTGCTGGTGCCCTACTTCAAGCGTTCGACACGGGTGAAAAACACTTTCGTGAACCCGTAATAACCCTACAGATAACCTGTTGTCGCCTGCCTGGGTTTGTCCGATAATAGGCGGCTTTTTTATTTCAGGCTAAATAATGACCGATTACTTACTGCTCTTTGTCGGCACCGTGCTGGTTAACAACTTCGTTCTGGTGAAGTTCCTTGGCCTGTGTCCGTTTATGGGCGTTTCCAAAAAACTGGAAACGGCAATGGGCATGGGGCTGGCGACGACCTTCGTCATGACGCTGGCGTCCATCTGCGCGTGGTGGATTGATACCTGGATCCTCATCCCGCTGGGGTTAACCTATCTCCGTACGCTGGCCTTTATTCTGGTTATCGCGGTGGTGGTGCAGTTTACCGAAATGGTGGTGCGCAAAACCAGCCCGGCGCTCTATCGCCTGCTGGGCATCTTCCTGCCGCTGATCACCACTAACTGCGCCGTTCTCGGCGTGGCGCTACTGAACATCAACCTGGGCCATAACTTTATGCAATCGGCGCTGTATGGTTTTTCTGCGGCTGTCGGTTTCTCTCTGGTGATGGTGCTGTTTGCCTCTATTCGCGAGCGCCTGGCAGCAGCGGATATTCCTGCGCCCTTCCGCGGTAACGCGATTGCGCTGGTCACCGCCGGTTTAATGTCTCTGGCCTTTATGGGCTTTAGTGGTCTGGTGAAGTTGTAATGAATGCTATCTGGATTGCCATCGCCTCTATCAGCGTCCTGGGGTTGGTGTTTGGCCTTATCCTGGGTTACGCCTCCCGCCGTTTCGCGGTAGAGGACGATCCCGTTGTTGAGAAAATTGATGAGCTTCTGCCGCAAAGCCAGTGCGGGCAGTGTGGCTACCCGGGCTGCCGCCCTTACGCTGAAGCGGTAGGGGTTCAGGGCGAAAAAATTAACCGCTGCGCCCCCGGCGGCGAAGCAGTCATGCTGAAAATTGCCGCCCTGCTTAACGTTGATCCGCAGCCGGTTGATGGCGACGCGGACGTGCAGGAGCCGGTCCGCGCGCTGGCCGTGATCGACGAAGCGAACTGCATCGGCTGTACCAAATGTATTCAGGCCTGCCCGGTCGACGCCATTGTTGGCGCCACGCGCGCCATGCACACCGTGGTGGCGGACCTGTGCACCGGCTGTAACCTCTGCGTAGCCCCCTGCCCGACGCAATGTATCGAGCTGCGCCCGGTTGAAACGACTACCGAAAGCTGGAAATGGGATCTTCAGACCATTCCGGTTCGCAATATTCCTGTGGAACAACATGCTTAAGTTATTTTCTGCTTTCAGAAAAGAGAAGATTTGGGACTTTGACGGCGGTATTCACCCACCGGAGATGAAAACCCAGTCTAACGGCACGCCGCTGCGTCAAATTCCGCTGGCGACCCGTTTCGTCATGCCGCTCAAGCAGCACATTGGCGCTGAGGGTGAGCTGTGCGTGAAAGAAGGCGATACGGTTCTTCGCGGCCAGCCGCTGACCTTTGGTCGCGGACGTATGCTGCCGGTGCACGCCCCCACCTCCGGTAAGGTGGTCGCTATCGCGCCTCATACGGTGGCGCATCCGTCAGCGCTCGCAGAGCTGAGCGTGATTATTGAAGCCGACGGCGAAGACCGCTGGATCGACCGCGATGGCTGGAGCGACTACCGCTCCCGCAGCCGCGAGGCGCTTATCGAACGCATTCATCAGTTCGGCGTTGCTGGCCTGGGTGGCGCAGGCTTCCCGACCGGCGTCAAGCTGCGCGGCGGTGGCGATAACATTCAGACGCTGATTATCAACGCCGCCGAATGCGAACCGTACATCACCGCCGACGATCGTCTGATGCAGGACTGCGCCGCCCAGGTGGTGGAAGGCATCCGCATCCTCGCGCACATTCTGCAGCCGCGGGAAGTGCTGATCGGTATCGAAGACAATAAACCGCAGGCTATCTCAATGCTGCGCGCCGTGCTGGCGGGCAGTCACGATATTAGCCTGCGCGTTATCCCGACCAAATACCCCTCTGGCGGTGCTAAACAGCTGACGCAAATTCTCACCGGTAAGCAGGTTCCGCACGGCGGACGCTCTTCAGATATCGGCGTGCTGATGCAGAACGTCGGGACCGCGTACGCCGTGAAGCGCGCGGTGATCGACGGCGAGCCGCTGACCGAGCGCGTGGTAACGCTGACCGGGGAAGCGGTCTCTCGTCCGGGCAACGTCTGGGCGCGTCTGGGTACGCCGGTGCGTCACCTGCTGGAGCAGGCTGAGTTTTGCCCGTCCAGCGACCAGATGGTGATCATGGGCGGCCCGCTGATGGGCTTTACTCTGCCGTGGCTCGATGTGCCGGTAGTCAAAATCACCAACTGCCTGCTCGCCCCTTCCCCGACCGAGATGGGTGAAGAGCAGGAAGAAAAAGGCTGTATTCGCTGCAGCGCCTGTGCCGACGCCTGCCCGGCGGATCTGCTTCCGCAGCAGCTGTACTGGTACAGCAAAGGCCAGCTGCACGACAAGGCGACAGCCCATAACCTGGCCGACTGCATCGAATGCGGCGCCTGCGCCTGGGTCTGCCCTAGCAACATTCCTCTGGTGCAGTATTTCCGCCAGGAGAAGGCGGAAATTTATGCCATCTCCATGGAAGAAAAACGCGCGGCGGAAGCCAAGGCACGCTTTGAAGCGCGCCAGGCGCGACTGGAGCGTGAAAAAATCGCCCGTCAGGAGCGCCATAAGCAGGCCGCCGTTCAGCCCGGAGAGAAAGATCAGGATGCGATTAACGCCGCACTGGCCCGCGTTCGCGAGAAAAAAGCGACCGCGGCGCAGCCTGTGGTGATCCCGGCTGGCGAGAAGCCGGACAACAGCGAAGCCATTGCGGCGCGTGAAGCGCGTAAAGCTCAGGCTCGCGCCCGTCAGGCTGAAAAAGCGCAAACGGTCCAGACGGATGCTGAGATCGACCCGCGTAAAGCGGCCGTTGAAGCGGCAATAGCCCGCGCCAAAGCGCGCAAAGCCGGCGAGCAGAACGTGGTGGTTGAGCAGGAAGCGGTCGACCCTCGCAAAGCGGCCGTTGAGGCGGCGATTGCCCGTGCCAAAGCCCGCAAAGCGGCGCAGCAGACGCCAACCGCAGAACCCGACGCGCCGGTCGATCCGCGTAAAGCCGCCGTCGAAGCGGCGATTGCCCGCGCTAAAGCCCGCAAAGCGGCGCAGCAGGATGAGCAGCCGCAGGCCGCCAACGATGACCCGCGCAAAGCCGCCGTCGCCGCCGCCATTGCGCGCGTTCAGGCAAAGAAAGCCGCACAGCAAGCAGTTAACGAGGATTAAATGGTTTTCAGAATCGCAAGCTCCCCTTACACCCACAATCAGCGCCAGACATCGCGCATCATGATGCTGGTCTGCCTGGCGGCGCTGCCGGGCATTGCCGTTCAGTGCTGGTTTTTCGGCTGGGGAACCCTGTTCCAGATAATCCTGGGCTGTGCCAGCGCCTTAGCGGCGGAAGCCCTTGTCCTTAAGCTGCGCAAAGCGGCGGTCTCCCGCATTCTGGCCGATAACTCCGCGCTGCTGACCGGGCTGCTGCTGGCGATCAGTATCCCGCCGTTTGCTCCATGGTGGATGGTGGTCCTCGGCACCGTGTTTGCGGTGATCATTGCCAAACAGCTGTATGGTGGACTGGGCCATAACCCGTTTAACCCGGCGATGATTGGCTACGTGGTGCTGCTGATCTCCTTCCCGGTACAGATGACCAGCTGGCTGCCACCGCACGAGATTGCGGCCACGGTTCCGGGCTTCATGGATGCTCTGCACGTGATCTTTACCGGTCATACGGCACTCGGTGCGGATATGAACGCACTGCGCATGGGCGTGGACGGGATCAGCCAGGCGACGCCGCTTGATACTTTTAAAACGTCCCTACACGCCGGACACAGCGTTGAGCAGATCATGAAATCCGCCATCTACAGCGGCGTACTGGCGGGTGCCGGCTGGCAGTGGGTCAACCTGGCGTATCTGCTGGGCGGCCTGTTCCTGCTGCAGCAGAAAGCCATCCGCTGGCATATTCCGGTCAGCTTCCTCGTGACGCTGGCGGTCTGCGCCACGCTGGGCTGGGTATTCTCTCCTGAATCACTGGCCAGCCCGCAGCTGCACCTGCTCTCCGGGGCGACCATGCTGGGTGCCTTCTTTATCCTGACGGATCCGGTGACGGCCTCAACGACTAACCGCGGGCGCCTGATCTTCGGCGCGCTGGCAGGCCTGCTGGTCTGGCTCATCCGCAGCTTTGGCGGGTACCCGGACGGCGTGGCTTTTGCCGTCCTGCTTGCCAACATTACCGTTCCGCTCATCGACTATTACACGCGTCCGCGCGTGTACGGCCATCGCTAAGGGTCTCGCCATGTTCAAAACGATGCAAAAACACGGCGTCACGCTGGCTGTCTTCGCCGCGGTCCTGACAGGGCTGACGGCGCTGGTAAATGCGCTGACCAAAACGACCATCGAAGAGCAGGCCTCGAAGCAGCAAAAGGCGCTGTTCGATCAGGTGATCCCGGCGGAATTCTACGATAACGACCTGCAAAAAAGCTGCTTTGTGGTAGACGCGCCGCAGCTTGGGAAAGGCCCGCACCGCCTCTTTATTGCCCGTAAAGGGGATAAACCGGTTGGCGCGGTGATGGAAGCGACGGCGCCTGACGGCTATTCCGGTGCCATTCAGCTGCTTGTGGGCAGTGATTTCTCCGGCACCATACTGGGCACTCGCGTGACGGAACACCATGAAACGCCGGGTCTTGGCGATAAAATTGAAACCCGTCTGAGCGACTGGATTTTGCACTTTGCCGGTAAAGTGATCCATGGTGAAGATGACACCGCGTTTGCGGTGAAGAAAGATGGCGGCGAGTTCGACCAGTTCACCGGGGCGACCATCACGCCACGTGCGGTGGTGAATGCCGTAAAACGAGCCGGGCTATACGCTGAAACGCTGCCCGCGCAAATCAACAATCTTCCGGCCTGTGAGGAGTAATCATGAGCCAGGTTAAAGAGGTTATTGTCCAGGGGTTGTGGAAAAACAACTCCGCGCTGGTACAGCTTCTGGGGATGTGCCCACTGCTGGCGGTGACATCCACCGCCACCAACGCGCTCGGTCTGGGTCTGGCAACCACGCTCGTATTGACCCTGACCAACCTCTCCATCTCTGCCCTGCGCCGCTGGACGCCGTCGGAAATTCGTATTCCTATTTACGTCATGATCATTGCGTCGGTGGTCAGTATTGTTCAGATGCTGATTAACGCCTACGCGTTTGGTCTGTACCAGTCGCTCGGGATCTTCATTCCCCTTATCGTCACCAACTGTATCGTGGTCGGGCGTGCGGAAGCCTTTGCGGTGAAAAACAGTCCGGCCATGTCGGCGCTGGATGGTTTTTCCATTGGCATGGGCGCCACGTGCGCCATGTTCGTGCTGGGATCCCTGCGTGAAATCCTCGGCAACGGTACGCTGTTTGACGGCGCAGATGCGCTGCTGGGCGGCTGGGCCAAAGCGCTGCGCATTGAAGTGTTCCACACCGATACGCCATTCCTGCTGGCGATGCTGCCGCCCGGTGCGTTTATTGGCCTTGGCATGATGCTGGCGATAAAATACCTGATTGATGAGAAACGTAAGCGCCGCGCGGCTGAGCGCAGCGTTCTGGAAGGGACACCCGAGAAGGCCTCATGAATAAAGAAAAGCGCATTGCGATCCTGACCCGTCTGCGGGACGAGAACCCGCACCCGACGACGGAGCTGAATTTTACCTCCCCGTTTGAGCTGCTGATCGCCGTGTTGCTCTCTGCACAGGCTACCGACGTGAGCGTCAATAAAGCTACCGCCCTGCTCTATCCGGTCGCCAATACGCCGAAGGCCATGCTGGAGCTGGGCGTGGAAGGCGTGAAGTCCTATATCAAAACCATCGGCCTGTTTAACAGCAAAGCCGAGAACGTCATCAAGACCTGCCGAATTCTGCTGGAGCAGCACGGAGGCGAAGTGCCGGAAGACCGCGCTGCGCTGGAAGCCTTGCCGGGCGTGGGTCGTAAAACCGCGAACGTGGTGCTCAATACCGCGTTTGGCTGGCCCACTATCGCCGTCGATACGCATATCTTTCGCGTGTCTAACCGGACCAACTTCGCGCCGGGAAAAAATGTCGAGCAGGTCGAAGAGAAGCTGCTGAAAGTGGTTCCAGCGGAATTTAAGGTTGACTGCCATCACTGGCTGATTCTGCACGGTCGTTACACGTGTATTGCCCGTAAGCCTCGCTGCGGCTCCTGCATTATTGAAGATCTCTGCGAATACAAAGAAAAAGTATATCCCTGAGGCATCTCAATCCCCTGATTAATGAAGGGCTTTCAAACGCTCTTCTTTTGACCGTTATTTGTTCGCCTTTCGTTTCGCCTCACCTGTCACTTATTCGGCCCTTTAACGCTGAAACAGGTTAATAGTTTTTTCATAGCCGAAAATTTCTATACATCTGTGATCGCGATCACCCTGATAACTTCATGTTGTATTTTTGTTGTCAAAATCGACCTAAACCCTTTATCTGACAAGACACTCCTCTTTCTTTGCCGACGATAAGACCAGCTATTTTTCAGAATATGGGCTATATCACTGCCACAAGCGGCAAATAGCAGAACATATCGCCAACAGCCCGTACTGACCGGTGATTACCAGTCGAAAAAACTACCTTTACTCAGCGTATGAAATTTAACGCTGAATAACATTTGCATGAACCGACGATTATACCATTCAGGATATATGTAACAGATTATTACAAACGTATTGCCAGATGGGGCAGGATAGTGAACATTACCCGCCGTTTCTCCTCCCAATATAACTATAAGGCGTATGGACTACGGCCATCACGCTATGAACACCCCCGTTAATATGGGATGTAAAAAAAGAGGTATATGTGTCGACTGCAAACAATAAACCAACAGATGAAAGCGTGAGTCTGAACGCTTTTAAACAACCTAAAGCGTTCTATCTCATCTTCTCTATCGAGTTATGGGAGCGTTTTGGTTACTACGGCCTGCAAGGGATCATGGCGGTTTACCTGGTGAAACAGCTGGGTATGTCCGAAGCCGATTCCATCACGCTGTTCTCCTCCTTCAGTGCTCTGGTGTACGGTCTGGTCGCTATCGGCGGCTGGCTGGGCGATAAAGTCCTCGGAACTAAACGTGTCATCATGCTGGGCGCCATTGTTCTGGCGATTGGCTATGGACTGGTAGCATGGTCAGGGCATGATGCCGCTGTCGTGTATATGGGCATGGCCACGATCGCCGTGGGTAACGGTCTGTTCAAAGCGAACCCGTCTTCCCTGCTCTCTACCTGCTACAGCAAAGATGACCCGCGTCTGGACGGTGCATTTACCATGTACTACATGTCCATCAACATCGGTTCGTTCTTCTCGATGCTGGCAACCCCATGGCTCGCAGCAAAATTCGGCTGGAGCGTGGCGTTTGCACTGAGCTTCGTCGGTATGATGATCACCGTGGTGAACTTCCTGTTCTGCCGCAGCTGGGTTAAAAACTACGGTTCAAAACCAGACTTCGAGCCTGTGCATATGGGCAAACTGCTGGCGACCATCGTAGGCGTTGTGGTCCTGGCGGCCATCGCTACCTGGCTGCTGCACAACCAGGGTATCGCACGTGCCGTTCTGGGCGTTGTGGCGCTGGGTATCGTGGTTATCTTCGCGAAAGAAGCATTCGCTATGCAGGGTGCTGCCCGTCGTAAGATGATCGTGGCCTTCATTCTGATGCTGGAAGCGATTATCTTCTTCGTGCTGTACAGCCAGATGCCAACCTCTCTGAACTTCTTCGCCATTCGTAACGTTGAGCACTCTATTCTGGGCATCGCGTTCGAACCGGAGCAGTATCAGGCACTGAACCCGTTCTGGATCATGATTGGTAGCCCGATTCTGGCCGCGATCTATAACAAGATGGGCGACCGTCTGCCAATGCCGCACAAGTTTGCTATCGGTATGGTGCTGTGTTCCGGCGCGTTCCTGGTGCTGCCGCTGGGTACCAAATTTGCTACCGACGCCGGTATCGTATCCGTTAACTGGCTGATCCTGAGCTACGCGCTGCAGTCTATCGGCGAACTGATGATCTCTGGTCTGGGTCTGGCAATGGTTGCACAGCTGGTTCCGCAGCGTCTGATGGGCTTCATTATGGGTAGCTGGTTCCTGACCACTGCCGGTGCAGCAATTATCGCCGGTAAGATTGCGAACCTGATGGCCGTGCCGGAAAACGTCACTGACCCACTGGTTTCCCTGAACGTCTACGGTACCGTGTTCATGCAGATTGGTATCGCGACTGCCGTTATTGCCGCTCTGATGCTGCTGACCGCACCGAAACTGAATCGCATGACTCAGGACGACGACAAGACCGCTAAGGCGACCAAAACCGCTACTGCGTGAAATCCGTGAGAAACGACTGACCAGAAGCCGCTAATTGATTAGCGGCTTTTTTTTTATCCGTTTGCGCACTAACATAGCTGAAACCTCAGCGAAAAGGAGTTACCGATGAAACTGTTCTACAAACCGGGCGCGTGCTCTCTTGCTTCCCATATCACCCTGCGCGAGAGCGGCAAAGATTTCACGCTGGATGGCGTTGATCTGATGAAAAAACGTCTGGAAAACGGCGATGACTTTCTTGCCATTAACCCGAAAGGACAGGTTCCGGCGCTCCTGCTGGATGACGGTACCCTGCTGACCGAAGGCGTGGCGATTATGCAGTTCCTGGCCGATAGCGTGCCCGATCGCCAGCTGCTGGCCCCGGTCAGTACCATTTCTCGCTATAAAACGCTGGAATGGCTGAACTACATTGCCACCGAGCTGCACAAAGGCTTTACCCCCCTGTTCCGCCCGGATACGCCGGAAGAGTTTAAGCCGACCCTGCGCGCCCTGCTGGAGAAAAAGCTGCAGTACGTTAACGAATCGCTGAAAGACGAACAGTGGATTGGCGGCTCGCGCTTCACGATCGCTGATGCGTACCTGTTCACCGTGCTGCGCTGGGCACGTGCGGTTAAGCTGAATCTGGAAGGGTTAGACCACATTGCATCGTATATGAAACGCGTGGCTGAACGTCCTGCGGTGGCTGCGGCGCTGAAAGCGGAAGGTCTTAACTAATATCGCCCGGCGGCGCTTCGCTTGCACGGGCCGACGGGTTTTGTAGGCCGGGTAAGCGCAGCGCCACCCGGCATCGTTTAAAGCTGGGTTGCGCTGAAATAGTGCTCCGGCTTCGCGATACGATCCTGAGCCGCAACCACCTGCAGTTCATATTCCTGCATCTCTTTCGTCGCAATCATAATTTCGTACACCGCTGCCGTAACGTGCTCCAGCGCGTCCCTCACCGTTGCACCCTGAAGCAGTTTCACCAGCAGCAGCCCGCTGGTCACATCGCCCACGCCCACCGGCTGACGCGGGCCAAAATCCACCAGCGGGCGGCTGATATGCCAGGCATCCTCTTTCGTCACCAGCAGCATCTCAAAGCGATCCTGGCTTAGCCCTGCGCGCGCGAGGTGTTTTACCAGCACAACTTCAGGCCCCTGCGCGATCAGCTCGCGTGACGCGCTTACGGCCTCTTCTACGCTGTTAACCGGATGCTCGCAGAGAATTTCCAGTTCGACCAGGTTTGGCGCAATGATATCGCTGGCGGGCAGCGCATGGCGAACGTGGAATTCTGCCACGCCTGGCGCCACAATACAGCCTTTCTCCGGATGGCCCATAACGGGGTCGCAGAAGTATTTTGCCGACGGGTTGGCAGCCTTTACCTGACGCACGATGCCGAGGATATGTTCCCCCTGCTCCGCTGAACCAAGATAACCGCTCAATACGGCGTCACAGCGCTTGAGCTGGTCGATATCGGCAATGCCCTGCACAACCTCGGTGAGGTGCGAAGGCGGCATCACGCAGCCGGTCCATTTGCCATACTGCGTGTGGTTAGAGAACTGAACGGTATTGAGGGGCCAGACGTTGACGCCGAGGCGGCGCATCGGGAATTCCGCAGCGCTGTTGCCAGCATGTCCAAAAACAACGTGGGACTGAATGGCGAGGATGTTCTTCATTTTATGCTTACCAAACCCTGAAAAAACAAAAGGGGCGTGGTTTCCCACGCCCCTCGAGACTGTTAATTATTTCCAGCAGACAAGGCAGTAGTTTTTCTTACCGCGACGCAGCAGGGTGTAGCGGCCATACAGACGGTCGCCATCAACAAAGGTGTATTCCGGGTCAGCCTGCTTTTCACCGTTGATGGTGATCGCGTTTGAGGCGATGGTTTTACGCGCCTGACCGCGGGAAGGCTGCAGCTCAGAATCCACCAGCGCCTGCATCAGGTCAGCCCCTTTCTCCATCTCAACCATTGGCACGCCGTCCTGCGCCAGCTGTTCGAAGTCCGCTTCGCTCAGATCGCTCAGGGTACCGTTGAACAGGCTTGCAGTAATGCGTTTTGCCGCGGCCAGACCTTCTTCACCGTGAACCAGTTTGGTCACTTCATCTGCCAGCACGTACTGCGCGCGTGGCGCTTTACCGCTGTTCTTGTCTTCTTCTTCCAGCGCATTGATGTCTTCAATATCCATAAAGGTGAAGAACTTCAGGAAGCGATAAACATCGGCATCCGCCGTGTTGATCCAGAACTGGTAGAATTTGTACGGGCTGGTTTTCTTCGGATCGAGCCATACCGCGCCGCCTTCGGTTTTACCAAATTTGGTACCGTCAGCTTTGGTAATCAGCGGAACGGTCAGACCAAAGACCTGATTCTGGTGCAGGCGACGGGTCAGGTCGATACCGGAGGTGATATTACCCCACTGGTCAGAACCGCCAATCTGCAGGGAAACACCGTGCAGTTTGTTCAGGCAGGCAAAGTCATACCCCTGCAGCAGGTTGTAGGAGAACTCGGTAAAGGAGATACCCTGGTCGTCACGGTTCAGACGCTGCTTCACGGCCTCTTTGTTAATCATCTGGTTAACAGAGAAGTGCTTGCCGATGTCGCGCAGGAAGGTCAGCACGTTCATGCTGCCAAACCAGTCGTAGTTGTTCGCGGCAATCGCGGCGTTATCGCCACAGTTGAAGTCGAGGAACGGTGCAACCTGTTTGCGGATCTTATCGACCCACTCCTGCACGGTATCTTCGGTGTTCAGTTTACGCTCAGCGGCTTTGAAGCTTGGGTCACCAATCAGACCGGTCGCGCCGCCCACCAGGGCAACAGGCTTATGGCCCGCCATCTGGAAGCGTTTCAGGCATAACAATGGAACAAGATGCCCCAAATGCAAGCTGTCAGCGGTGGGATCGAAGCCGCAATAGAGCGCGATCGGGCCTTGCGCCAGTCGCTCTGCTAACGCTTCCTCGTCCGTCACCTGGGCCACGAGGCCCCGCTCTTGCAATTGTTTAATCAAGTTACTGCTTGCCATCAAATTCTCCATGTATAAACGACTGCACCTTTGCCGGTACACGACTTTTCGCCTGATGCGAAAGGACCATAGAATAAAGCGCAAGCGCGGTGTGCGCTAGCGCTTAAATCAACAAATTTCGGGGATTACGGCGCCAGTCTGTCGATTTTCCAGCCGCCATTCTCGCGCTGGTATAAAAAGCGGTCGTGCAGGCGATGTTCGCCCCCCTGCCAGAATTCGATTTGCTCAATCGGGATGCGGAAACCACCCCAGAAGCTCGGCAGCGGGATTTCACCCTGCTGGAACTTCTGCTTCAGCTCGAGGAATTTACTTTCCAACACGCCGCGGGCGGAAATGCGGCTGGACTGTTTTGATACCCAGGCGCCAATCTGGCTGTCACGCGGACGACTGTGGAAATACTTCACCACTTCCAGCGTCGAGAGACGTTCCGCTTTGCCGGTCACCATCACCTGACGTTCCAGCATGTGCCACGGGAACAGCAGGCTGATACGCGGATTGTTTTCCAGATGGTGCGCTTTGCGGCTGCCAAGGTTGGTATAGAACACCAGCCCTTTCTCGTCATAATGCTTGAGCAATACGATACGCTGATACGGTTGACCGTTTTCATCTACCGTTGCGACAACCATCGCCGTTGGGTCGGCAAGTTTCGCTTCGCAGGCCTGTTTCAGCCAGCGTTCAAAAAGCACGAGGGGTTCAGCGGGAAGATCCTGGCGACGCAGGCCGCCTTTGGTGTATTCACGGCGCAGATGCGCAATTTGCTGCAGTTCGTCGTTATCTGACATGGCGTTAGCTGACATTGAGAGTGGGTGGCGCTATTGTGCGCCGCCCCTGTAAAAATCTCAACGCTTCGGATTTTCGAGCTGGCAATTGTTCAGCACAATACGGTCGCGTTTGTAGACCGTGGCGCTGTCGCCTTTCGACCAGAAGACATAGATACCGTCGGTGTAGCGTGCGCCCGAGGCCGAAATGCCCTGCTTCAGCGTCAGCAATTTATTGTCGTAAACAAAACTGGCTTCCTGGCGCGGATTGTTCAGCTTCACGGTCAACGGTTTTTCGTCGCAGCGATACTCCAGGGTATCGGTCTGCATGCGCTCAACGAGCTGGTTGTAGACGCTGCATCCTGACAGCAGCAAAGGGGCGGCAATAAGAAGAAGTTTTTTCATGGGCATATTCCGAAGACTATCCTGGTCCTGGAGGGCATGGCTGCCCCCCTGTTTCGTTCCATTCTAACGACGACGCGCCGCGCTGAATTTCAGTTAACTCTGATTATGACGCGGATTTGCCGGGAAAATCGCCCCAAGAACGCTCGCCTCGCGCGCGCCGGTTACCGACGGTAAATTGCCCGGCAGCCCGGCAACGGTGCGCCAGGCAAGCCAGGCAAAGGCCAGCGCCTCCATATCATCACCGCTGATGCCGGCCTCATCGGTCGTCGACACTTCGGTACCCGGCAGCAGCCCGGCAAGACGCGCCATCACCAGCGGGTTACGGCTTCCCCCGCCGCACACCAGCAGGCGTTCACATCCGCCGCTAAGCAGCACCTGTTCAGAAATCGACACGGCCGTAAGCTCGGCAAGCGTCGCCTGAACATCCTGCGGCGCGAGCGCCGGGAATGACGCCAGCTGGCGCTCAAGCCAGCCAAAGTTGAAGTATTCACGCCCCGTGCTTTTCGGTGCCGGTAAGGCAAAATAAGGATCGCTCAGCATGGACTGCAGCAGCGGGAGAATCACCTTACCCTCACTCGCCCACTCCGCGTTTTTATCATACGGTTGCCCGCACTGACGCCAGATCCAGGCATCCATTAACATATTGCCCGGGCCGGTATCGTAGCCGCGAACCGGCTGCCCCGGAATAAGCATCGACAGATTGGCGATCCCACCAATGTTGAGCACCATACGCCGTTCTGAAGGGTGTGCCAGCAGCGCCTGATGAAACGCGGGCACCAGCGGTGCGCCCTGTCCGCCAAGGGCAATATCGCGACGACGGAAATCGCCGACCACCGTGACGCCCGTTTTCGCCACAATCTGGTTGTTATCGCCGATTTGCAGGGTGTGCGGGGCATCGCCGATGGGTTCATGCCAGACCGTTTGTCCGTGACACCCGATGGCCACCACATCCTGCGGACGAAGATGTTCTTTTTGCATCAAAGCCTGCACCGCATCCGCAAACAGCGCCCCCAGGCGAACATCCAGCTGTCCAAGCTGCGAAAGGGTCAGCTGCTGCCCCTGACAGATACTGAGAATATCCTCTTTCAATGAAATGGGGATTGGCCAGGTCAGGCTCGCCTGCTGTGCCACCATGTTTTCATCAATGGCGGCCAGAACGACATCTACCCCATCCAGACTGGTGCCTGACATCACACCAATGTAGCGACCCGATTTCATGCGCTTTCCTTACGTTGCGTGGGCTAAGGATATCCACTCAACCATAAACGGCGTCGCTTTGCCATCCGGCAATAATATTTTTTAACAATGTCAGACGGGTAGCGTGGGCGGATCCTGTTTATGTCTCGTTAAGTCAAATTCAAGTACAATTTTCCTATTGTTAGTGCAAAGATATGAACGATGGCCCTTTATGCCATATAATTTAGCCATAACGGATGCCCCCCATCGGGCGTTTTTGGTGAACAGGAGATTCAAATGATTTTACGTGTACTGGGCGTTTCGCTGATTGGTTTAACTCTGGCTGGCTGTGTGAATGACAGTTCACTTTCTGGCGACGTGTATAGCGCTTCTGAAGCGAAACAGGTTCAGAACGTGACTTACGGTACCGTTGTTAACGCACGCCCTGTACAGATTCAGGGTGGTGATGAAAACAACGTGATGGGCGCCATCGGCGGTGCCGTTCTGGGTGGTTTCCTGGGTAATACCGTCGGCGGCGGTACGGGCCGTTCTCTGGCAACAGCCGCAGGCGCAGTGGCCGGTGGTGTAGCAGGCCAGGGTGTTCAGGGTGCGATGAACAAAACTCAGGGCGTCGAGCTGGAAATTCGTAAAGACGACGGCAGCACCATTATGGTTGTTCAGAAACAAGGCAGCACCCGCTTCTCCGCAGGTCAGCGCGTTGTGCTGGCAAGCAACGGAAGCCAGGTGACCGTTTCTCCACGTTAATTAAAAATGGATGTGGCCATTGGGCCACATCCATTTACAATATACATCACTTATACGAATATTTTTACAAAATATATTCACCACACAAATATTTAATCTCATCGTATATTGTCTCCGCGCAAAGTATTTATTGCATTACTTGCTTAGACTCTTCGCAATTACCTCTTCATGATGTATTTCTCATTTTGTAAAAACTTATATGCTTGCGAATAGTCGTTGTCTAAAAGGTCGTTATATCTCGTTCTGTTTCGGTTGCCTTGTCGTCATCGGAATATTACAAGCTCTCTTTTCAAAAGTGGTTGAATGGGTTCCCTCCTTCTCGCCTCTTTTGTTCCCTACGCTCACCATTTTTTTACTCGTGTTTCACCTGTTTATTGCCTGCTTTATGGCAATGAAATACTGGTGTGATAAGCGGCGGCTCTATCTGATTGCGATCGCCTTTGCCTTTGCCGGTTCGGCACTGTTGATGGTCGGAACGCTGTCCAGCTTTCCAGCGTGGCTGAACCTCTATCAGTTCAACGTCGTGAACTACAACGATGCGATGATCTACTTTATGTTCCGCCACTTTTTAATGGCGGTGTTGTTCATCGTTGCGGCAATACTCTATCCTACGCGCGATTACCCCTTTTCACGGTTGGCGCATATCTCAATTGTGAGCGGGGCGTTTCTCTTTACCGCCTGCGTTGTGGGACTGGCCTGGATATATTCCAGTCACTCGCCCTTGTTATCCATTGACCTGGTTGATAACGAAACCCGTCAGTTTATGGTGCTCTGGAGCCAATGCATAAATATTTCTTTAATTGTCTTCTGG
The DNA here is from genome assembly GCF_001729805.1 of Enterobacter roggenkampii. Lineage (NCBI taxonomy): Bacteria > Pseudomonadati > Pseudomonadota > Gammaproteobacteria > Enterobacterales > Enterobacteriaceae > Enterobacter > Enterobacter roggenkampii. Next base: position 1,943,603 of record NZ_CP017184.1, on the reverse strand, counting down.
GTGGTTTCATTAGTAACGCTGATGTTTGTCACGCGCGTGCGCAATTTATTCTGGGTAGGCGGAAATTTCCTGTGCGTTTGCTATATCGTCACGCTCGCCATGCTGTTAGTAGGCGGACATGCTGAAGATATATCGTGGTATCGCGCCCGGCTATTTGAAACCGTCGCTACGCTGATGATTATTTTTGTACTGCTCTACGACGTCTTCATGCTGTACCGTGATTCCCATTTAAAATATCAGCAGTCATATCAAAATTCGATTCGCGATCCGCTTACGCGCCTTTATAACCGTAGCTATTTTTATGAATCGTTAAACCAGGCGCTGGACATGGCGAAACCCAGCCGCCCAGTTTCGGTTATCGTCAGCGATCTCGACCGCTTCAAGCGTATCAACGATAACTATGGCCACCTTCAGGGAGACAAAGTCTTACAGTTTGTCGCCAATCTGCTGATGGATTCCGTACGCCCGCAGGACATCGCGGCTCGAATCGGCGGTGAGGAGTTTGTGCTGATGCTGGCCAACACCTCTTCAGATGCAGCCCACCAGGTGGCGGAACGCATTCGGTTGAAGCTAAGCAGCTTTGATAAAACCAGCAGCGGAGGGCAGCTACCTGAGCCGATTACCATCAGCATGGGAGTATTTACGGCGACGTCATCGTCCGTGACCGCAGAAGCGTGCGTGGAGAGTGCCGACAAGGCGATGTATGAGGCGAAGGAGACAGGCCGTAATCGAGTGGTGGTCTTTAAGTAAAAAAAGGCCTTGCTGTTGCAAGGCCTTAGTGTTGATCAGTCGCGAGACTGTAGCTCATGGATGTTTTGCTCAAGGCGAGCAATGAGGCTAATGAGCATTTCCAGCTCCGCCGGTGAAACGCCTGAAAGGATTTCACCGCGCGTTTTGGTAATCACAGCTTCCATTTCAGTAATGATAGGCGCCGCTTTCTCAGTGAGTTTTATCCGCTTGGCGCGACGATCGCTGGCGCAGGTTTGTCGGGAGATCAGCCCCTTCTCTTCCAGCTGGTCAAGCGTGCGCACCAGTGACGGTTGCTCAATGCCTATCGCTTTTGCCAGTTGAATTTGCGACTGGTCGGGCGGCAGCTGATGAATGTTGTGCAGCGTGACCCAATGCGTCTGTGTCAATTCCAGAGGTTTCAGGCGATGGTCAATCAGAGCACGCCAGACGCGTACCAACCTTGCCAGATCAGAACCTAATGGCGATTCCAATTTCATCTCCTTATAATTAGCTTGCTAAGTTATTATACTGATTTTAGAATAGTGTGCAGCATTTGTAATGGCAAAACAAATGCAATACTGCATTCATCTAACTCAAAAGTATGACTTACACTGAATTGTGATGCTTCTTCATACTCAGACAAGCCAACACGGCATTCTGTTCACTGCAAAGGATCTCTGCTCGTGACCTTTTTTCATCGCTCAGAGGGTTTACCCCTCCAGGACCTGATCTTCGGTGCGTCAGTCTACTTTCCCCCTCTGTTTAAGGCCGTGCTGGTGGGCTTTATTCTCTGGCTCATCGCGCATCGCCTGCTTCGCGACTGGATGTATTCCGGCGAAATCTGGCATCCCATGCTGATGGATCTTTCCCTGTTTGCCCTCTGTGTATGCCTGGGCCTTGCTGTTCTGATCGTGTGGTGACTATGCCCCTGAAAACGCTGAAGTACTTTTCCACCCTGTTTGTTCTGGTCCTTGCGCTGGTCGCCGGATGGTGGCTCTGGAATTATTACATGCAGTCGCCCTGGACGCGTGACGGTAAGATTCGCGCTGAGCAGGTCAGCATTACCCCGCAGGTATCGGGAAGCATTACGTCGCTGCTGGTTAAGGATAACCAGTACGTTAAAAAGGGAGAGGTTTTATTCCGAATCGACGACACCCCGTACCATATCGCGATTCTGAATGCCCAGGCGCAGCTGGCAAAAGCCCAGTCTGATCTGGCAAAGGCCAACAACGAGGCCAACCGCCGCCGTCACCTGTCGCAAAACTACATCTCCGCGGAAGATTTAGACACCGCCAACCTCAACGTTAAGGCGATGCAGGCGAGCGTCAACGTGGCTGAGGCGACGCTGAAGCAGGCGCAGTGGGAGCTGACCCAAACCGTGATTACCGCCCCTGTCGATGGATGGGTGACCAACCTTTCCGCCCGCGTGGGTAACTATGCCACCACGGGACAGCCCGTTTTTGCCCTGGTCGACAGCCACTCCTTCTACGTAGTGGGCTACTTCGAAGAGACCAAGCTTCGGCATATTCGCGAGGGATCGCCAGCAGCGATTACGCTGTACAGCGGCTCGCAAAGGTTACAGGGTCACGTATCCAGCATTGGTCGCGCCATTTACGACCAAAGCGTTGAAACAGATTCCGGCCTGGTGCCGGATATCAAGCCGAACGTCCCCTGGGTGCGTCTCGCTCAACGCGTGCCTGTTCGCGTGGAGTTTGACCATTTACCGCAGGGCATCACGCTGGTATCCGGCACCACCTGCACTGTCTCCATCGGAACCCCTTAATGAAGCTGCAGGCGCTCTCCTGGCAAAACTCGCCGTGGATGAAAGCGACGCGTCCTCAGTGGCGCTACGCGCTGCGTAACGGCATTGCCATGTGTCTGGCGCTGACCGTCGCCTATTACCTGAACCTGGATGAGCCCTACTGGGCGATGACCTCTGCCGCAGTGGTGAGTTTTCCCACCGTTGGTGGGGTGATCAGTAAAAGCCTTGGGCGTATCGCCGGCAGCCTGCTGGGTGCCACGGCGGCGTTAATTATCGCCGGCCATACGCTGAACGACCCATGGCTGTTCCTGCTGAGCATGGCGGCATGGCTGGGATGCTGTACCTGGGCCTGCGCCCATTTCACCAACAACGTCGCCTACGCTTTCCAGCTGGCGGGCTATACCGCCGCCATTATTGCCTTCCCGGTGGTGAATGTGCTCGATACCACCGAGCTGTGGGATATTGCACAGGCGCGCGTCTGCGAAGTGATTGTCGGGATCCTCTGCGGCGGATTTATGATGATGATCCTCCCCAGCACTTCCGACGGCAGCGCACTCATCACCGCCCTTAAAACCATGCACACCCGGTTGCTTGAACACGCGAGCCTGCTGTGGCAACCGGATACCAGCGATGAGATCCGTCTCGCCCATGAAAAGGTGATAGGACAGATCCTGACAATGAATCTGCTGCGTATTCAGGCGTTCTGGAGCCACTACCGCTTTCGCCGTCAGAACACCCTGCTTAATTATTTACTGCACCAGCAGCTGCGCATGACCAGCGCCATCTCCAGCCTGCGCCGGATGCTGCTCAACTGGCCAACGCCGCCGGAAAACACGCGCGCGGTGATTGAAACGCTGCTCGCGACCCTTGCGCGCCCGGATGCGGACATCTACACCGTTGCGCGAATAATCGCCCCGCTCGCCCCGGTGGATGAATATGATTATCGCCATCGCGCCTTCTGGCAGCGTCTGAATTACTTTTGCCGACTCTACCTGCGCAGCAGCCGCTGGATTAACGCGGTTGAGAATGCCACGCCGGTCACGGAGTTCAACGTTCCCGGGAGCCCGGCTCTCGCCCGCCATACCGACTACCTGGAAGCGCTGTGGAGCGGTTTTCGTACCTTTTGCGCGCTGATGCTGGTGGGCGCGTGGAGTATCACCACGCAGTGGGAGTCCGGTACGGCGGCCCTGACGCTCGCCGCCATCAGCTGCGTGCTTTACTCCGTCGCGGCCTCGCCGTTTAACTCGCTGACGCTCCTGCTGCGCACCCTGGTGCTGCTGTCGCTGTTCAGTTTTGTGGTGAAGTTTGGCCTGATGGTGCAGATAAGCGATCTCTGGCAGTTCCTGCTGTTCCTCTTTCCGCTGTTGACCACCATGCAGCTACTCAAGCTGCAGATGCCGAAGCTGGCGGGACTGTGGGGACAGCTGATTGTCTTTATGGGCTCGTTTATCTCCGTGACGAATCCACCGGTGTACGATTACGCCGATTTTCTCAATGACAACCTCGCAAAGATCCTCGGCGTGGGGCTGGCGTGGCTGGCCTTCGCGGTGCTGCGTCCCGGCTCCGATGCCCGCAAAAGCCGCAGGCATATCCGGGAGTTACGCCGGGGGTTTGTCGATCAGCTCAGCCGCAAACCGCATCTTCGTGAGAGTGAATATGAATCGCTGGTTTATCATCACGTCAGCCAGCTCAATAACAGCCAGGACGCGCTTTCCCGGCGCTGGCTGCTGCGCTGGGGCGTGGTGCTGCTGAACTGCTCGCACGTGGTCTGGCAGCTTCGCGGGTGGGAAACGCGTTCCGACCCGCTGTCGCAGGTGCGTGACGTTTGCATCTCCCTGCTGCGCGATGTCATGAGCGAACGCGGGGTCCAGCAGCGGCCGCTGGAAGCCACGCTGAATGAACTGCAGCGGATCTGCGATACGCTTGCACGACATCATCTCCCCGCCGCCCGCGATTTGGCCTCGATAATCTGGCGGCTGCACTGCTCGCTGTCGCAGCTGGAACAGGCACCACCGCCGGGTACGATTGGGGATCAGATCACGCCGCAGGCATAACGCGCCCCGCCGCCGCCAAGCGGTTTAGGCTGATCGGACATATTGTCGCCGCCGACGTGGATCATCAGCGCTTTGCCTTTCACCTCATCCAGCTTTTTCAGCCGCGGCGCGACAACGGGATCGGTGGCTTTACCGTCGTTATTGACCACCAGCACGGGCAGATCGCCCAGATGTCCCATGCCTTCGGGGCCCTCATGCTTGCCGGAGTGCTGCGGGTCAAGGTGACCGCCTGCCGCTTCCGCAGCCGACGCTTTCCCCTCTTTTAACGCGGGCTGGCAGCTTCCTTTGGCGTGAACATGAAAACCATGCTCACCGGGCGGGAGTGCTTTAAGATTCGGGGCGAACTCCAGTCCTTTATCGGTTTCCGTGATTTTCACCGTACCGATGGACTGACCCACACCCTGAGAGGTGACGAGATTCATTTCCACTTCGTCGCTGGCTGCCTGCGCCCCTGCGCAAACAACCAGCGCGACCATTGCCAGAGCAAAACGCTTCATATGACCTCCGCTGGTTATTTTTTGCCCCTTAAGTGTATACCAGGGGCAAAGATTTCACCGGAAAGTCATCTTCTGGCGGTTTATGGCACGTCGTAACCCAGCGCAGCCTTGCGGATGCGGAACCACTGCTGGCGGGTCATCTGCAGCTCTTCAGCGGCCAGTGCAGAACGCACGCGTTCAATTTTGCCAGAACCAATAATCGGCAGCGGTTTTGACGGCAGACGCAGGATCCAGGCGTAAACCACCTGTTCGATGCTCTCCGCGTTCAGTTCGCGGGCGATGGTGTCCAGCTCGTTACGCAGCGGCTGGAATTCATCATCATTGAACAGGCGTCCGCCTCCCAGGCATGACCAGGCCATCGGGCGAATGCGCAGCTGCTGCAGCTGGTCAAGCGTACCGTCCAGCAGCAGCGGCTGGTGTACCGGGGAGATCTCCACCTGGTTGGTGGCCAGGGTAAACGGCAGACGAGACTGAAGCAGCGCAAACTGCGCAGGGGTAAAGTTGGAAACGCCAAAGTGACGCACTTTGCCGCTCTGATGCAGGTTCAGGAAGGCTTCTGCCACCTCATCGGCATCCATGAGCGGGTCCGGACGGTGGATTAACAGCAGGTCGATACGGTCGGTCGCCAGGTTGACCAGCGACTGCTCAGCGCTCTTGATGATATGCGCGCTGTCGGTGATGTAATGCCCAAGGGCGTGTTCCGGTTTTGCCGTGGTGGCAATCCCGCACTTCGTGACGATCTCCATGCGGTCGCGGAGTGCGGGAACCAGCTTGAGCGCCTCGCCAAATGCGGCTTCACACTGATAGCCACCGTAAATATCCGCATGGTCGACCGTGGTAACGCCCAGATCGATATGCTCTTCAATAAAGCTCGCCAGCTGGAGGGGGGACATATTCCAGTCCATCAGGCGCCAGTAGCCCATCACAAAACGGGAGAATTCTGGCCCCTGGGGGGCAAGGGTAATTCGCTGAACCATAACATTTTCCTCAAGGACGTGATGTCATGAGTATACGCAATTACCGTGTTAAAAAAGTGAAGGTTGCTGGGGTTCTTCGGTCTCACCGGCTTTGTTTGCGCGTATTTTGCGCAGAAGACGCTGTCGGCAGAGGCGTAACACCTCCTGCTTTTGCGTGTCGCTAAAGTTTTGCCAGTTAAAACGCTCGTCGCGGGTACGCATGCACCCGCGGCAATATCCGCGTTCATCCACCTGACAAATCCCCCGGCACGGGCTCTGGATGGGGAAAAACTCCAGCTGCTCTGCCACACTCACCTCCGGATAACCACTCTCACCTACAGTGAAGACGCTAAACGCGCCACGTGCAAGGCCCATACCACAGATTTGTGGCATTAAGGTTTCACTAATCTTCCCGCTTTATACTCGGCCCATCATGACAATGACAGGTTTACCGATCGATGTGGTTAATCAAAAAGTTACAATGTAACGACATTAAATTTACTCTGGGCTGTGCACTCTTCTTTACGTTGATTAATGGGCTGTTTATCCAGCGCAGCTGGGCCATTATTGCCCCTGCGCACCTGCACGACATCCTCTTTGCCGCGTCCGTACCGCTGGTGCTGTTTTGCGGCTGGGTGATTGTCTTTAGCCTGCTGAATATCCCCTATATCCGTAAGCCGCTGCTGATCGTCTTAACGGTCGGATGCGCCGCGGCCACCTACTTTATGTACACCTACGGCGCGGTGATCGATCAGAACATGATTGTGAACGTGTTCGAAACCAACTCTCAGGAAGCGACAGCCCTGGTGACCCCGCAGATGATTCTGTGGATTGTTATCGCAGGCCTCGTTCCCTCCGTGGTGCTGGCGTTGACCCGCATTCGTACCGGGAAATGGTGGTATGCCCTGCTGACGCGCGTCGCCGCGATGCTCGGTGCCCTGCTGGTGATTATCCTGATTGCGGCGCTGTTTTATAAAGATTACGCGTCGCTGTTTCGCAACAACAAAAGCATCGTCAAAATGGTGACCCCGGCCAACTATGTCAGCGCCGTGGTGAAGTACAGCAAAATGCGCTGGTTTGCCGGCGATCAAACGCTGGTGCGGATTGGCGAAGATGCCCATAAAGGACCGTTGATTACCGGCCAGCAAAAGAAAACCGTTCTGGTGCTGGTCGTTGGGGAAGCCTCTCGCGCGGCGAACTACTCCCTGAATGGTTACGATCGTGAAACGAACCCGGAGCTGAAAAAGCAGGATGTGATTAACTTCCCGCAGGCCTCCTCATGCGGCACCGAAACCGCCGTTTCCGTTCCGTGCATGTTCTCGGGCATGACGCGCAGCAAATACGATGCCGACCTGGCTCACCATCAGGAAGGTCTGCTCGATGTGCTGAAGCATGCGGGGATCAACCTGCTCTGGCGCGACAACGACGGCGGCTGTAAAGGCGCCTGCGATCGCGTGCCGCATACCGATATGACGCAGTGGAAACTGGATCAGTTCTGCAAAGACAAATCCTGTATTGATGATGTGAATTTCTACCGTCTGGACAACGTGCTGGATGGTCTGAAGCAGGACACGGTGCTGGTTATACACCTGATGGGGAGCCACGGTCCGGCATACTATCGCCGTTACCCGGACAATTTCCGTAAATTCACCCCAACCTGTGACACCAATGAAATTCAGGATTGCGACCATCAGGCGCTGATGAATACCTATGACAACACCATCCTGTATACCGACAGCATGGTCAGCAAAACCATTGATGCGCTGAAAGCGCGCCAGGCAAGCATGAACACCGCGCTGATTTATCTCTCGGATCACGGTGAGTCACTGGGTGAAAGCGGCATTTATCTGCACGGTACGCCGTACATGCTGGCACCGGAGCAGCAAACGCACATTCCGTTTATGTTCTGGCTGTCACCGGACTACGCGAAAAACTTTGGCATCAATGAACAGTGTTTACGCGACCACGCTGCAAAAAATGCGGTTTCCCAGGACAATTTGTTCTCGACCGTACTGGGTATGATGGACGTGAAATCAAACGTTTATCAACAGCAGCTGGATATTCTGAGCGCATGTCGGCAATAAACTCGCTTGCATTAGACCGAACGGTCTATTAGAGTGCGGCCATGAGCAGAAATACTGAACACGATACCCGCGATCATCTCCTGGCAACCGGCGAGCGTCTTTGCATGCATCGCGGGTTTACCGGTATGGGGTTGAGCGAGTTATTAAAAACCGCTGAGGTACCGAAGGGGTCGTTTTATCACTACTTCCGGTCCAAAGAAGCCTTTGGCGTGGCAATGCTGGAGCGTCATTACGCGGGCTACCACCAGCGTCTGGCGACCCATTTTGCGTCGGGTGAAGGAAACTATCGGGATCGTGTTCTGAACTACTATCAGGAAACGCTGAACCAGTTCTGTCAGCAGGGCATTATCAGCGGATGCCTGACGGTCAAGCTGTCTGCCGAGGTGTGCGATCTTTCCGAAGATATGCGCTCGGCGATGGATAAGGGTGCCCGCGGCGTGATCGCCCTGCTGGCCCAGGCGCTGGAAAAAGGCCGCGACGAAAAAACGCTGGCCTTTACCGGCGACCCCTTAATGCAGTCTCAGGTGCTCTATTCCCTGTGGTTAGGGGCCAATCTGCAGGCAAAAATTTCGCGCAGTGCCTTGCCGCTGGAAAGCGCGCTGGCACATGTGCAAAACAGCATTACTGCGCCTGGCGTATAACGGGCGCTTTTTATTTACTTTATTACTAGTCGACTGGTCTACTCAGGAGTCTTTATGTCAGCTGAAAAACTGTTTACCCCATTGAAAGTGGGTGCCGTCACGGCGCCAAACCGCGTGTTCATGGCTCCGCTGACCCGTCTGCGCAGCATTGAGCCGGGTGACATCCCAACCCCGCTGATGGGCGAATACTACCGTCAACGCGCAAGCTCTGGCCTGATCATTACGGAAGCCACGCAGATCTCTGCTCAGGCGAAGGGTTACGCCGGTGCGCCGGGCCTCCATACCCCGGAGCAGATCGCGGCATGGCAGAAAATCACCGCGGGCGTTCACGCTGAAGAGGGCCGCATTGCGGTTCAGCTGTGGCACACCGGTCGTATCTCTCACAGCAGCATCCAGCCTGGCGGTCAGGCACCGGTCTCCGCGTCGGCCCTGAGCGCCAATACCCGTACGTCCCTGCGCGATGAAAACGGTAACGCGATCCGCGTGGATACCTCTATGCCGCGCGCGCTGGAGCTGGACGAAATCCCGGGGATTGTTAACGACTTCCGTCAGGCCGTGGCCAACGCCCGTGAAGCCGGCTTTGACCTGATTGAGCTACACTCCGCGCATGGCTATCTGCTGCACCAGTTCCTGTCACCGTCGTCAAACCATCGCACCGATCAGTACGGCGGCAGCGTCGAAAACCGCGCCCGTCTGGTGCTGGAAGTGGTGGATGCGGTATGCAAGGAGTGGAGCCCGGACCGTATCGGGATCCGCGTCTCCCCAATCGGGTCTTTCCAGAACGTCGACAACGGCCCGAACGAGGAAGCGGATGCGCTCTATCTGATTGAAGAGCTGGCCAAGCGCGGTATTGCCTATCTGCACATGTCTGAGCCTGACTGGGCTGGCGGTAAGCCTTACACTGAAGCCTTCCGCCAGAAAGTGCGCGAGCGCTTCCACGGCGTGATCATCGGTGCAGGTGCCTATACGCCTGAAAAAGCCGAAGATCTGATTAATAAAGGGCTGATCGATGCCGTCGCGTTTGGCCGCGACTACATCGCCAACCCGGATCTGGTTGCCCGTCTGCAGAAAAAAGCGGCGCTGAACCCGCAGCGTCCGGAAAGCTTCTACGGCGGCGGCGCGGAAGGCTACACCGACTACCCTTCTCTGTAATCTCGCCATTGTTCATTGATAGCGGCGACACTTCGCCGCTATACTAAAACATCGTTTCTGTTCAAAAAGCTTTTTTATTCCATTGGTTAATGAGGAAATTATGCGCCTACTTCACACCATGCTGCGCGTTGGCGACCTGCAACGTTCAATCGATTTCTACACTAACGTCCTGGGCATGAAGCTGCTGCGCACCAGCGAAAACCCGGAATACAAATACTCGCTGGCATTCGTGGGTTACGGCCCGGAAACGGATGAAGCGGTGATCGAGCTGACCTACAACTGGGGCGTTGACAGCTATGAGCTGGGCACGGCCTACGGCCATATCGCGCTGGAAGTGGACAACGCAGCTGACGCGTGCGAACGCATTCGCAAAAATGGCGGTAACGTTACGCGCGAAGCGGGCCCGGTAAAAGGCGGCACCACCGTGATTGCGTTTGTGGAAGATCCGGACGGTTACAAAATCGAGCTGATTGAAGCCAAAGACGCCGGTCGCGGTCTGGGCAACTGATCCCTCAGGGCGCAACGTGCGCCCGTAGTTTTACTGCATCACCCCGCAAAATTTGCCATAATGCGCTCTGCTTTTTCCCCATGTAAGAGACCCTGATGTCCGATAACGCTCAATTTAGCGGTCTGTGCGACCGTTTTCGTGGTTTTTATCCCGTTGTCATTGATGTAGAAACAGCCGGATTTAACGCTAAAACCGATGCGCTGCTCGAAATTGCCGCCATCACGCTGAAGATGGATGAACAGGGCTGGCTTACACCGGACACCACGCTGCATTTCCACGTTGAACCTTTCGAAGGGGCAAACTTACAGCCGGAAGCGCTGGCGTTTAACGGTATCGATCCGCATAACCCGCTGCGCGGTGCCGTCAGTGAATATGATGCGCTGCACGCCATTTTTAAAATGGTGCGCAAAGGCATGAAGGAGAGCAACTGCAGCCGCGCCATTATGGTGGCTCATAACGCCACCTTCGATCACAGCTTTACCATGGCCGCCGCCGAGCGGGCCGCGCTCAAGCGCAACCCCTTCCACCCGTTTGTGACCTTCGATACCGCCGCGCTGAGCGGCCTGGCGCTGGGACAAACGGTGTTATCAAAGGCCTGTATTACGGCTGGCATTCCGTTCGATGGCACGCAGGCGCACTCCGCGCTGTATGACACGGAGCGTACCGCAGAGCTGTTCTGTGAGATCGTCAACCGCTGGAAGCGTCTGGGTGGCTGGCCGCTGCCGATGGATGATGAGGCCGAGCGCCAATCGTAGGTCGGGTAAGCGCAGCGCCACCCGACAAAAAAAAAGCGACCACATAGCAGGTCGCTTTTTTATTTCCGCAGAAAGTTACTCTGCGTCCGGCTCTTCCGTTTTGTACTTCGCCGCGGTTTCTTTGATCAGCTGCTGCAGTTCGCCGCGCTGATACATTTCAATCAGGATATCGCAGCCGCCAACCAGTTCACCGTCTACCCACAGCTGTGGGAAGGTCGGCCAGTTCGCGTACTTAGGCAGCTCAGCGCGGATGTCCGGGTTCTGCAGGATATCAACGTAAGCAAAACGCTCACCACAGGCAGACAGCGCCTGAACCGCTTGCGCGGAGAAGCCGCAGCTTGGCAGCTTTGGAGAACCTTTCATATACAGCAGAATCGGGTTTTCAGCGATCTGGCGCTGGATTTTTTCAATAGTGGTGCTCATGTCTTGCTTCCTTTAACTTCTGTTACGGCATTCGTCTGACATTGTAGCGGTTCAGACTGGCATCGGAAAATAACATTTTTGTCACGTATAGACATTCTACTCCGAGTGATGAAAAGTTGCATTGCAAATGGTGTTTACCCCTGCGTCAGTCAGGGTTTTGCTTAGGGAATGGGCAAATGTACGACAGAACGATGAATTTTTTTGCACTTGCTAACGAAACAGGATCGTAGATTGAAAAATGCTATTAACTTTCTGGCTTTTTATGGATTAGAATCGACGGGCTTTGTAAATCACACGCGGGTATTATTGATGACCTGCATTTATCAGGGGACTGCCCAGTGGCGCGGATAAATAAAATCTCGATCACGCTCTGTGCTTTACTGTTTACTTCACTCACCTTCACGCCAGTGGCAAACGCCTCTCAGCAGGCGCGGCATTCTGCTGTACAAAAAAACCATCTGGTGAAAGCCACAGAACGTAAGAAAAAAACCACCGCTAAGAACGACAAGAAAAAGACAACCACACAGACTAAAAAAACCGCTTCCAGCAAGACGAAAACCACCTCTTCCCGCACTGCCCACACCGCCAAAAGTAAAGCTTCGCAAACCGCCGCTAACCTCGTGACTGAAAAATGCATCGCGCGTAAAGGCCATAAGGCGAAATGCACCAAGGTCACAAAAATAGCGGAAGTGCATAAAGTGCGCGTCCAGAAAGCGCAAAAAACCGCAATGAACAAGCTGATGGGGCAGATTGGCAAACCGTATCACTGGGGCGGGACTTCGCCACGTACCGGTTTTGACTGCAGCGGCCTCGTCTATTACGCCTATAAAGATCTGGTCAAGTTCCGCATTCCGCGCACCGCCAACGAGATGTACCACCTGCGCGACGCGTCCCCGGTCAACCGAGGAGAGCTGGAGAACGGCGATCTGGTCTTCTTCCGCACGCAGGGCCGCGGGACAGCTGACCACGTTGGCGTCTATGTCGGCAACGGAAAATTCATCCAGTCACCGCGTAGCGGCCAGGATATTCAGATCACCTCGCTCAGTGAAGACTACTGGGTACGCCATTACGTCGGCGCACGCCGCGTGATGACGCCGAAAACCATTCGCTAACCCCTGCCCTGCCACACCCGTGGCAGGGTAAGTTCCTCTTTTGCATACCCTTTCAATTTGCTATCCTGTCCTTGTTGTCTGTGTGGTTATTGACAACACAAAATACAATAAGGAGAGAAGCAATGTCGTTCGAATTACCTGCACTACCGTATGCAAAAGACGCCCTGGCCCCGCACATTTCTGCGGAAACCCTGGAATATCACTACGGCAAGCATCACCAGACGTACGTCACCAACCTGAACAACCTGATCAAGGGCACCGATTTTGAAGGCAAAACGCTGGAAGAGATCGTGCGCAGTTCTGAGGGTGGCGTATTCAACAACGCCGCTCAGGTGTGGAACCACACCTTCTACTGGCACTGCCTGGCGCCAAACGCCGGTGGCGAACCTGTCGGTGAACTGGCTACCGCCATCAACGCCGCCTTTGGCAGCTTCGCGGAATTCAAAGCGAAGTTCACCGATGCCGCCATCAAGAACTTCGGTTCAGGCTGGACGTGGCTGGTCAAAGAGGCGGATGGCAAACTGGCTATCGTGTCTACCTCTAACGCGGGCACCCCGCTGACCACCAGCGCGAAGCCGCTGATGACCGTGGACGTATGGGAACACGCTTACTACATCGATTACCGCAACGCGCGCCCTAACTACCTGGAGCACTTCTGGGCACTGGTTAACTGGGACTTTGTGGCGAAGAACTTCGCCGCGTAAGAGACACGCAGAAGGGCTCGCCCTTCTGCGTTTTTGGTTTATTCCGCAGCGCAGGCTGCTTCTGGCTGTTTACGACCCGACATCATCACCAGCAGCAGACCGAGCGCGGCAATAATCGCCCCCATCACCGGCACAAAACTGTACCCCAGCCCACCGGAAATCACGGCCCCACCGGCCGCCGCACCGAGCGCATTGCCCAGGTTAAAGGCGCCAATATTAACCGAGGATGAGAGGCCCGGCGCTTCATGCGCGACACGCATCACGCGCATCTGCAGCGGTGGCACCACCGCGAACGTTGCAGCCCCCCAGACGACCATTGCGATCGCGGCACCAAACTCGTTGCGCGCCAGCCACGGAATGGCGATCATGATAACAATCAGCAGGGTTAAGAAGCCCTTCAGCGTTCCGCTCACGGAACGGTCGGCAAATTTCCCGCCGAGATAGTTGCCAATCGAGAAGCCCACGCCAATCAGCACCAGCATCGCGGTAACGAAGAGAGGCGTTGCGTGGGTGATATCGTGCAACACCGGTGAAATATAGGTGTAGAGGGTAAACATCGCCCCTGCCCCCAGCACGGTGGTCAGCAGCGCGGAGAGCACCTGCGGGCGCATCAGCACCGCCAGCTCCTTACGCACTTCCGGACGTTCTCCGGCGCTGCCCTTTGGCAGGGAGAAGAACAAGGCCACCATCGCGACCACGCCCAGTCCGGCCGTCGCCAGGAAGGACATCCGCCAGCCAATGACCTCGCCCAGCCAGGTTGCCGCAGGAACGCCGCCGATGTTAGCGATGGTCAGGCCCATAAACATGGTGGCTACGGCGCTGGCCTGCTTGTGTTTCGGCACCACGCTTGCCGCCACAACCGACCCCAGCCCAAAGAACGCGCCGTGGTTAAGGCTGGTCAGAATACGCGAAAGCATCAACGTGGTGTAGTCCGGCGAAATGGCCGAAAGCACGTTGCCGAGGGTGAAAATCGCCATCAGGAAAATCAGCGCATTGCGGCGCGCGCGGTGTGAAAGAAGAAGCGTCATCAGCGGCGCCCCCACCATCACGCCAATGGCGTAGGCGCTGATTAACATGCCGGCCGCAGGGATCGAGACGTCCACGCCGCGGGCGATAACGGGCAGTAACCCCATCGGGGAAAATTCAGTGGTGCCAATCCCAAAAGCGCCAATCGCCAGGGCCAGCAGGGGAAAATTGATTTTCATGCGTCAACTCCGGATGCCGTGTCATGTGGTGACACAGAACAAAGAAGCGGAAAGCATGACATCAATCACAAAAAATGAGAAGTTAACAAAATGGCAAAAGATTTTTGCCTTAGGAGTAACAATCGGGGGAGCGGGAGGGAGAAGGCTCTCCCTCCGCGTAAATCAGTGCAGCGCGGCCGTCAGACCCGCCGCGACAATCAGAGCCAGCACAACCACGGTGGTGAACAGCGAAAACTTCAGATCGGAACTCATCAATTTTTCTCCTTTTAATCCCCCCACGAAAAGTGAGCCTGCTCATTTTTGCATAATTTACGTCAAAAATCTTCCTGGATTTAGGCTGATAAACACTTTACCTCTTCCCCTTTTCATCAAGATAGGACAAAATTCCACGCTAAATTTATTAGCGTACCGGCCATTGACCCCCTCCTGACGTCCCGTGTCGTTTTCCCGGCGTGCCGCAATTCAAGATTGCGTGATAAGGGTGAGAGAAGGCAAACGTTTACCTTCAAGTTTTTCAGGAGTTTAGGATATGGTCTGGAGTGACATTTAATGGCAACAATTAAAGACGTAGCAAAACGCGCAAACGTTTCCACTACAACCGTATCACATGTAATTAACAAAACCCGCTTCGTGGCGGAAGAGACGCGCAACGCCGTCTGGGCAGCGATCAAAGAGCTGCACTATTCGCCAAGTGCGGTTGCGCGCAGCCTCAAGGTTAATCACACCAAATCCATTGGATTGCTGGCGACCAGCAGTGAAGCGGCCTATTTTGCCGAGATCATTGAAGCGGTAGAGAAGAACTGCTTCCAGAAAGGCTATACCCTGATTCTGGGCAA
The DNA here is from genome assembly GCF_001729805.1 of Enterobacter roggenkampii. Classification (NCBI taxonomy): domain Bacteria; kingdom Pseudomonadati; phylum Pseudomonadota; class Gammaproteobacteria; order Enterobacterales; family Enterobacteriaceae; genus Enterobacter; species Enterobacter roggenkampii. The sequence continues at coordinate 1,928,185 of NZ_CP017184.1, read as the reverse complement.
CGCGTGGAACAGCATAGAAAAACAGCGCGCCTACCTGTCGATGATGGCGCAAAAGCGCGTCGATGGCCTGCTGGTCATGTGTTCCGAGTACCCGGAATCCGTGCTGTCGATGCTGGAAGAGTATCGCCATATCCCCATGGTGGTCATGGACTGGGGTGAAGCGCGCGCGGACTTCACCGACTCCGTCATCGACAACGCCTTCGAAGGCGGTTACATGGCGGGTCGTTACCTGATCGAACGCGGTCACCGCGAGATTGGCGTGATCCCCGGTCCTCTGGAGCGTAACACCGGCGCGGGCCGTCTGGCCGGTTTTATGAAAGCGATGGAAGAAGCGCTCATCACCGTGCCGGAAAACTGGATCGTGCAGGGCGACTTTGAGCCGGAATCAGGCTACCGCGCGATGCAGCAGATCGTTTCCCAGCAGCACCGCCCGACCGCCGTTTTCTGCGGCGGTGACATCATGGCCATGGGCGCACTCTGCGCCGCCGATGAGCTGGGTCTGCGCGTACCGCAGGATATTTCCGTGATCGGGTATGACAACGTGCGTAACGCGCGCTTCTTCACCCCGGCGCTGACAACCATTCACCAGCCAAAAGATTCGCTGGGCGAAACGGCCTTCAATATGCTGTTGGACAGGATCGTCAACAAGCGCGAAGAGTCGCAGTCCATTGAAGTTCACCCGCGCCTGATTGAACGCCGTTCCGTTGCGGACGGTCCGTTCCGCGACTACCGTCGTTAATCCCTTTACGGGGCCAGCTACGCTGGCTCCCGTAACCATTCCCGGTTTAGGGTTTCGCTGTCTCCCAGATAATCCAGCAGCCAGGCCATGGCGGGCGAGACATCATTTTGTTGCCAGGTCAGGCAGCAGGCCGCGTCCGGGAACGGATTCTCCAGCGTCAGTTCAACCCATTCTCCGGTATCGATGCGCGGACGCGCAAAATGAGCGGGCACCATCGCGACGCACAGCCCGGCGCTGAGGCACGTCGCCGATGATTCCCAGTCAGGAGCCACCACCCGCCGCTGGTTATCCAGAAGCCAGGTGATACGCTTGGGCAATGAACGCGACGTATCCTCCAGCACCAGAGACGGCCAGTTGCGCAGCGTATCGTCGCTCAGCGGACCTTCCATCGCTGCCAGAGGATGATCGCTGGCCACCACGCATTTCCAGCTCAGCATCCCCATGTCGCGAAAGGCGTAACGTCCCCCGACCGGGATCGCCTGCGTCGCGCCAATCGCCATCTCCGCCCTGCCGTCCGCCAGCGCATCCCAGACGCCGTTGAACACCTCCTGCGAGACCCGTAGCTCGACGTCAGAGAAATGACGATAGAAATCCACGATCATTTGTCGGGTGCGTTCCGGCTTCACGATGTTATCTACCGCGATGGCGAGATGCCCCCGCCAGCCGTTGGCGATCTGCTGACACTGTTCGCGGGTGATCTGCATTTTTTTGATAACAGAACGCCCTTCTTTCAAAAACCATGCACCGGCGGGCGTTAATTCCACGTCGCGATGCCGCCGTTCAAACAGCGGAACCGCCAGCCACTCCTCAAGCTGACGCACCGTGTAGCTGATGGCCGAAGGGACGCGGTGCAACTCCTGCGCTGCACCGCTAAAGCTGCCGTTACGCGCAACAGCATCGACCACTTCAAGAGAATAATCTGACCACATTTTCTGCCTGCAAAAAATTTGAATGCACCCGCCAAATATTAGCGTTTCACAAGCCGCTTTGCACTCCCTACACTCTGCGCCAACGTATACCTGCCTCCTCAGGAGAATAAAAGAATGCAACCCAGGAAAGGATTTTTAGTCTGGCTCGGCGGCTTAAGCGTGCTGGGCTTTTTGGCCACCGACATGTACCTGCCCGCGTTTGCCGCAATGCAGGAAGACCTGCAAACCCCTGCGGCGGCCATCAGCGCCAGCCTGAGCCTGTTCCTTGCCGGTTTTGCTTTCGCACAGCTGCTCTGGGGACCGCTCTCAGATCGCTTCGGCCGTAAACCGGTGCTGCTGCTGGGTCTGGCCATTTTTGCCGTGGGCTGCCTGGGGATGCTGTGGGTGCGCGATGCTACCTGGCTGCTGGTGCTGCGCTTCGTTCAGGCCGTGGGCGTCTGTGCTGCGGCGGTGACCTGGCAGGCGCTGGTGACCGACTACTATCCGGCTAACCGCACAAACCGTATTTTCGCCACCATTATGCCGCTGGTGGGTCTTTCCCCTGCCCTGGCTCCGCTGCTGGGCAGCTGGATCCTCGCGCACTTTGACTGGCAGGCCATTTTTGCCACGCTGTTTGCCATCACGCTGGTGCTGATGCTGCCGGTGTTTGCCCTTAAGCCCGCGCATAAAAAAGAGGCGCATGCCGACGCGACGCCGATTACCTTCACCTCCCTGCTGAGCGCCAAAGCGTATCGCGGGAATGTCCTGATTTATGCCGCCTGTTCGGCCAGCTTCTTCGCGTGGCTCACCGGCTCGCCGTTTATTCTGCACGATATGGGCTACAGCCCGGCGGCCATCGGGCTGAGCTATGTTCCGCAGACCATCGCGTTCCTGGTGGGCGGGTACGGCTGCCGCGCGGCGCTGCAAAAATGGGAAGGTCAGCAGATGCTGCCTTGGCTGCTGGTGCTCTATGCGCTGAGCGTCATCGGTACCTGGGCCGTCGGGTTTATTCCGGGCGCGGGCCTGGCTGAAATTTTGATCCCCTTCTGCGTGATGGCCGTGGCGAACGGAGCGATCTACCCGATCGTGGTGGCACAGGCGTTACGTCCGTTCCCGCAGGCGACAGGCCGCGCCGCCGCGCTGCAAAATACCCTGCAGCTGGGTCTGTGCTTCCTCGCAAGTCTGGTGGTCTCCGCGCTGATTGCCACGCCGCTGTTGACCACCACCAGCGTGATGCTGTTCACCGTAGCGCTGGCGGTATTGGGTTTCCGCATGCAGGCGTCCGCGCAGCGCGAGCAGGATAACGGCGCGCAGGTGGAAACTTCGCATGCCTGATTGCGCCAGAAATCATGTTACATTTCAGTGATTAGGTTGCTAACAATTTTCTATTGAATCACCAAATTTTGAGGCCTATACTAAATTTGGTTCGATTAAATACGATAAATATTAAGTGTTAACGGGAGCCGGAGTGCTCCCGTTTTACCATGGAAGGCATTTCGGCAAGGGTTATCTCCCTTCCTCTGTTCTACGTCGGATACTAGCCTCGCGGTATTTACCGTGAGATTTCTCACAAACCAAAAAAAGCGTCTACGCTGTTTGAAGGTTCTGATCACATCAGGGTGATGGAGAAGCTATGAGTTCATCGTGTATAGAAGAAGTCAGCGTTCCGGACGACAACTGGTCCCGGATCGTCAGTGAACTGTTAGGTCGAGCAGGCATCACTATCAACGGATCTTCGCCATCCGATCCCCAGGTTAAGCATCCCGACTTTTTTAAACGCGTGTTGCGGGAAGGATCGTTAGGCCTGGGAGAAAGCTATATGGACGGCTGGTGGGAGTGCGAACGTCTGGATATCTTTTTTGCCAGCGTGTTGCGCGCCGGTCTGGAAAATCAACTCCCCCGCAATCTGAAAGACACCCTGCGTGTCGCCTCTGCCCGACTGTTTAACTTGCAAAGTAAAAAACGCGCATGGATCGTCGGCAAAGAACATTACGATCTCGGCAACGACCTGTTCAGCCGCATGCTGGACCCTTTCATGCAATACTCCTGCGCCTACTGGAAAGACGCGTCGACGCTTGAGGAAGCACAGCAGGCCAAGCTGCGCCTGATCAGCGAGAAGCTGCAGCTACAGCCCGGCATGCGCGTTCTGGATATCGGCTGCGGCTGGGGCGGGCTGGCGTATTTTATGGCGAAGCACTACGGCGTCAGCGTGGTCGGCGTGACGATCTCAGCGGAACAGCAAAAAATGGCGCGGGAGCGCTGTCAGGGTCTTAATGTGGATATCCGGCTGCAGGACTACCGTGACTTGAACGAGCAATTCGACCGGATCGTTTCCGTCGGCATGTTCGAGCACGTGGGGCCAAAAAACTACGATACCTACTTTGAGGTGGTGGATCGTAATTTGAAACCGGACGGCCTCTTCCTGCTGCACACCATCGGCTCTAAGCGGACCGACAACAACGTTGACCCGTGGATCAATAAATACATCTTTCCGAATGGTTGTTTACCGTCCGTTCGCCAGATTGCCAACGCCAGTGAATCCCATTTCGTGATGGAAGACTGGCATAACTTTGGCGCGGACTACGACACCACCTTAATGGCGTGGCATGAACGTTTCCAGAAAGCCTGGCCCGAGATTGCGGACAACTATTCAGAACGATTTAAACGGATGTTTAGCTATTATCTGAATGCCTGCGCGGGGGCGTTTCGCGCACGGGATATTCAGCTCTGGCAGGTGGTATTCAGCCGGGGGATTGAACACGGACTGCGTGTCGCACGCTAAAAAAATAACCCCGGATAGCCGGGGTTATTTTTTATTCTTCTTCTGCGGTCTTTATTATTGCGGCTTCTTTTGCTGCCAGCACGCGCTCCACCGTATCGACCACAGCCTGGGTTTGCGGATCGATTTCGATATTCACGCGATGCCCCAATTTTTTCGCGCCCAGCGTGGTGCGCTGCAGCGTTTCAGGAATTAAATGCACGCAAAAACGCGTTGGCGTCACTTCACCCACCGTCAGGCTAATCCCGTCAATGCCAATAAATCCTTTATAGAGGATGTATTTCATTAATGACGGGTCCTGCATTTTAAACCAGATTTGACGGTTATTTTCCGAGGTCACGATTTTCGCCACTTCGGCAGTGGTCATGATGTGCCCCGACATCAGGTGACCGCCAATCTCATCGCTGAACTTCGCCGCGCGCTCAACGTTGACGGTATCGCCTACTACCAGCTCGCCCAGGTTAGTGATCCGCAGCGTCTCTTTCATTAAATCAAAGCTAATCTGGTTGCCGTTAATTTCGGTCACGGTCAGGCAGCAGCCGTTATGGGCAATCGAGGCGCCGGTTTCGATGCCCTCAAGCATATATTCCGGCAGCTCAACAACATGAGTACGGAAATTAGGTTTTTCATCAATGGACACCACTTTGGCAGTGCCCTGCACAATACCAGTAAACATGCTTACAACTCCTGTTTTTTCCGAACGGTGATGACACCGTTTAATCCCTCCACAATAACAGTTGGAAAAACAGGTTGCCAGCGGAGCGCATTTTCTGGCGATTTTTTCACTAGATAAATAGCTAAAGCCCGCTACAATAGCTGGCACCCCCTGCATTTTCTTCTTGCTGCCCGTTTCGGCGGCTTTTTTAGTCTCTCAAATAACTACAAAATAAAGGTGTTCACGTGCAGAAGTACATGAATGAAGCGCGCCAGTTATTGGCACTGGCTATACCCGTGATCGTCGCGCAGGTGGCTCAGACCGCAATGGGATTTGTGGATACGGTAATGGCAGGTGGCTACAGCGCCACCGACATGGCGGCCGTTGCTATCGGCACGTCAATCTGGCTTCCGGCCATCCTGTTCGGCCACGGTCTGCTGCTCGCGCTCACGCCTGTTATCGCTCAGCTCAATGGCTCGGGGCGCCGCGAGCGCATTGCCCATCAGGTCCGCCAGGGTTTCTGGCTGGCCGGGTTTGTCTCTGTGCTGATCATGGTCGTGCTCTGGAACGCGGGCCATATCATTCGCGCTATGCATAACATTGACCCAGCCCTGGCAGACAAAGCCGTGGGCTATCTGCGCGCCCTGCTCTGGGGGGCGCCTGGATATCTCTTCTTCCAGGTGGCGCGTAACCAGTGTGAAGGTCTGGCGAAAACCAAGCCCGGGATGGTGATGGGCTTTATCGGGTTGCTGGTCAACATTCCCGTTAACTATGTTTTTATTTACGGTCATTTCGGGATGCCGGAGCTGGGCGGCGTCGGCTGCGGCGTGGCGACGGCCGCCGTTTACTGGGTCATGTTCTTCTCAATGCTTACCTTCGTGAAGCGCGCCCGCTCCATGCGCGATATTCGTAACGAGAACAGATTCAGCACGCCGGACTGGAACATCATGACGCGCCTGGTGCAGTTAGGGTTGCCGATTGCCCTTGCGCTGTTCTTTGAAGTGACCCTGTTTGCCGTGGTCGCCCTGCTGGTCTCCCCGCTGGGCATTGTGAACGTCGCCGGGCACCAGATTGCGCTCAACTTCAGCTCCCTGATGTTTGTCCTGCCGATGTCGCTGGCCGCAGCAGTGACGATTCGCGTGGGCTTCCGCCTGGGGCAAGGCTCGACGCTCGATGCGCAAACCGCCGCGCGCACCGGACTGGGCGTCGGCGTCTGCATGGCCATTTGCACGGCGCTTTTTACCGTGGCGCTGCGCGAGCAGATTGCCCTGCTCTACAACGACAATCCGGAAGTCGTCGCGCTGGCCTCGCACCTGATGCTGCTGGCCGCGATTTACCAGATTTCGGACTCCATCCAGGTGATTGGCAGCGGGGTGCTGCGCGGCTATAAAGACACGCGTTCCATTTTCTTTATCACCTTCATCGCCTACTGGGTGCTGGGTCTGCCGTGTGGGTATATTCTGGCCCTGACCGACCTGGTGGTTGACCGCATGGGACCGGCGGGGTTCTGGATGGGCTTTATCATCGGCCTGACGTCGGCGGCAATTATGATGATGTTGCGCATGCGCTTCCTGCAGCGCCAGCCATCCACGATCATTTTGCAACGCGCTGCACGTTAAATACGCAGTAGCCGCCCCCCGGCGGCTACTTTCTCTTCACTTTGCGCGGTAATACAGCAATCGCGTGAAATCAGAGAGAAAATTGCATTTTCCCTCTTGCCACCTCGGTGCTGTGCCGCTAATATTCGTCCCCGTTGTCACCGACAACACGTTGCGTTCATAGCTCAGTTGGTTAGAGCACCACCTTGACATGGTGGGGGTCGTTGGTTCGAGTCCAATTGAACGCACCATTCTGCGTCCGTAGCTCAGTTGGTTAGAGCACCACCTTGACATGGTGGGGGTCGGTGGTTCGAGTCCACTCGGACGCACCATTTCAGTCCTGAAATGGTGCAAATTCTCCTCAGTTACCCTGAATTTTCTTAATCCCTTATTTTCATCATTATTCTCCTGCTACGCTTTTCCTATGGAAAGAAACACAGGAAACGTGTTGATGAAGAAGATCGCGATTATCGGCTCCGGCCCCACGGGAATTTACACCTTTTATCATCTGCTTAATAACAATACCCCACTCTCCGTTTCCGTCTTTGAACAGGCCGATGAAGCTGGCGTGGGCATGCCCTATAACGATGACGATAATTCCCGGCTGATGCTGGCGAACATTGCGAGCATTGAAATCCCGCCCATTTTTATGACCTACCTCGACTGGCTTAAGGAGCAAAGCGACGACCATCTGGCGCGCTTTAAAGTTGATAAAGCCAGCCTGCACGATCGGCAGTTCCTGCCCAGGCTCCTGTTGGGAGAGTATTTTCGCGACAGCTTTCGTTCAATCGTAAAAGAGGCGAAAAAGCTGGGGTTCCAGGTTGAGGTCCATGAATCTGCGAAGGTCACCGACATCAACCCTTCGACAACCGGCGTGACGATTTCGGTCAATGACCGCACATTAGCGGATAAATTCGACCTGGCGGTTATTGCCACCGGCCACGTCTGGCCAGAGGAGGATGAAGCCACGCGCACGTTCTTCCCAAGCCCGTGGTCCGGCCTGATGGACGCCCGCATTCCCCCTTGCCGCGTGGGCATTATGGGCACCTCATTGAGTGGCCTGGACGCGGCTATGGCGGTGGTGATGCAGCACGGCGAGTTTCGTGACGGTAAATTCATCCTCGACAGCGGCAGCGAAGGGTTAAACATTACGCTGATGTCACGGACGGGCATTCTCCCGGAAGCCGATTTTTACTGCCCCATCCCTTATGAACCGCTGTCGGTATTGACCGAATTCGTAGTGGAAAGCGAGATAGCCAAAGGACCGGATGGCCTGCTTGACCGAGTCTTTGCCCTGATGGTGAAAGAGCTTGAACTCGCCGACCCGGCGTGGTGCGAGAAAATGTCTCTGCGTACGCTTAATGCGGACACCATTCGTGAGGCCTGGTTTGAGGATCGTAAGCGCCACGGGCCCTTTACCTGGGCGGAAGAGAATCTCAACGAGGTTGAACGCAATAAACGCGAGCGCCGTACCGTGGCATGGCGCTACACCGTGCTTCGGCTGCATGAGGTCGTTCAGGAGATCGTTCCCCATCTTAGCGAGCAGGACAGAAAACGCTTTAAGCAGGGCCTGGCTCGCGTGTTTATCGATAATTATGCTGCCATCCCGCCGCAGTCTATTCGCAGGCTGCTTGCGCTTCGCGAGGCCGGCATCATTAGCGTGGCGGCGCTCGGCGATGATTACACGCTTGATGCCGGCAGCGATCGGACAGTCATCACCACACAAGAGACCGTTTATCGTTTCGACGTCTTTATTGATGCGCGCGGGCAAAAGCCGCTTAAAACAAACGATCTGCCTTTCCCATCGCTGCGCGGACAGCTTGAGGAGACGGGCGATGAGATCCCCGACATCGGCGAGGATTACACGTTAAAAGCGCCAGATACGGTTCGTGGGCGCATCGCCTTCGGCGCAATACCGTGGCTGATGCACGATCGTCCCTTCGTTCAGGGGCTGGCAGAGTGTGCGGAGATTGCAGAAGCGATGGCGAAGGCGGCTGAAAAACCGGCCTCAGGTATACGGCGTCGGTTGCCGTACGTGGAGAACTGACAGGGCTTCCATGCCCTGCAACGCGAGATTATTCGAAGAACACTTCCGGGTTTTCAGACAGCGAGACGAAGGTTTTCGTCGCTTTATCAAGGGCGAGAATTTTGCCGCTTTCAATGTCGTATACCCATCCGTGCAGGCGAAGCGAGTTATTACGCAGGCCCACCGCGACGGACGGGTGGGTCTTGATGTTGCTGAGTTGCGCAAAGACGTTTTCCTGCACCATCGCATTCACTTTATCGATCGGCTTATCCCAGCTTTTCTTCTCTACCACGGCTTTTGCCGCGTCGGAATAGCGCAGCCAGTGCGATACAGCAGGCATCGGCTCCAGGTTCGCGTTATCGGCAATCGCCTTCATCGCGCCGCAGTTGGAGTGACCGCAGATCACGATGTCGGTCACGCCCAGCGCCACTACCGCGTACTCGATAGTTGCAGAGACGCCGCCTGGCTCCGGCCCGAACGGTGGAACAATGTTGCCAGCATTACGAATAACAAAGAGTTGTCCCGGCTCTTGCTGGGTGACCAGTTCAGGGACCAGACGGCTGTCGGAGCAGGAGATAAACAGCGCTTTGGGATTCTGGCTGGACGCTAAACTGCGAAAGAGCTCTTTACGTTGCGGGAAAATCTCTTTTTGAAAGCTGAGAAAACCTTCAATGATATGTTGCATAGCAATTTCTCTTTTATCTGTTTTCGTTTAGGCATGATCGAGATCACACTCGCAAAGTTTACCCACCGTGCTTCACTTGAGACAAGCAATATATTTCTGGCCCGACCGCTGCACGATGTCATCGGCGTTTGCCGGAATGTTCTGCCCTTCGAACGCGCCGTAAAGACGGGCGAACGATTTTCCCGCCAGGCGCCGGGTAACGTCCTCAACCGTACGGGCAGGCAGCGGAAGCATATTCGGGTAGCTCCACATGAACGACACGGCCTCTTTCCCTGGGGTCACCTGCAAAATATCTCCCGCCAGTAAAACGCCCTCGCCCTCCTGCCAGTGCAGTACCGTTCCGCCCGCAAAATGCCCGCCGAGACGCAGCAGCGTAACCGACGGTACTATCTCCAGCGCATCGCCATCCCAGAAATGAATCGCCGGGCTGTCGCGCATCACCCATTCGCTATCGCTCACGTGCAGATAGACCGGCGCGTCGAAAGCCGCGGCCCACTCCTGCATCGTGGTGTAATAGTGCGGATGCGAAATCGCAATCGCGCGAAGGCCGCCGAGTGCGGCGATGAGCGTTTGGGTTGCAGGATCAAGGTTGGCGATGCAGTCCCAGAGAATGTTACCGTGGGGGGTACGCAGGAGGAGTGCCCGCTGGTTAATGGCAAAAGCGGGTACCGTCTTGATACTGAATAAGTGCGGCTCCAGCTGCTGCCATTTGTTGGCGTGTGTTGCCGTTACCGTCGCGTAATCGATCCACGCCTGGCCGCTGGCCGGGACATACTGACGTTCATCCTCGCAAATGGCACATCTCTCCGGCGTTCCCTCATAAGAAGTACCGCAGGTTCTACAGAGTGTAATCATGAGCGCTCCTCAGTGATAAAGCACTGAGTATGGCAGGGATTATCCTTATGTGCTGCGAGGTACATTGCTGGCGTTTTTTACCCTATACTGTGCCAGTATCAAAAACCGAACAGAGCAGGTGCAAGATGGAAATTGATCTCGATAACTTAGTTTTTAACGGTCTGGATGAAGCGGAAGAGCGTAACGCAGAACGTCTGGACGATGCGGATAAAAAAGCGCAGGCGATTATTGCCGACGACGACTGCGGCGACGCCTGCAAGATCTGATAAAAAAGCACCGGAAAACCGGTGCTTTTTTCATTGCGGGGAAGATTACAGCTCAGGCGTCTTTTTAAACCCCGTTAGCATCAGAACCAGGCTTTCTGATGAAGACGCCGGTTCGAACTGGTAATGATTCCCCTGGCGATCACCGCCGATATACCACGAGATTTCGGTTTTTCCTTCCGCCAGCGCCTTGCGCACGGCTTTGTCCACGTTCACCATCCGGTATTCACGAGAATGGTTCAGATAGAGCACTGCGTCGGAGCGATAGTTACAGGCCGGACGCGAGGCCCATCTTACGGTAGCAGGATCCCAGTCATTGCTGGCCGGATAGAAGAAGATCTGATCGGCACCGTTAGTTTCCACTTTGCCGCCATAAATCCGCACGCGGTATGTAAACTGCGAAGGATCCTGCCCGGCAGGCAGAGGGGGAATGTGGAACTTCACCAGCGACAGCGTTTCGCTGTTTTTCGTTCGTCCCCCGTTCTGCCAGTTATCCTGCACCAGTAAAACCTGCGGTTCGGGCTGGGAGAGGTCTGGCTCCAGGCTGCTGAGCCAGACGTTGGCCTTCGCTCTGGAATAACCATACGGGACGGTGGTGCCGCAATCTAACCCGCGGTTCATGCACAGGTCAGTCATAAAGCGCGCGGCGTCTTCCGTCCAGCCGTTCATGAAATCTGCATGCGCCGTATACAGGCTACCCCACCGCTCTTCTCGCTCATCGCCGTGCATGATGGGGTCCATGGAGAGCTGCACTTTGCTGGTATCAAGCGAGCTAATCGTCGGGAGTACGTAAGCAATGTTCATGTTCACGGTGGGAAGTTTCACCGGGAAGGTGGACGGGCACTGCCCCTTGACGTCGTAGGTGGCGTTAATCAGACCATGGGCAGGCTTCAGGTTCACTCCATCCCAGCAGTTAGGAAACTGAATGCCGATATTAAACTGCACGGCATCGTTCGCCTTGCGCAAGCCGCAGACCTCACCGGTTTTGGTGGTGTAACCCTTGCCGTTGGCACATAAAAAGGTGATATGTGGATTCGGCGCACTACCGTGATGGTCGCCCGCCAGCAGCGACAGCCCCGCCGGGAAAGGGTGTAGCGGCCAGGCGTCCACGTTCGATGCCTGATAATAGGTTTTTTGATACGCCGGTTTGACGACCGTACCGTCAGGCAGGCGAAGCGAAGGTGCCCAGTAGGCAGAGCTGTCGGCTTTGTTATCGCAGGTGGTCTTTTCATCCCGGCGCAGGGATTCACGGCTGGAGTCAGCATCCGTTTGCACGTTGCCGAAGAAGTCGTGCAGCATGGCCTCGTTGGGCATGCCGTACATCATAATGGCGTCATCGCCAAGGGTATGGGAATAGCCGCAAACAACATGCGCCTGCGGTGCGGCGTGTGCCGCATGAATTGTGAAAAGTAGCGCAGGGACAGAAAGCGCGCGTGTTAACGTGGTCCGTTTCATCATTTTCTCCATGACTGAAAGGACACATTGGTAACAAAAGCGGGCTAATTTACCGAATGATTCAGAGCGTACTTTTCCGTCTTTTGAGGCTTTACAGACGTCACGCACACCTCATTCCAGTACGTTTCGCGCGTGCGGCGCAGTTCAGCGTGGCGTTTTATCATGGAACCACTCCGGGTCAATGTTGGCAACGTCTACGCCATACAGGCTGGCGACAGGCAGTATCGACTCAAGAACACGTTGCGCGCTGTTCTCCGCATTCGCTGGTCGGGTCGCAAAAAACCGCCGTAACGTGCTGATCCATTTTTTCATCGTTTTACCCTCTCTCGCCGTATCTGCCTTCAGTTAAGCACCCCACTCCCGTGCAGGGGAAATACCAAAATCCACTGTCGATGTGCAGGATCTGCAAATAGCGCCCCGTCCTTTTCACGCTTCATTAACACCTTGTTCACTAATGCTTTTTTGCTCATAGCAAAGAACGATTTCTTATTTGGCGATAGCTTTCCCTTATGGGAGCGTAACGGGGTAAAACAAAAACAACGGGATGGCGTATGACTATGGCAGCAAAAATGAAAGGGTTTAAAAAACGGACGCTGGTTCTGGGCGTAGTGGCAGCCTGGGGCCTGTTTTCAGCGCAGGCGCAGGCCGATCAGCTGGCGGATATCAAGGCAGCAGGGGTGGTGAAAGTCGCCACGTTTGATGCCAACCCGCCGTTTGGCTCGATTGATGCCAAAACGCATGAGATTGTGGGTTACGACGTGGACTTTGCCAAAGCGCTGGCAAAATCGCTCGGCGTGAAGCTTGAACTGGTTGCCACCAATCCGGCCAACCGCATTCCGCTGCTGCAGTCCGGCAAAGCCGACCTGATTGTGGCGGATATCACCATCACGCCGGAACGCGCGCAGGTGATTGATTTCTCGACGCCTTACTTCGTTACCGGCCAGCAGTTCCTCGTTCCGGCGAAATCTCCGGACAAGCTCGATGACTACAGCCGGGCGCGCATTGGCGCGGTCAAAGGCACGACGGGCGAGCAGGCGCTGCACCAGCGCTTCCCGCAGTCCCGCGTCCTCTCTTATGACGATATTCCGCTGGCGCTGACCGCGCTGCGCAACGGCAACGTACAGGCCATCACTCAGGACAGCACCATTCTGGCCGGTCTGCTGGCGCAGGCGCCGGATAAAGCCAACTTCAAAATCCTGCCCGACCTGCTGAGCAAAGAAGAGATTGGCGTCGGGGTGAAAAAAGGTGAAACGGCGCTGCTGAAAGCCGTCAACGATGAGCTGGTCAATCTCGAGAAGAACGGCCAGGCGGCTAAAATCTACGACGTCTGGTTTGGTCCAGGCACCCCAGCCCCACAGCCTCGCGCCTTTAAAATAGAAGCTAAGTAATATGCTCTCAGGTTTATTTTCCCACTCCGCGGCCGGTGCCGCGGATTTTTCACATCTGGAACAGGCCAGCGTCGAGTTTCGCCACGTGGACAAACGCTACGGTGACCATCAGGTTTTAAACGACATTAACCTCACTATTACGCCCGGTGAAGTGGTGGCCATCCTTGGCCCGTCGGGTTCCGGTAAATCCACCCTGATTCGTCTTATCAACCAGCTTGAACCCCTGAGCGGCGGGGAGATCCTGGTCGACAACAAGCCTACCGGAAAGCTCTCCGGTAGCGGGCTGCGCCAGCTGCGAAGCCGCGTGGGGTTTGTGTTTCAGCAGTTCAATCTTTATGCCCACCTCACCGCCAGCCAGAACATCACCCTGGCGCTTGAGCACGTCCACGGCTGGAAGCCGCTGCCCGCTCAGGCGCGCGCGCTGGCCCTGCTGGAGAAAGTCGGGATGCTGGAAAAAGCCCACCATTACCCGGCTGAGCTTTCCGGTGGACAGCAGCAGCGGGTGGCGATTGCCCGCGCCCTGGCCTCGTCACCGCAAATCATTCTCTTTGACGAGCCGACGTCGGCACTCGATCCCGAGATGATTGGTGAAGTGCTGTTTGTGATGAAAGCCCTCGCCCACAGCGGGATCACGATGATCGTGGTGACCCATGAGATGCAGTTTGCCCGGGAAATCGCCGACCGGATTGTCTTTATCGACGGCGGGCAAATTCTGGAAACCGCGCCGCCGGCGCAGTTTTTCAGCCAGCCAGCGCATCCGCGCGCGCAGCGGTTCCTGCAAAAGGTGCTGGACCCGCTGCATCAGGAGCATCTGTAATGCCCGCGCTCGACTGGCAGGGGGTACTGACCGGACAGCCTCTGCAGTGGATACTTTCCGGATTTCTCACCACCTTGTGGGTAACGCTGGCGGGGATCGCGCTGGCCAGCCTGCTCGCACTGCTCTTTATGCTCCTGCGCCTGTCCGGTGGACGCGTCGGGAAAGCGATCGTCAGCGGCTGGGTATCACTGTTTCGCAATACCCCGCTGCTGGTGCAGCTGCTGTTCTGGTATTTTGCCGCCTGGAACGGCCTGCCGCAGGCGTTTCGCGACGCGGTCAACGCCGATCACAGCTGGTCCATTCTGCCCGGCGACGTCTGGTGGTTTACGCCCGAATTTTTATGCTCTGCCTGGGGGCTGGGCGTATTTACCTCGGCGTTTTTAATCGAAGAAGTGGAATCAGGCTTGCGGTCTGTGCCAGCCGGGCAACGGGAGGCGGCGCTCGCCCAGGGTTTCTCTACGTGGCGCGTGTTTCGCTACATCCTGCTGCCGCAGGGGCTGGCTAACGCCTGGCAGCCCGTTGTGGGACAGTATCTCAACCTGATGAAGCTCTCCTCGCTCGCCAGCGGGATTGGCTTCGCCGAACTCACCTACCAGGTCAGGCAGATCGAAAGCTATAACGCGCACGCGCTGGAGGCATTTACCCTCGGTACCGCACTCTATCTCCTGACCGGTCTGGTCATGGGAATGGTGCTGGTTCGCCTTGGGCCGCAGGCGAAACGTAAACGTCCGATCGTCGTCACCGCAGGGAGTGAAAAACATGATTGCCGGACTTAATGTCATCACCGATAACCTCGATTATCTGCTGTGGGGACGCGCGGCAGCCGGTGAACCGGGGGGCGTGTTGCTCTCGCTGATGATGGCGACTGGAGCAGCCGTTATCGCCCTGCCCGCGGGGATTGCGCTCGCGTGCCTGGCCTGGCGCTTTACCGGGCTCGTGCGCAAAGCCCTCTTTTTATGGGCAGAGCTGATTCGCGGGATCCCGCTCATCTTCGTGATTTTCTGGATGTGGTATCTCCTGCCGCTCATCACCGGGGGCGATCTGCCGGGAGCGCTGACCGTCACGCTGGCGCTGGCCTGGTTTACGGCGGCCACCGTGATGCACTCGGTCCTGGCCGGGCTGAGCGCGCTGCCGACCGGGCAGTTCGAAGCCGCGCTGTCACAGGGATTCAGCACGCAGCAAACCCTGTGGCGCGTGCTGCTGCCGCAGGCGCTGGGGAATATTCTGCCGTCGCTGGTGGGGATTTTTATCAGCCTGCTGAAGGATACGTCGCTGGCGTTTATCGTGAACGTCCCGGAGCTGACCACGGTGGCGGGACAGGTCAACAACCGGGTGCAAATCTACCCGGCGGCCATTTTTATCTTTACGGGCGTGGTCTATTACCTGCTCTGCTGCTCGCTTGAGCAGCTTGCGAAGCGCTGGCGCCTTATCCGGCCAGCGCTTTAACCACCGTTTCCATCGCTTCGGTTGTCAATGCACTGCGTTTCACGCGCTGGTTCGCCAGCGCGGTACGCAGAACACCGGCAATGACAATATGCTTTGGCTCCTGCCCTAAATCACGCATCTCAAGCACCACCTTTCCGACCACCCGGCACATCTCCTGGTACAGCGCTTCATCTTTGGTCACGTTACCCATCGTCATCACTCCATTGCCTGTTAAACGTTGAGCTTAAATGATTCTCCTGCCGGATACAAAAAAGAAGCCCGGCGAGAGACTCACCGGGCTTCATCTGTAAAATCAGTCAATTAGTTGTTTACTGGAATGACCGCGCCTTTGTACTTGGTGCGGATCCAGTCCTGAATCTCTTTCGAGTGCAGCACGTTCACCAGCGCGACGATGTCTTTCTTCTTCTCGTCACCGCGATGCACGGTAATGATGTTAGCGTACGGGTTGTTTTCACCGCTCTCAACCGCAATCGGGTCGTGAACCGGATCCAGACCCGCGTCAATCGCGTAGTTGGCGTTAATCACCACCGCGTCGCCTTCGTTATTGTTGTACATCTGCGGCAGCAGAGACGCTTCCACGTTAGGCGTAAACTTCAGCTTTTTCGGGTTCTCGACGATGTCGCTGATGCGCGCGGTGACTTTATCGATGCCCGGCTTCAGCTTGATCACGCCCTCTTTCTCGAAGATGGAAAGAATACGCCCCTCTTCAGAAACCGCGTCACGCATGATGATTTTGCCGCCTTCCGGCAGGTCTTTCAGCGACTTGTATTTTTTGGAGTAGATACCGATTGGCTCAATGTGGATCGCGCCCGCACTGACAAAATCATAGTCTTTATCGCCCGCATGATCTTTCAGCACGCTGTTCAGGTAAGGAATGTGCTGGAAATAGTTCGCGTCGATGTCATGACCCGCCAGCGCGGTGTTCGGCAGAATGTAGTCCTGGAACGGTTTAATCTCCAGGTCGATCCCCTGCTTCGCCAGAATCGGCTTAGCCTGCTCCAGAATTTCCGCATGCGGCGTGTTGGATGCCCCCACGGTCAGGGTGTCGGCCCAGGAGGCGAAGCTCAGGGCGCTCAGGGTTGCAGCGGCGATCAGTGTCAGTGTCTTTTTCATGATGTGGTTCCTGTGTGTTGTTGTTACCCTAAATAGTTCGAGTCACAGGAAGGCGGCAAGTGAGTGAATCCCCAGGAGCTTACATACAGTAAGTGACTGGGGTGAACGAATGCAGCCAACGCGCCTGAGGCTCGAAATATGACAGGTATTAGCGTTTATCTAACAGTGAAGTAATGACATCGCCGCAGAACTGGATAATGAAAACGATGATCAGAATGGTCACCGTTGCCACCAGCGTGACGTCACCATGGTTGCGCTGGAATCCTTCCAGATAAGCCAGATTTCCCAAACCACCGGCGCCAATCACCCCCGCCATCGCGCTGTAGCTCACCAGCGCAATCAGCGTCACCGTAATACCCGAGACCAGTGCGGGTGATGATTCCGGCAGTAAAACCCGAAACACGAGCGTGCTCAGTCGTGCGCCCATCGAGCGTGTGGCTTCGATGACGCCTTTATCCACTTCACGCAGGGCGATCTCCACGAGGCGTGCGTAGAACGGTGCAGCCCCCACAATCAGGGCCGGCAGCGCCGCGTTGGCGCCAAGAATGGTGCCGACAACGGTCTTGGTGAACGGGATCAGCAGCACAATCAAAATGATGAACGGAA
This sequence comes from Enterobacter roggenkampii, assembly GCF_001729805.1. Lineage (NCBI taxonomy): Bacteria > Pseudomonadati > Pseudomonadota > Gammaproteobacteria > Enterobacterales > Enterobacteriaceae > Enterobacter > Enterobacter roggenkampii. Next base: position 1,910,852 of record NZ_CP017184.1, on the reverse strand, counting down.
TCGAGCGGAACACGTTCACCACAATCGAAATGACGCTATACACCGTGCGGTTGTGGAACAATCCGCCGCGCGCGGTTAAAAACAGCGCCAGACCCAGCACGATGCCTAATACAAAGGTCGCCACGCCGGAAAGCGCGGTCATGTACAGCGTCTCCAGCGTCGCCGCCCAGAGCTGATCCCACTTGAGATGCGGAAAGAGATTCTCAGCCATGTTTAATCACCTCGCCTTCAATATCGCTGTGCTGCAGGTCGGCGAGGATATTGTTCAGTTGTTCATCAGATGCCACGACGTGCACCCAGAGTTGACCAAACACGCCGTGAGCGGTTTGGGTCATTTTTCCGTGCAGGATGTTAAACGGCAGGCCGTAGCGCAGCGTCAGTTCGCCCACAATCGGTTTGTGCGTGCTGTGCCCGGTAAAGGTCAGCCTGATGACCGTACCTTCCAGATCGTTTGCCAGTTCGGTATTGAAGGTTTCTTCTTCAGCGTACTGGCTCACCTGACGGACAAACTGCTGCGTAATCGGCTGCTGCGGATGGGTAAAGACGCTTAACACGTCGCCCTCTTCCACCACTTTACCGTTCTCCATCACCGCCACGCGGTCGCAGATTTTGCGCACCACGTGCATCTCGTGCGTGATCAGCACGATGGTCAGCCTGAAACGACGGTTAATATCCAGCAGCAGATCGAGGATCTGATCGGTGGTCTGCGGGTCAAGCGCGGAGGTGGCTTCATCGCAGAGCAGCACATCCGGGCGATTAGCCAGCGCACGCGCAATGCCCACGCGCTGCTTTTGCCCACCGCTCAGCTGTGACGGATAGGCATGCTCGCGACCTTTCAGGCCAACGAGTTCAATAAGCTCGGCCACGCGGGCCTTAATGTCGGCTTTCGGTACGCCAGCAATTTGCATCGAGAACGCAATATTCTCGCTGACCGTGCGCGACCACAGCAGGTTGAAGTGCTGAAACACCATGCTGATCTTCAGACGCGCCTGGCGCAGGGCTTCACCTTTTGCGGCAGAAATGTTCTGCCCGTTGATGGTTACGCTGCCGCTGCTCGGTTTTTCCAGCCCGTTGAGCAAGCGAATAAGCGTACTTTTACCTGCGCCGCTGTAACCGATGATCCCGTATATCTGTCCCTGTGCTATCGTCAAATTGACGTTATCAACGGCCGTGAGCGCCACCTTTCCGTTGTCAAAAACCTTCGAAATATTGCTGAGAACTATCATTCTTATTCGTTATCCGTGCCGCCCGCGGCGGTTTAGCAGTATGGATGTCCAAACGATAGTAAACAGCCGTTACCAGCTTTTAAATGAACAAAAAAGAATGTGTTATAACTTTCCGAAATAAACAGCGGATTTACCGGGTGGGAAGCATTTAGACCAATTTCAGCAATGATTATCTGCCGGATGCATATCTGCTGGCTGACACCCTGCAAAAACGCTCATTTTTGCAGCATTTTATGCGGATATAGCCATCCTCACATCCAGACAACTTTACGTCTTGCTGTCCTGACATCCAAAAACATCATTTATATTCCTTTCTGTTCTAAAAAGCAGTGAATGGTTCTTTCTTGAGAAAATTTCACCGCCCTATCATCCCGTCATGACATCCAGAAAGGAAAACATCATGACGATTTATCACTCCGTCACCGAACTGATTGGTCGTACCCCGCTGATCCAGCTGCATAAGCTTGATACCGGTCCCTGCTCGCTCTTTCTGAAGCTGGAAAACCAGAATCCGGGCGGGTCGATTAAGGATCGCGTTGCGCTGTCGATGATTAACGAAGCGGAACGTACCGGCCAGCTGCAGCCTGGCGGCACGATAATTGAGGCCACGGCGGGCAATACCGGTCTCGGCCTGGCCCTGATCGCCGCCCAGAAAGGCTACTCGCTGATCCTGGTGGTGCCGGACAAAATGAGCCGCGAGAAGATTTTCCACCTGCGCGCGCTGGGTGCCCAGGTGGTGCTGACCCGCTCCGACGTCAACAAAGGCCATCCTGCCTATTACCAGGATTACGCCCAGCGTCTGGCGAACGAACTGCCGGGCGCGTTTTACATCGACCAGTTCAACAACGAAGCCAACCCGCTGGCGCACCGCACCACCACGGCGCCTGAGCTGTATGAACAGCTTGACGGCAGGATCGACGCCATCGTCGTGGGTGTCGGCTCAGGCGGCACGCTGGGCGGCCTGCAGGCGTGGTTCGCCGAGCACTCTCCGCACACGGAATTTGTCCTGGCTGACCCGGCCGGATCCGTTCTCGCCGACCAGGTGGAAACCGGACGCTACCACGACGCGGGCTCCTGGCTGGTTGAGGGAATTGGCGAAGACTTTATTCCTCCGCTGGCCCACATTGAAGGGGTGAATCGCGCCTGGCGCATCACCGACCGCGAAGCGTTCACCACCGCGCGCGAGCTGCTGAAAACGGAAGGCATTCTGGCGGGCTCCTCCAGCGGCACGCTGCTGGCGGCCGCGCTGAAATATTGCCAGGCGCAGAGCACACCGAAGCGCGTGGTGACCTTCGCCTGCGACAGCGGCAATAAATATCTCTCGAAGATGTTCAACGACGACTGGATGCGACAGCAGGGGCTCATCACGCGTCCTCAGGCCGGCGATCTCTCTGATTACATCGCCCTGCGCCACGATGAAGGCGCTACCGTTACCGCTGCCCCGGACGACACGCTCTCCACCGTCCTGGCGCGCATGCGTCTGTATGACATCTCCCAGCTGCCGGTGCTGGAGAACGGCAAGGTGGTGGGCATTATCGACGAGTGGGATCTCCTGCGACATATCGGCGGCGACGGCGATCGCTTCGCGCTGCCGGTGACGGCAGCCATGACGCGTCAGGTCGAGTTCCTTGACAAGCACGCGCCGGAAAGCGCCCTGCACGCCATCTTCGACCGCGGCCTTGTGGCCGTCATTAATGACAACGACCGTTTTCTCGGTCTGATTACGCGCAGCGACGTTCTGACCGCCTGGCGCAACCGTCTACAGCAATAAAGGAATCAATGATGAAAAATCTGGCCACCCTCAGCGTTCACAGCGGCGAATTTAACGACCAGCACGGGGCCGTCATGCCGCCGATTTACGCCACCTCGACGTTTGCGCAACCCGCGCCCGGGGAGCATACCGGCTATGAGTACTCCCGCAGCGGCAACCCCACTCGCCATGCGCTGGAAACCGCCATCGCCGAACTGGAGGGCGGCACGCGCGGCTACGCCTTCGCTTCCGGTCTGGCGGCCATCTCCACGGTGCTCGAACTGCTGGATAAAGACAGCCATATTGTCGCCATTGATGACGTATACGGCGGGACGTACCGCCTGATTGAAAACGTGCGCAAGCGCAGCACCGGGCTGCAGGTCAGCTGGGTCAAACCGGACGACCTGGCCGGGCTCGAGGCCGCCATTCGCCCGGAAACGCGTATGGTCTGGGTCGAAACGCCAACCAACCCGCTGCTGAAGCTGGCCGATCTGGCGGCCATCGCGGCGATCGCCCGTCGTCATAACGTCATCAGCGTGGCGGATAACACCTTCGCGTCGCCGGTGATCCACCGTCCGCTGGAGTCCGGTTTCGATATCGTGGTGCACTCGGCCACTAAATACCTTAACGGCCACTCTGACGTCGTCGCCGGGCTGGCGGTGGTGGGCGATAACAAGGCGCTGGCGGACAAGCTCGGCTATCTGCAGAACGCGGTGGGCGGCGTTCTGGATCCGTTCAGCAGCTTCCTGACGCTGCGCGGTATTCGCACGCTCGCGCTGAGGGTCGAAAAGCACAGCACCAACGCGCTGGCCATTGCGCAATGGCTGGAGCAGCATCCGCTGGTCGAAAACGTGTACTATCCAGGACTGGAATCGCATCCGCAGTATCAGCTTGCCCGCACGCAGATGGCGCTGCCCGGTGGCATGATTTCCGTCGTGGTAAAAGGCGATGCGCAACGCGCCACCGAGGTGATTCGCAACCTGAAGTTGTTCACCCTTGCGGAAAGCCTGGGCGGCGTGGAAAGTCTGGTGAGCCAGCCTTACAGCATGACCCACGCCTCAATTCCGCTTGAGCAACGTCTTGCGAACGGCATTGTGCCGCAGCTGATCCGCCTGTCGGTGGGGATTGAAGATCCTAAAGACCTGATTGCCGACCTCAGCCAGGCGCTGCAAAAATAAGCAAAGTGCGGCAGGTCCCTCACCTGCCGCGATAAGTTGTCATCATGGCTTAACGCCTTGATAACAATATTATGTGAAACAGCACAGATTATTTCTGAAACACCGTTTCCATTTTCCTTTTATCTTAAAATCAGCGTATAATGCGCGCCTAATCCCTGGTGAATGGTTTCAGCGCTTGGAATACAAAAAACAACGTACAACTTCTCCTCTCCTTCGTTGGGCTGTCACTCAGGCACACTTTCTTCTGCACGCTCATTTGATGTCTCCTATCCTTAGTGCGTGTCATATACTCTTTTGCAACACAGGTTTGACTCCGCGGCGGTGCGCCCCCGGAGCGAGATTTCCATATCCTTCCCAACTTAAAGACTAAGACTGTCATGAAAAAGACGAAAATTGTTTGTACTATCGGCCCGAAAACCGAATCTGAAGAGATGCTGAGCAAAATGCTGGATGCCGGCATGAACGTGATGCGTCTGAACTTCTCCCACGGCGACTACGCAGAACACGGCCAGCGCATCCAGAACTTGCGCAACGTGATGAGCAAGACCGGTAAAAAAGCGGCCATCCTGCTGGATACCAAAGGTCCAGAAATCCGTACCATCAAGCTGGAAGGCGGTAACGACGTCTCTCTGAAAGCGGGCCAGACCTTCACCTTCACCACCGACAAATCCGTGGTCGGCAACAGCGAAATCGTTGCAGTGACCTACGAAGGCTTCACCAGCGATCTGTCCGTTGGTAACACCGTGCTGGTCGACGATGGCCTGATCGGTATGGAAGTCACCGCTATCGAAGGCAACAAAGTTATCTGTAAAGTGCTGAACAACGGCGACCTGGGCGAAAACAAAGGCGTTAACCTGCCGGGCGTCTCCATCGCGCTGCCAGCCCTGGCTGAAAAAGACAAACAGGACCTGATCTTCGGCTGCGAGCAAGGCGTTGACTTCGTCGCGGCCTCCTTCATCCGTAAGCGTTCCGACGTGGTTGAAATCCGTGAGCACCTGAAAGCACACGGCGGCGAGAAGATCCAGATCATCTCCAAAATCGAAAACCAGGAAGGCCTGAACAACTTCGACGAAATCCTCGAAGCGTCTGACGGCATCATGGTTGCACGTGGTGACCTGGGCGTAGAAATCCCTGTTGAAGAAGTGATCTTCGCGCAGAAGATGATGATCGAGAAGTGTGTGCGCGCGCGTAAAGTGGTTATCACCGCCACGCAGATGCTGGACTCCATGATCAAAAACCCACGCCCAACCCGCGCTGAAGCAGGCGACGTGGCGAACGCCATTCTCGACGGTACTGACGCAGTAATGCTGTCCGGTGAATCCGCGAAAGGTAAATACCCGCTGGAAGCGGTCGGCATCATGGCGACCATCTGTGAACGTACTGACCGCGTGATGACCAGCCGTCTGGACTTCAACAACGACAGCCGCAAGCTGCGTATCACCGAAGCAGTATGCCGCGGTGCGGTAGAAACTGCTGAGAAACTGGAAGCACCACTGATTGTGGTTGCTACTCAGGGCGGTAAATCTGCGCGCGCCGTGCGTAAATACTTCCCGGATGCGACCATCCTGGCCCTGACCACCAACGAAACCACCGCTCGTCAGCTGGTGCTGAGCAAAGGCGTCGTTGCGCACCTGGTTAAAGAGATCGCCTCTACTGACGATTTCTACATTCAGGGTAAAGCACTGGCTCTGGAAAGCGGTCTGGCGCAGAAAGGCGACGTTGTGGTAATGGTTTCTGGCGCCCTGGTACCAAGCGGCACCACCAATACCGCATCTGTTCACGTGCTGTAATAATTCCCGAACGAATTAATTTGGATAAAAAGCGCCCATTGGGCGCTTTTTTTATTCCCGGCATTAGCCAAACGCATTCAAAATGCAAATCGGGTTTTTCTATTTAATTGCGAATTATCTAAGATGAATCCGATGATAAATGCCTTTTTTTTCTTAGATTTTTGCCCGAAAAGGGCTGATTCGGTGCTTCTTTGAGCGAACGATCAAAAATAGGTGTATTCCCATCAAAAAAATATTCTCAACCCAAAAAACTTTGTGTAATACTTGTAACGCTACATGGAGATTAACTCAATCTAGAGGGTATTAATAATGAATCGTACTAAACTGGTACTGGGCGCGGTAATCCTGGGTTCTACTCTGCTGGCTGGTTGCTCCAGCAACGCTAAAATCGATCAGCTGTCTTCTGACGTTCAGACTCTGAACGCTAAAGTTGACCAGCTGAGCAACGACGTGAACGCAATGCGTTCCGACGTTCAGGCTGCTAAAGACGACGCAGCTCGCGCTAACCAGCGTCTGGACAACCAGGCTACTAAATACCGTAAGTAATAGTACCTGTTAATAAAATGGCGCACATTGTGCGCCATTTTTTTTGCCTGCGTCAAACGCCTACTGCGTCACCCTCTCCCCTTCATCTTCCGCCACCGCAGCAGACACCCGGCTGTTCTGCACCGACAACACGCTATTGCTGGCTGACGGGCCGCTACCGGACGACACGATAACCGGGATCCCGGCACGACGTGACAGCGCTTTATCAATCAGCGCCTTATCGCTTCCTGCCTGAGAAACAAAGGCCGCAAAGTCGGCGGAATGGGTAATGGGCGAGACCTGCGGATTTTCCCCTTCTACCTGCGCCAACGGACGGTGGACCTCAATATAGCGTTTACCATCCGGCTCCACGGAAAACTTCACGGGTTCATTAATAATCTGCACCCGCGTGCCCACCCGCACCTGTTCGAACAGCGCCTTAATGTCCGGGGCGTTCATCCGCATACAGCCAGAGCTGACACGCAGGCCAACGCTGTCCGGCGCGCTGGTGCCATGAATGAGATATTCCCCATTCCCCACGCCTAAACGCAGTGCGAAGCGTCCCAGGGGGTTATTTGGCCCGGCAGGGACCACCGGAGGCAGTTTAATGCCCTGCTCCAGAGAACGTGCTCGTATGCCCGGCGTGGGTGTCCAGGTGGGATTCGGGATCTTCTGGCTCACCCGCGTGGTCGTCACCGGCGTTTCCAGCCCCAGTTGCCCTATACCCAGAGGATAAACCTGAACAATATTTTGCCCCGGCGGGAAGTAGTAGAGCCGAAGCTCAGCAAGATTCACCACAATCCCCTCGCGGGGCGTATCCGGCAACAGCATTTGCGACGGAATGGTTATCACGGTTCCCGGCGCAGGGTTTACCGGCGCAATGGTATTGTTGGTTTCCAGGAGCACCTGCGCCGCCGTATTAAACCGGCGGGCGATGGTCTGCAGCTTATTATCCCCTTCCTGTATCGTGTAGGTTTGATTTTGCCCAATCAGACGGCTGCCTGCGGGCGGCAACGGATAGTCCATCGCGCGGGCCGAATGAAGGGCGCCGAGCGAACTGAGGAGTAATAGAGTAATGAGAGACGCGCGCTTCATGCTGAGATTCCTTATTCACTGACAGAACGCCAGAAAGCTGAAAAACCAGCGAGGCGGGAACCACCTCGCGAAACAGAATGAATGCTGTTCTGTAAGTCTAGCTAAGGATTGCAGCTTTGGCGCGGATGGCGCGAATCATCGCTTCCAGTCCCTGAGAGCGGGACGGGGTGAGGTGTTGGGTTAAGGCCATTTTTTCAAACCACGGACGAACATCGAACGCGACAATGTCCTGCGCCGACATCTGCTGGTAAAGGCTAAAGACGACCGCAATAAGCCCTTTTACAATCGCGGCGTCGCTGTCGCCGCGCAATTCAATCGTGCCATCATCCGACTGCGCCATCACAATCCACACCTGGCTCTGGCAGCCCTGAATACTGTTTTCCGGGCTGTGCGCCTCTTCATCGAGCGGCGGCAAGCGCTGTCCCAGCTCGATGATATAGAGATACTTCTCTTCCCAGTTTGCGCAACGCGAGAAGTTGCGCAGCAATTTATCTTTGTCCGGCAGCTCTGCCATCTTTTGCCTCTCCGTTAGCCCAGCAGCTGGTGAATGCGCTTGAGCCCCGCCACCAGCCTGTCGACCTCTTCCGTCGTGTTGTACATCACCAGCGATGCGCGGCACATTGCCGGCACCTGGTAAAACGCCATCAGCGGCATGGCGCAGTGGTGCCCGGTGCGGACCGCCACGCCGTAGTTATCGAGGAAACTGCCCACGTCATAGGCGTGGTGTTTCCCAAGATTAAACGCGATTACCCCTTGCCGATCGGCAGGTCCGTAGAGGGTCAAATCCGGCACGCTGGCAAGCTCTGCAAGCGCGTAGTGCATCAGCAGCTGTTCATACTCCTGAATGGCATCAAGACCGATGGCAGAGACGTAAGAGACCGCCGCCCCCAGCCCGATAATGCCCCCGGTGTTGGGCGTGCCCGCCTCAAAACGCCACGGGGCGCGCGCGTAGGTTGTGCCTTCCGTCAGGCTGACGGTGGCGATCATCGACCCGCCCCCTTCCCACGGCGGCATCGCCTGCAGGATCTCTTCTTTCACATACAGCACGCCAATCCCGGTCGGCCCGTAGAGCTTGTGGCCTGAAAAGACGTAGAAATCACAGTCCAGCGCCTGGACGTCAACCGCGTGGTGCATCACCGCCTGCGCGCCGTCAATCAGGACCTTTGCGCCCGCCTGGTGGGCCTTCTCGACGATCTCTGCCACCGGGTTTTCGGTCCCCAGCACGTTGGAGACCTGGGTAACCGCCACCAGCCGCGTGCGGTCATCCAGCAAGAGGTCAAGCTGCTCAAGCTGAAGCGTCCCGTCAGCGTTTAGCGGGATCACCCGCAGCTGGGCGCCCACGCGCTCGCAGAGCATCTGCCACGGCACGATATTGGCGTGGTGCTCCATCTGGGTGATGATGATGTTATCCCCCGCGTGGACCTGCGCGTTGCCCCAGCTGTTAGCAACAAGGTTGATCCCTTCGGTGGTCCCGCGAACAAAGACCAGTTCTTCCGGCGAGCGGGCGTTAAGGAAGGCAGCAAGCTGCGTGCGCACGTTTTCCATACGCTGGGTCGCCTCGGCGCTCAGGGTGTGAATACCGCGATGCACGGCGGCATAGCCGTGGCGATAGAACTCGGCTTCGGCATTCACCACCTGATTCGGCTTCTGCGCGCTGGCCGCGCTGTCCAGGTAGGCCAGCGGCAGACCGTTTACTTCACGGGTCAGAACCAGGAAATCTGCCCGTACTTTTTCGACGGGAAAACTCATGCTTCGCCTCCAGGCAGGCGCTGACCGATCCGATCCAGCACCTGCAGTTTTAACTGACCATCGTGCAGCGCTTCCGTCAGTTCGGCGGCAAACGCGTAGATAATCATTTTCTGCGCCGCCTGCTGGTCGATGCCGCGAGAGCGCAGGTAGAACATCTGCTCGTCGTCGATTCGCCCGACCGTCGCACCGTGGCTGCACTTCACGTCGTCGGCGTAGATCTCCAGCTGCGGCTTGGTGTCCACCTCCGCCAGGCGACCTAACAGCAGATTGTTGTTGGTCATCTGCCCGTCGGTTTTAATGGCGTGCTGCGCCACGTTAATCAGGCCGTTAAACACCGCACGCCCTTTATCACTCACGATGGTTTTATGCAGCTGGCGGCTGTTGCAGTAGCCTTTGTTGTGTTCCAGCCAGGTGCGCGTGTCACACACTTCTGATTTAACCGGCATCGCCAGGCTGTTGATGCGCAGCGTGGTGTTTTCACCGTTAAGCTGCGTGCTGGTGTTGTGGCGCAGCACCGCCCCGCCGAGCAGGAAGCTGTGGCTGTACGCGGCGGCATCCTGTCCCAGGACAATGTCGTTATGGGCAAAGTGGTGGCTCTGCGCATTCTCAAACGCCAGCTTGATGTGGTGTAGCTGGGCATTCGCCGCCACGTTCATCGTCAGTCGCGACCCGGTAAAGTGACGTGTCTCATTGAGGCTGACGTAGTGTTCGATGACCGTGGCCTCCGCCCCCTCCGCCAGCTCAAGATGGTGGCGATAGTGCGCGGTATTGATTTCGTCACCGTCCAGACCCTGAGTGATGTGCATCAGCAGCAGCGGTTTGGCCGGACGCTGGTTACGCTTCACGCGGATATGCGTCACGCTGCGGGCCAGGCTTTCGGTCAGGTGCAGAAAGACCTCAGGCTGAACCGGGGCGCTCAGGCGCTGGCGATCGTCGTTTATCTCAATCTCAAATCCGCTCTCCTGGAGCGTGTCGCTCAGCTCAGGGCGGAACTGACCGTCGACAAACACCAGGCGCACGGCATCCACGCCCACTGCCAGCGCGTCACGCTGTGCAGGCGTGAGATCCGCCAGGCGGGTCACAAACTCGGCGTTCAGCAAGCCATCAAGCGGGGTGTACTTCCAGTTCTCATGCTTACGCGTCGGCAGGCCAAGACGCAGCATCTGCTGCAGATGCTGTTGCGCCTGCTCAGAGCGCGTGCCGCCCTGGGCTTCAAACAGCCGGTGCCACTGCTGGAGCGCATTACTGCTGTTCGGTAAGCCAGCCATAACCCTGCTCCTCCAGTTGTTTAACCAGCGTGAAATCACCGGATTTCACAATGCGTCCCTGGTAAAGCACGTGGACGTAATCCGGCTTGATGTAGTCCAGAATGCGCTGGTAGTGGGTGACGATAATAAACGAGCGCTTGCCGTCGCGCAGGGCGTTCACCCCGTCAGCGACAATCTTCAGGGCGTCGATATCCAGACCGGAGTCGGTCTCATCCAGAATGCACAGCTCGGGCTCCAGCACCGCCATTTGCAGAATGTCGTTACGCTTTTTCTCGCCGCCGGAAAAACCGACGTTCACCGAGCGGGTGAGCAAATCTTCCGGCATTTTCAGCAGCTTGATTTTCTCTTCCATTAAATCCTGGAAGTCGAAGCGGTCGAGCGCCTCCAGCCCCCGGTATTTCCGCACCGCGTTGAGCGCGGTTTGCAGGAAGAACTGGTTGCTGACGCCGGGGATTTCTACCGGATACTGGAAGGCCATAAAGATGCCCTCGCCCGCGCGGTCTTCCGGCGACATCTCCAGCAGATCTTTGCCGTTAAATTCGACCGAGCCGTGGGTCACCTCATAATCTTCGCGTCCCGCCAGCGTCGCAGAAAGCGTACTTTTCCCGGAACCGTTCGGCCCCATGATGGCGTGGACTTCGCCCGGCTTGACGTCAAAATTGAGGCCACGCAGGATGGCTTTATCTTCTACGCTGACCTGTAAATCTTTAATGCTTAACATGTGCTTTCCTTAACCGACGCTGTGTTCAAGACTAATGGCGAGGAGTTTCTGGGCTTCAACGGCAAATTCCAGCGGCAGTTCAGAGAACACGTCCTTACAGAAGCCGTTTACGATCATCGAGATGGCATCCTCTTCGCTGATCCCGCGCTGCAGGCAGTAGAAGAGCTGATCTTCCCCAATCCGTG